>CAMFIG010000010.1 GCA_945952445.1 uncultured Chlamydiae bacterium
CTCACTTTTGAAGGAGGCAGTATACTCAAAAATTTAGTTTCGAAAGAAGTCTAATGTATATATCTTCGTATTTGACCGTTCTCCAAAGTCTCTCTACAAATATATTATCCAGAGCTCTACCTCGACCATCCATACTAACAGTAATCTCGTGATCCATTAGAATCTGTACAAATTCCATGCTTGTATATTGAGGTCCCTGATCGGTATTAAAGATTTCGGGGACTCCCTTTTGCTATGCCTCTATAAGAGCCTCTCTACAAAAACTTCCGTCTAAAGAGTTGGATATCCTCCATGACAAAACATAGCGACTGAACCAGTCAATTACTGCTGTTAAATAGAGATAACCGTTCGGCATAGGGATATAGGTTATATCAGTACTCCACACCTGATTGGGATGGGTGATTTCCACACCCCTCAGAAGGTATGGATAGACCTTATGTGCTAGGTTTCTCTTACTCAAATTTGGCTTGCAATAGATCGCTTCTATTCCCATCTTTTTCATTAGCGTTCTGCACAAATCCACTCCTACGTTATACCCCGCGATTTTCAAATCCTCGCTTATCCGCCGTTTGCCCTTATCGGGATGAGCTGTATAAATTTTGTCCATTGCCTGCATAACAGTTACATGCCACGAATTTTCTTTGCAGGGCTCATAGTAGTAAGTGGATCTTGCAATGTCCAATAGATCACACTGCTTCTCAATAGAAAATGTATCGTCGTCCAACGTAATCAGGCGGCGCTTTTCCTCTAAAACTAAAGATGTAGTTTTTTTTTAAGCCAATCTCTTTCTACAGTAATTTCCCCTATATGTCGGTAGGCATTCTCTAGTTCTTCATTTCGATTGTCGAGCCTTTTTTGAGAGGAAAATATGCTTGCAGCGCCTTCTAGCAACTCTTGCTTCCATTTTGAAATCTGTACTGGGTGTACTTTATATTTACTGGACAATTCCGCTAAGGTATTGAGTTCTTTAGCAGCTTCTATTGCGACTTTTGCTTTGAATTCCGCTGAATGACGTGTTCTCTTGGCCATTTCTGCACTCCTTTTTTTTGGTTTTTAAGCCGCTAAAAAGTTTAACTTATTTTCCTTTGATTTTCTGTCCAGTTTTCGCCAACCACTATAGGGATCGCGCGCGGCGCCGATCCGATTTATCTTTCAAAATAGTGCTTCCAAGAAAATAGACTTCTTGCGTAAATCGCCCTGAAGTTCAGTCTAGAACGCCAGCTACTCGCATAATATTTAGTGCTTGTCCTCCAACTCCAGACTCGTTTTTTCCATCAAAAGCTCCATTATCATTTTGTAATCTTCTTGTCTTTTTTGTCGATCTAACTTAGCGACCTTAAATTCAATAACTCCTTCCAATTCATCAAAATCACACCCCAATTCCTCTTCATAGTTGATAATAATTAATATGCAATCCAAGTTGGGGTATTTTCTATCGAGAACATTTCTAATGTTTTGGGCATCTTGCGATGTAATTTTCGTACATTCCTTTGTAATCGTGGGAAGATGAGGGTTGATATTCGTATCAAATGCACCTCGTATAAAATAGACTTTACCTTCATGATGTTTTAAGTCTAATATTCGATTTATACGCCTTCCTAATCTGGATTGAACTTCGGGAAGGTGTTTTTCAAAATCTAAATCAGGCCAATCATGACGAAAATCAATGTTATACAGTGAATTGATAACATGAGTATCTGGATATTGTATTAAAAACCGCTCATCTACAAAACCTTCAAAGTCATTCTCTAAGAGTAAAAGAAAGCGATCATAGTCTAAGGTTAATACCCAATCTAACGGCCCAGCTGCATGCCGTAGATTGTAGTATTCCAGAATATTTGCAATTTCACAATTGGAGCCTAAACTGAAAAATAGTGGGCGTCGATTTTCTTCTGCCTCTAATCCACCAAAGTAGAAAAAAAACAATAAAAAGGATGGAAGAATTTTTTTTATTCTCATTTGCTACTCTCCTGAAGTTATTGAAATTAAGGATTCTATTGCTTTTTTATAGCTTTTTTCCTTTTCAATTCTGTTCAATTTGCTGACTTTAAATTCAATGATTCCAGATAAAAATCTAAACTCGTCTACAGATTCTTCCTTGTAATTAAAAATTACTAACACAAAATCTAGATTAGGATATTTCCTGCAGAGAACATTTCTAATATTTTCAGCATCTTGGGGGGTAATTTTCGTACACTCTTTCGTAATTGTTGGAAGATGAGGGTTGATATTCGTATCAAATGCACCTCGTATAAAATAGACTTTACCTTCATGATGTTTTAAGTCTAATATTCGATTTATACGCCTTCCTAATCTGGATTGAACTTCGGGAAGGTGTTTTTCAAAATCTAAATCAGGCCAATCATGACGAAAATCAATGTTATACAGTGAATTGATAACATGAGTATCTGGATATTGTATTAAAAATTGCTCATCTACAAAACCTTCAAAGTCATTCTCTAAGAGCAAAAGGAAGCGATCGTAGTCTAGAGTTAATACCCAGTCTAGCGGTCCTGCAGCATGTCTAAGACCATAATGCCCAAACATATCTGCAATTTCACAATGAGAGCCTAAACTAAAAAATAAAGGATGCTGTTGTTCTTCTGATTTCAAGGCTCTAATGGAAAAAATAAATAGACAACAAAATAAAATCGTCTTCTTCATTTTGTTTTTTTTATTCCTCTTGGTATTTTTCTTTAATCTGTTCAATAATTGAAGGATCAGATAAAGTAGTTGTATCTCCTGCAATACGTCCTTCAGCAATGTCGCGAAGAAGTCGTCTCATGATTTTGCCGCTCCGAGTTTTCGGAAGATTCCCAACGAAAAGGATTTTTTCAGGTCTTGCAATCGCTCCAATTTTCTTGGCCACATGTTGTTTCAGCTCATTTTCTAACTCAGTATGAAGGTTGATGCCATCCTTGAGGATTACAAAGGCCACAATTGCTTGGCCTTTAATTGAATGAGCAATAGCCACGACAGCAGCTTCTGCTACGCCATGGTAGTCTATAAGAGCGCTTTCAATTTCCATGGTTCCCAACCGATGGCCTGACACATTAATGACATCATCCACTCGCCCAGAAAGCCAAAAATAGCCATCATCATCTTTCTTAGCGCCATCTCCTGTAAAATAGTAGACTCCATCCCATTTCTTCCAATAGGTTTCTTCGTATCGAACGGGATCATTATGAATTCCTCGCAACATTGAAGGCCAGGGAGAGGTAATTACGAGGAAGCCAGAGGATTGAGGATGTCCATGATCATCCACAATAGCGACATCAATACCCGGCAATGGTTTAGTTGCGCTCCCTGGTTTTAGAGCGGTCAGATCAGGAATTGGTGCTATCATGATGCTTCCTGTCTCTGTTTGCCACCATGTATCGACTATAGGACATTTCCGCTGTCCAATATGGTTGTAATACCACATCCAGGCCTCAGGGTTAATAGGCTCGCCGACTGATCCTAAAAGACGCAGTGATGAAAGGTTACATCCTTGAGGCCATTCTTCTCCCCATTTCATAAATGTACGGATAGCTGTAGGCGCTGTATAAAGAATTGTAACTCTATATTTTTCAATGAGCTTCCAAAACCGATTGCGTTCAGGAAAATCCGGAACTCCTTCATAAAGAAGTTGTGTCATTCCGTTAGAAAGAGGGCCATAAACCACATAACTATGACCGGTAACCCACCCAATATCTGCAGTACACCAGTAAATATCGTCTGGTTTAATATCAAATACCCAGCGTGTTGTCATCGTAGTCCCTACCATGTAGCCGCCAGTTGTATGAATGATTCCTTTTGGTTTCCCTGTGGTACCTGAAGTATAAAGAATATAAAGCACATCTTCTGCATCCATGACTTTTGGAGGACACTCTGGTAAGGCGTTATTCATTAGTTCGTCGTACCAGTAATCTCTTTGATCTCGCATCGCAACGGAATGCCCTGTGTGCTTCAACACAACCACATTTTCTACGGAAGAAGCTTCTTCAAGTGCTAGATCGGTTATCTCTTTTAATGGGACAATTTTACCCTTCCGAAATCCTCCATCTGCGGTAATGAGCAATTTTGCTTCTGCATCTATAATTCTGTCTTTTAAGGAATCTGCAGAAAAGCCTGCAAAAATCACAGTATGGACAGCTCCAATACGGGCGCAACTAAGCATTGCAACCACAGCTTCCGGCACCATTGGAAGATAGATTGCAACCTTATCTCCTTTTTCAACGCCAAAATTTTTAAGAACGTTGCTAAATTTATTGACTTCTTTATAGAGTTCTTCATAAGTGATTGATCTTTCTTCTCCTCTTTCTCCCTCCCAAATAAGCGCTATCTTCTTACGTACAGGAGTTTTTATGTGCCGATCTAAGCAGTTATAGCAGGCATTAAGCTTACCTCCTACAAACCACTTTGCATAGGGAGGATTCCATTCAAGAACCTTATCCCAAGTATGAAACCATTCAAGACATTCTGCTTGCTTTGCCCAAAAAGCTTCTCTGTTTTTGGCTGCTTCTTCAAAAATAGCAAATGATTGCATGTTGGTATTTTCTTGAAATTTGCCTGAAGGAATGAAGAAAGAAGTTTCGGGTATAGACTCTTTTACACTCTGTGCAGTGAAACCACTGAGGGTAAAAAAAATCATTCCTAACATGATCAAAATGCTCTTAACTTGACGCAAAGAAAGCGGAAACAAAACTGCTAAATAGTTCATCATATCCTCGACATCATTTGAAAGAAAATTTTTGATTCTAAGGCAAATGCGATAGTTTCGTCCAGTTAAAAGTTCTGAATGCACGGAATTATCAACGCTTGTAGGTGATCTCTCTTTCTCGTGAGATATAAGAATTCAAAAAAAATATTCTTCCTGCTTGTTAAAACAATCTATATTCATTTTGCGCCTACTTCGAAGCTCCGATTTTTCAAAATAGCTTTAAAGCTTATTTGCGATTTGGCATCTTGCCTGTTTTTTTACACCAGGAGAGATTGATATGAAGAGAATGTTTTTTTTCTTAGCCTCTGTCTTTATATTTTCACAGCTGCAGGGACAACTGCAGGATTACTTTAAGAAGCCCCTATATAAAGAAGAGGGGCATTCGATGGAAGGGATCGACTTCATCTATATGATCAACTTGGATGAACGGCCTGAGAAATTTGCAAGGTGCAGTGCGCAGCTTGGCCCATATGGCATCTATCCGTATCGCTTTTCTGCATTCAATGGATGGAAAGAGCTTTCATTAGAAATGATCAACGAGATAGGAGTGAAGTTTGCTCCAGGAATGGAGGGAGGTTTTTGGGCGACTACCTATCCTATGGACGGAGATTTTTCCTATCGCCATGAACTCATTGAAAACTACGGAACTACCTATTTCTGCCATTGCACGGCAAGAGGAACGATTGGAATTGTAATGAGCCACCTGTCTGTGTTGCAAGATGCATATGATTCAGGTTATGAAACGATCTGGGTAATGGAAGACGATATCCAAGTAGTAAGAGATCCTAATGTTCTTTCTGCATTAGTAAAAAAACTCGACAAAAGGGTGGGAAAGAGAAATTGGGATATCTTATTTACGGACCAAGATATTCGTGGATCTGATGGGAAATATGTGCCTTGCGCAGGCTATGCTAAAAGGCCTAACTATGTTCCAAAACATCCTGAACAGTATCTTAAAAATAGGAAGATAGGAGCGCATTTTCGCTCTATCGGAGCGCGCTTTGGCGCCCATTCTATGATCATTCGAAGAAGCGGGATGAAGAAGATTTTAGATTTCATGAAAACTTACAACGTATTTCTCCCATATGACATGGAGTTCTATTTGCCGGAGAAGATCAAGCTTTATACCGTTTTAGAGGATGTCGTGACAAACCAAATTGGCGGGCCTTCCGATAACGGAGGAGAAAACTATTTGCACTAGATAGAAATTTCAGCGATGGGCACCCGGCTGGATTGGTATTTAGAGAGGATCGGATGGACTTCCATCTGAAGAAACTCCAACACCTGCTGAGGTGCCATCCCGATGAAATGCTTAGGATCGAGCAGAGCCTCGATTTCTTCGCGTAAAAGACCGATCGAGGGGTCCTGGATGATCTTTGCAAGCAAGTCCTCTACAATCCCCTCTTCTTTCCATTTTTGAGTGACTTCCATGCTGTATTGGCGAAGTTTTTCATGAACCGATTGCCTGTCTTTCCCTTTTTTAACAGAAGCCATCAAGATTTGCTCTGTGGCAAGAAAAGGGAGCTCTTGCTCTAGATGCCTCGCGATTACTTTGGGGTAGACTACAAGGTTGGATGCAAGGTGGATCATGAGGTTCAAAACTGCGTCGGCAACCAAAAACGCTTCAGGAATAGATAGTCTGCGGTTGGCAGAGTCGTCGAGACTTCTCTCTAACCATTGTGTCGCTGCTGTGTAAGAGGGATTGGCATCAAGAGAAAGAAGAAATCTGGCAAGACCGCACATCCTTTCCGAGCGGGTAGGATTGCGCTTGTAAGGCATCGCAGAAGACCCTACCTGCTGCTCGCCAAAAGGCTCTTCCATTTCTTTACGGTGGGCTAGAAGTCGGAGGTCGGTGCCGAATTTATGTGCTGTGGCTGCAATTCCAGAAAGAGCATGGAATATGCGCATATCCTGTTTGCGAGTATAGGTTTGTCCTGAGATAGGGATAATTTTTGTAAATCCCATGGATTCGGCTACATATCGCTCTAGTTGTAGTACTTTCCCTGTATTGCCATCGAAAAGAGAGAGAAAGGAGGCTTGAGTTCCTGTAGCGCCTTTTACTCCAAGAAAATGGAGATTATTGATTTGAGTGGCTATATCATGGAGATCCATGAGAACGTCTTGGATCCACATACAGATCCTTTTTCCGACAGTAGTGGGTTGTGCAGATTGGAAATGAGTATAGCTTAAGCAGGCGGTATCAGCATATTTTTCCGCTTGGCACTTAAGTCTTCTTACGATTTCGATAAGTTTTGCTTGGAGGATGTGGAGCCCTTCTCTCATCTGGATAAGGTCTGTATTATCGGTGACATAACAAGAGGTGGCTCCCATATGGAGGATTCCTTTAGCGTCAGGACAAACATCTCCATAGGCATGGATATGGGCCATCACATCATGGTTTAGGATTTTTTCATAGTGGGCTACGCGAGCGAAATCAATATCGTGGATGGCTCTTTCTAAGGACTGTATTTGGTCGTCGTGGATGGGAAGGCCAAGAGCCTGCTCGCCTTTAGCAAGCGCGATCCATAGCTTTCTCCAGGTGGTATATTTGTATTGAGGAGAAAATAGGTGGAGCATCTCTCGGCTGGCATAGCGAGAAAAAAGAGGGGATTCAAAAGAAGGATTGTCAGTCATGAGAGGCTTTTTGGATGTAGGTTTCAATGTTGAGAAGAAGCTGCTTAGCTTTTTTCTTCTGTAGAGAAGTCATCATGAGGGGATGCTGCTCTAAAAAGGAGCATATTCGTTCAAGTCCTTTAAGAAGGTTTTTTCCATGGTCCTGTGCTCTACGGTCTTTTTGAGCAAGAGGGAATGTCCTTCGAATCAGTTCTAGCAGCTGCTGTTTGGTTTCTCCCTGATAACTTTTGATGATCTCCTCTTTTTTTTCAAAAGGACCTTCTCTACTCGCTAATGTATATGCTGCTTGTCTTGGCATCTCGTCAAGCTTGGGTAGGAGCATTTGCGGCAGAGCGATATAGAGCTCATAGTATTGTAAAAAGTTATAAGGGGTTTGTCTATTGCCGTAGGTTTGGATGAGCCACAGAGTAAAAGCCCCATCTTTGTATTTTTTTAGAATCTGCTGCGCTTTTTTGATCCTTTCTCCATGGAGGATGGCGGCTTGGTTATTGATAGCCTTCAGCTCCGATGTTAAAGCAGATAGAGACTCAAAATCATGATGGATATCCTGTCCTTCGTCGCTGTAATGGGCGAGGAGTTCTTTTAGCGACTGCAGCTCTTTCTCTGTCAGCGTTGCAACTTTGAAGACTCCGGCAAAGCTCGATAGGTTTCCGGAAGAAGACATCTCTGCAAGGTTCGTCATCTTGGAGAGCTTTTCTGTCGCTACTTTGAGTCTTTCCGAAAGGAGAAAATTGACTTTTGCCATAGATCGAGCGCTTTACATCCGTTTTAGAATTTCTTTAGTGAGGGATACATAGTCTTGGGCAGCTCTGCTTTTAGGAGACGTTTCAAATACTGGTTTGCCAAATACGGAAGACTCGGAAACAGCGATGTCCCTGCGGATCTTTGTCTCTAGCATTTTTTGAGGAAACGTAGTTTCAATGACCTCTAAGAAAGTGTCATTGCTTTTGCCGCGAGGATTCCAGAAAGAAAGAGCGACTCCTAAGACTTCTAAGGGATGCCTTTGCGAGATGTTTTCCAAGAAAAGAGAAAGTCTTTGCAGCCCTTTTACGCTATAAAACTCAGGTGTTGCACAGACTAAAGAATGTTGCGCTGCGATGAGGGCAGACTCTGTAAGCCAGCAGAGCGAAGGGGGCGTATCGATGATAATCGTGTCAAATTGCAAGGGGCGCAGAATCTCTTTGAGTTTTTCATGAGAATAGCGATCCGCTGCAAGCGTCCCTGTCACCTCTACTCTTTCTAGCCAGGTATCTGCAGGGATGAGAAATAGGTTAGGGATGCAGGTTGGAAGGATCACCTCTTCAACCTTTTTATTGCCCTGCAATACGGGTGCCATACTGTCCTGGGCATCTGGATCGAAGCCGAGTCCCGCGGTCAGATTTGCTTGCGCATCAAAATCGATGAGCAGCACCTTTTGTTTGTGGTACTTGGCAAGAGCCGCTCCCATATGGAGAGCGGTGGAGGTCTTAGCGGTTCCTCCTTTAAAACTGCTGATGGCGATTCTATGCATGATTCCCTGCTTGTGCAAATGGGGAGAGCAAAGCTCGTTCCCTTCGTTCTTTTCCAATCGTTTCCATGAAAGGAGTCAGCTCCATTTCTCCGTGGACTACATTATCTCTTGTGCGGAGGGAAATGGTTCTATTTTCTTGCTCCTTGTCACCTACAGTAAGCATATAATTGATTTGCATTATTTGTGCATTGCGAATTTTTTTATTCACAGACTCGCTGGAATCATCTACATCGCAAAGGAAGCCTGCTTGTCTTAAAAGACGAGCTACTTCATGGGCATACTCTTCATGCCGATCGGCTACAGTAATGACCCGGACTTGAAGAGGGCTTATCCACAAAGGGAATTTTCCTACGAAATGTTCAATCAAAATTCCAAAGAACCTTTCGACAGAGCCGAAGATGGCTCGATGCACCATGACGGGGCGTTTAGCGTTCCCATCGCTATCCATGTATTCAAGTTCGAATTTTTCTGGAAGAGACATGTCGAGCTGTACGGTTCCGCATTGCCAGGATCTTCCTAGAGCATCGCGGATATGGATATCGATTTTAGGTCCATAGAAAGCTCCGTCTCCTTCATTGATACGATAGGGCTGTCCCCATTCATCGAGTGCATCTTTAAGACCCTGCGTTGCAATCTCCCAATCTTCATCCGTTCCGATGCTATTTTCCGGTCTTGTAGACAATTCTAGGCGGTATGGGAGCCCAAAAGTTGCGTATGTTTCCTCCACTAAAGAAAGCACTTGTAGGATTTCATGCTTGATGTCAGAAGGCTTCATGAAAAGATGAGCGTCATCTTGATGGAAGCTGCGTACACGGAAAAGACCGCTCAGCGCTCCTGAATGCTCGTGGCGATGGACGTGGCCGAGTTCCGAGATCCTAAGAGGCAGTTCTCGGTAGCTGTGTGTATGGGATTTAAAGTAGAGCATACATCCAGGACAGTTCATCGGTTTGATAGCAAAATGACGGTCTTCTATTTCAAAGGCATACATGTTATCTCTATAGTGGAACCAGTGTCCTGAGGTTTCCCAGAGCTGTTGGCTCATCAGCTGCGGTGTTTTGATTTCAATATAGCCGTGTTTTGTATGGATCTCGCGCCAAAAATCGATTAGGCGGTTCCATACGAGCATTCCCTTAGGATGGATGAAAGGCATTCCAGGAGCTTCTTCTTTAATCGAAAACAGGTCGAGCTTAGGGCCGATCACTTTGTGGTCCCTTTTCTTGGCTTCCTCAAGTAAAAACAGATAGTCTTTGAGCATCTTGCGATCTGGGAAAGAGATCGCATAGACTCGAGTGAGCATCTCCCGGTTAGCATCGCCTTTCCAGTAAGCTCCGGAAGTCTTCAGAATTTTGAAGGCTTTGATTTTTCCGAGGTTAGGAAGGTGGGGACCTCTGCAAAGATCGACAAATTCCCCTTGTGTATAGGCGCTAATCACCCCTTCCGGAAACCCTTCAATCAGTTCTTTTTTATAGGGGTTATTGCAGAAAGTGAGGATGGCTTCTTTTTTACTTGCAAATTCTGAGCGTTTCGGTTGATAGTTTTCGTCGATGATTTTTTGGACTTCCTGTTCGATTTTTTCAAAGTCTTCATCGGAAATCGTCAGGTTGGCAAAGTCGTAGTAAAAACCATTTTCAATAGGAGGCCCGATTGTTGGCTTTGCTTCCGGCCATAGGCGTAGAATCGCTTGAGCTAATACGTGAGCAGAGGTGTGCCAGAATACTTCTTTCCCTTTGGGATCTTCAAAATCCAGCAGAGAGACCGTATCGCCGTCGCGAAGTGGGGTTGATAGATCTAAGACGGCTCCATTGACGATTGCTGCGAGGGATTGATGGGGGTTTCTTAAATTGAGTTTTTCTGCAAGGTCTTTTGCTGAGGAGCCTTCTGGAAGCTCTATGATTTCTTTGGAGATGTGGACTTTCATAGCAGTGCCTTATTTGGTTGTTCTAAAGAAAATTTTAGAGTAATTGTAATCTAAGAAGGGAACAAATTACAAATCTAAAAATCAAATCGGAGATTTTAAAAAAGTGTTGCACAAGAGGGCCCCTTGGAAATAGAGAGCTTATTAGAAGACCCCTTTTTGCTCAAACAGACCTTTTTGTCTCTTGTTGAAGCAGAAAAAAAAGAAACAATTGCCGCTATTTTGGATTTAGACGGAGAAGCTAAGCTCTCTTTATGGTTTGATGCTTCTTTATGCCAAGACAGCTTCCGATTTCGTGTACAAAGACGATCGATTCGGATCGCTTCTTATCTTTTGGATGAGGAAGGAAAATGGAAAATAGAAGCATTGGAAGCGTTTGTCTTTGCGTGGAAGCAAAGAGGTCATATTTTCTATCCGGATGGGACGAATGATGCGGTTTTTCATCGGCACGTTCTCAAGGTCTTGGAGAGATTCTTACAAGAAGAGTCTTTAAGAAAAGAAATTTTAAGGTTTCAAAAACCTCTTTGCCATTCTTGGGCAGAACAGATAATTTGTTATACTCTCGGACTGCCTCCGGGCACTGTTCTTACCGATACCCATATCCGGATTGCAGCAGTGAGTGCTTGTCTATCTTTGCTTAGGCAAAACGTGGGCTCCTGTTTTGCTACAGCTCCTGCTATTGTGATTCAGAATGAGCAGATTGAGAACCTCTTAGCTGATCTTTATGAGCTTCTGACAACAGGGAAGTTAAAAAAAGTGATAGCCGGAGTCGAGATGAGCGTTCCTATGAGCCCCAAACTCGGGCATGGCGATTTACAGAAAAATATGTATGCCCTCTGCCTTAAGGGGCCTTTGTGGTTTTCTCCGGGGATCATCTCCGCTTTAGAAGCGATTGGCCTTCTAGAAAAAGAGGCTTCTTTCCAAGAAAAAGCGAGCAGAGTGAAGGAGCTACTTTTGCCGTTGATCCAAGAAAATGCTACGTGGTCGATTGAAGAGGGGCTTTCCCAATTGCTGCTGCGCCAATATAATGTGCGAAAAGAAGAGGTAGAGAGATTCCAAAAGGAGCAGATCCAGTTTGCAAAGCGAGGGCATTTTTTGGTAAGTCCTTCTTTGGAATTTTCCCGCTGCGAGCAGTATTTGACTGCTGAAAAAACTGTATTTGCTGTGTTAAAAGCGCAGGTAGACCATCTGCTTCTTAAGGTATGGGAATTTACTCTCGCCTCTTTTTCTGAGGTGAAAATGGATTTTTCTCGTTGGAATATGTATGCGAGTTTAGGCCTTGATCCTAAAGAGTCAGGAGGAATCGGAGAGGTTTTAGTGCAGCTGTTGCAAGGTAAGGTGGAGAAAAGCAATGAGAAACTCCAAGAATACCAAACAGACTATGAAATTGCATACGATCAGCTAAGATCAGTAGAAATACGTCTTAAGAGAGCTTCTTCCGAAGAAGAAGGAAGAAGGTTGCAAGTAGAGTTTCAAATGAGACTGCAGCATATGCAAGCCTGCTTGGAAAGAAGGGATGCTTTTTATAAGAAAGCTACCCATTATACCAATCTCTTTTCGTTTCTCGTAGAGCAATTTGATCGGAGGTTTCCTGAGTATTTTCAAGAAATCTATGATGCGGAAATGCTCGATGTAAAAGCAGATCTCTATGAAGATAGTCCGGCGGGGTTTCGCTTAGTATATAAACATGGTCGGGCAGATGCTTCTTTGTGGACGATGATCCGATCTAGAGAAGAATATGTCGATGCCCTCGGGGCGTTTTTTCACATTATCGAATCGCAGGTTGCAGCGGAATGTGACTGGGAAGGTGCTTTAGAGGATATCCAAGAGATATTTTCTTTAGTAATTTTACATATCCGTACAGATCTATTTCTTATCTCCGCTCTTCAGAGAATGGCAAAAGCCCATCGAATTCCTATCGCGGAAAATCCCTTAGACTCCTTGGAAAGCATGGAGAAAAAACCTTGGGCCTATACTTCCGGGGGCTCTATGCAGGCGCTTTTGAAACACTATTACCGGCGGGAAGGAGATCTTTTAGAGGAAACGCGGTGGATAGAGAGCGAAATGGATCTGTTTGTTTTTCTTCTCGACGCCCTAAAATCGGTCCCTTTTTACGTAGAACAGCGGTTTTTAAAAGATCCTTCTAAAGCTCTTTTGATGCGTTCTCCTTCCCATGCTTTTTTACTGCTTCCGGGGCTGCCGGAGTTTGCTCGTGGATGGGAAGATAACGGGTTTTCCTATACATGGATTAGAGACCATGTTCTTCTTCCTTGTAAAGAATTTTATGCAAAGATGCTTCTTTCGCCTAAAGAGCAAGCTTTTCTAATACAAGAACTATTTGCTTCTAATATGCAGATTCCTCTCATTGACAAAGACCGCTCGCCTAAGGAATTTCGAAACTGGCTTTGCAGCTTAAACCCAAAAGATGCAAACCTATTCTTGTTTGAAGACAAGATCGACTCTTTTTTATGCCAATCTCTTCCTTTGATTTCGTCTGAAGATTGGAAAGAAAAAGCTCTTTCCCTTCTTTCTCCTTATGTCTCTTTTGATTTTGAATCTTTTCTCGGTTTGCAGGAAGATCCTCTTTTCCCTTTTCTTACACAGACAATGTTCAAAAAGCTTGTAAAGCGGCTGTACATCGCATTCCATCGGAAGATAGTTTTGGGATTTGATTTGCATCAAGAAATAGCAAAAAGAGCAAGAGAGCTATCTCTTGCGCCCCCATCTCCTGTTTTATTTGCCGACACGAATTGGAATCACTATTACTTTGGCTTTACAGTCAATCCAGGGACTGAAAACCTGGAGCTTTGGAGGTGGAACCACTCTGCAGAAGAGGGCATTTCTATGCGTCCTTGGAAACATTGGCTGGATGGCTCTACGAAAGACACCTGGAGTATTTTTATCAATCCGGCTCAATATAGCTTGCTCTTTAACTTGGGCGGGAAGAATTATTTGAAAAAACTCTAGTAAGCTGCTAATGTCCACTCTTCACGCTTAAGATGAGGAAAAGGACACATGCATAGGTCGTTTCAAGCTCTGTGTTTTTTGGCTGTTTTAACCTTTCCTCATTTGGCATTTTCTCTGTATAACGGCAACCCAGACCTTCCGGAGATGCCGGAAGAGGGATTTTTCGTTCCGAAGGAGTCTTGGCTTTCTCTGAAATTTGGATATGAAGGGGATCTGGTGTTTGATCGGTCTTTACGCATCGATCATCAGAAAGATATCACGTCTCGTGGGATCTCCAGCTTTGAGTCGACCATGAACTCAGGTAGCATTACAGTAGGGTTTATCGATCGTGTGGAAATTTACGGGTTACTGGGGGGGCTAAAGACTAAGTTGTCACACACCCCGGTTTCTCATCAGCATATCCACTACGATACTGGATACCATTTTGAGAGTGAAGTTGGCATCCGAGCGATTGTCGGCTATTGGGGTGACACGCGCTTAAGCGTGGATGCTAAGTATTTTTTCTCGTCTCCGCATATCAATTCTATCCATTTAAACGGCTCCCATGTTGCTTCTTCCGGAGCCAAAATTCGTGACAGAGAATGGCAGATTGGGATCGGAGTTTCTCATCGCATCTCCTGGTTTATTCCCTACATTGGAGTCAAGTATGCAGATTTGCGCATGAAATTCTCCCATTTGAAGTCTCTTGGGTTTATTTTTCCAAAAGAACAATTCACTGTGAAAAATAACTGCCCTGTGGGAGTGTTTTTCGGGTTTGGATTCAGTGCGGATCGAGGGATTGCAGTTGATATCGAAGCTAGGGTGCTAGATGAAACCGCTGTGACGGCTGCATTGATCATGCGCTTTTAGGAGGATTTTTACTCGGAAGTTCTTGACTTCCGGGTAGGTTCTGGGTTGTTATTTTGGGAAATATCTATGATAGAAGAGTTGTTGCAAAAGATGCAGCCAATTTCTGGAAGATATCAGATCGTTCTGCAAGAGTTCGCCTAAAAAAAAATGGTTGAAGAAGGCTTTATTGCTGAAATATCCACGCATGCCTTTGATCCTCAGAAAAAATTTGTTCTTAAGTGATGACTCGGTATTTCAAAATCTGCCCTATGTTTCAGAATTCTAAAGTGATGAGGGGGAGGGGTAACTGCTTGCACAAATATAATCTGAGGTAATAAATCCATCCGCAAACAGCAAAAAAATCGTTTTGCGGATGGATTTATTAAGTAGAAAACACATCCGGAAATGAGATTTCCGTCGATTTGCGGATGCTTTTCCGTGAGGTTAGAGGGTCTTTTAAGAAACTCATCTAAAGAGAAAATCCGTTTAGGAAATTCTTCCTGAGAAGAAACAATTTCCACCTCCATTGTACCGGTGCCATGCTCAATGAATCCTCTGAAAGTTCTATCCTCTCTAAAATACACTCCTCTGCCCCCTATTTTTGAGCGTGCACAGAATAGCTGGGTTTTCACAAGGGAAGGCATGGTGGCCGAAGGGCGGTTTTTCCAAAAGCTCTTTGGAATTGTCAGGAATCAAAGTTTTTAGTCATGGACCCATCTTGACAAACTCTATCGGGAGCTCTTGGCTCTGCGTTTTCCTTTTGTAATTTATTGGAGAACATTATATAACTCCCCTTCGTGTTTCATTTTTTTTGGAAAAAAGTGGACCCGAGTTACGAGCTTTTGGCATATGATTTAAGATAGGGAGATTATATATGAGAGATAGGTTTCGGTTTCGTCGTTTTTGTGTAATGCTTGCAGGTTCTCTATGCGCCTTCTCTTCCCTTGCCTATGCCGATACGATCGATCGGGATGATGATCAAGATATCGATGTACAGGCTTTGCGTGAATGGATCAACACAAAAAGACAGGTTACCGTCAAAGAGATTGGTGGGAATCTCTCCATTAGCGGAGAGGTGAGAACAGAATTTCAGGCGACTGGAGAGACTGTCAACGGAGTCAAGCAAAGAGGCCGGGGCGCTCCTCTTTATGCGTCGGGAGGTAATGTATACCCCAACCGCGGATACGATATCGAAGTCAACCTGATGTTGGATTATCGCACTGATAGGACTTGGTCTGCTATTAAGTTGGAATTTGATAACGATGCAGGAATCTTTGGGGGTACGTTTAATAAAATTAAACTGGAGAAGGCCTACTTTGGAGGCCGTGTCGTCGATGCGGATAGTTGGTATATCGACGTTGAACTGGGAAGAAGAAGACTTAGCAATATCTTCGATTCCATGCTTGAGTTTAACGCATTTTTTGATGGAATTCTCTTTGAGTACGATCAGTCTTGGGAAAAAGTTGGTGACTTTTATACGAACTTGGGAGTCTTTGTCATCGACGAGCGCAAAGACCAGTATGGATATGTAGGAGAATTGGGATTGCTTAATATTGCGAACACGGGGTTATATTCCAAATTTTCTCTCATCGATTGGGATACCAAGCATTTCGCAAGCCATGTCGATAACCTCCGATTTGATTTTATTGTGGGACAGTTGATTTTAGGATATCGATTCTATCCGCAGAAGCTCCAAAAGCAGGTCACTCTCTATTCTGCTGCATTGTATAACTTCGCTGCGAATCGCTTGGAAATTACCAACAATACCAAAGCAAATTGGGGTGGTTATGTAGGGTTTTCTATTGGCGAGCTCAAAAAGCAAGGAGACTGGGCCATTAACATGAACTACCAAGTTTTGCAAGCGCAGTGCGTGCCTGACTTTGATAATGGCGGTATCGGCATGGGGAATGTCTCCAATGCAGGTCTTTATACGGCGGATATCAATGGGACAGGAGCTCCTACAACAAGAAAGACAGCGGCTGGTAATGGCAATTATCGCGGCTTCGTAGTGACGTTGGACTACTTAATCACCTCCAACCTCAACCTGCAGCAACAATGGCAGCAGTCTATTACGCTGGACAAAGAGATCGGCCCATTCCGACGCTTCAAACAGTATGAAATTGAATTCATCTACGGATTCTAATCGTTAGAAGGACCCGCAATAGTTTGCGGGTCCTTTGTTGTATTTTCCCATCCTCCTCCAAGCGCTTTGTAAAGAGAGATAAGATTTTTCATAGCGTTAGCCTTGCTAGAAATATATTCGTTTTGCGATTGATACATCTCCGTGTACTGCTGAAGAAGGTAAGACATATCTTGTAGTCCGGATATTAGAAGCTGTTTGGCTTCATTTACGATGTTTCTACGCGCTTTCCACTGTAGGTAGAGATCGGCAATCTTCTGGTTTTCTTGCGCATAGGCAACAAGAGTGCTTTCTACATCTTTTAGAGCGTAGAGAACGGTATGTTGGTAGTAAAGGAGTGCTTGCCTATGTTGCGAGCTTTTTGCTTGGATATCTCCTAGTGTTTTTCCCCCTTGAAATAAAGACCAATCAATACTTGGCCAGATTAGCCAAAATCTACTTGTTGGCTTAAAAAGGCGGTTAGTATCCTGAGATAGACCTCCTATCATGCCCGTTAAAGAAAAGCTGGGGAAGAGAGATGCTTTTGCCTCTCCGACCTTAGCTCCTGCGGCATAGACTTGGCATTCAGCGCTGCGGATATCGGGTCGCCTTCGTAGCAAATCGGAAGGGAGCCCGACAGGAACTTTCCATGCAGCTTGAGGGATGGGCAAAATCTTAGAGAATGCATCTTGGAATTCTTCCGGTTTTTTACCTAAGATAAAAGCTAGATGATAGATAGATTGTTGTTTGGTTTTTTCAAGATCGGGAATCTGGCTTTTGGCTCTATTGAGCTCAGCTATTTGCGTTTCTACGTTGATTGTATTATTAAGTCCCGATTTTTTTAGATCGCAGCTGAGCTGCAGCAGCTGCTCAAAAGCTCGGATCTTCTTTTGCAAAACGAGAATTTTTTGCTGAGCTTCTCGGATTTCTGTGTATAGTTTTATGACTTCAGAAATGACAGTCAACCGGACGCTATAAGATTGCTCTTGTGTGGAGAGAAGCTCATAAAAAGCAGCTTCTTTTGCGCTTCGGTTTTTTCCAAAAAGATCGATCTCCCAAGATGCATCAAAACCGATGGTAAAAAGATCCAAGACGCCTAGAGCCGGTAGTAAGGAATTTCTAGCTGGGTCTTGAGACGGCCTGATGCGTCCTCCTGCACCGAAGAAGTCAAGAGAAGGCCATAGCTTGGATCCAGAGATCCTTAAAGTCCCCCGCATCTCACATATCCTCTCTAAAGCAATCTGGATGTCGAGGTTATCGCTCAAAGCCTCTTCAACCAAGTTGTCGAGTACTGGATCTTGGAATTGCTCCCACCAAGACCCTAGTTCTTGAGAAGAAGGATTTTCTTGAGAGATCTCTGCATAGGAAGCAGGCATCTGCATATCGGGGAGGGACTTCTTAGGCCCTAGCATGCATCCGGAAAGAAGTAAAAATAAGAGAAACGGCGTTCTCATGCATAGTATCCGATGGTTAGTTTCTATTTAGACGAACGGTTCTGATTGCACAAGAGAAAAATGACAAAACCTAGCGAGAAAAGAGATGCGCTGATATGTAGTGAAGAGATTGTCGGAGGGATTTCGGATGAAGCTGCGTAAGAATGTCATCGCATCAGTTGTTTGTGTACTCATTGCAGTTATTTCTGTTGTTTTGTGGACTCAGCTTCGCCATCGAAACGATGCGGAATGGATTGTCGTATATGGGAATGTCGATATCCGCGAAGTGGACTTGGGATTTAGAGTCTTTGGAAAAGTAGAAAAACTCTATGTCGATGAAGGAGATCATGTTAAGGAAGGAGATCTGCTTGCCGAGCTCGATAATGGCCCTTATGCAGATGCTTTGTCCGGAGCTCAAGCTTCTGTCGAAGCTGTCAAAGTTTCGCTTGCCAATGCAGCCAAGCAGTTTTTGCGAAGGACGCAAGCAGTCCAAACCTGCGCTGTTTCTGAAGAGGATTTTGAAAATGCCCTCTCTCAAGAAAAAGAGCTGCAAGCAAATCTAAAAGAGGCGGAAGCTTCTTTATCTATTGCAAAGACGCGCTATGACGATACAAAGTTATTTGCTCCATCATCTGGAACTATCCTTACAAGGATCCGAGAGCCGGGGTCTGTGTTGAATCCTGGAGAGCCTGTTTTCTCCTTATCTTTGGAAGATCCCATTTGGATTCGAACCTATGTCTCCGAGCCAGACTTGGGTGCCATCCATCCTGGAATGGCAGCAGAGGTGATCACCGATACGCCCAAGAACCCAATCTACCATGGACATATTGGATTCATTTCTCCTGTGGCAGAGTTTACCCCGAAAAATGTCGAAACAACTGATCTTAGAACAGAGCTTGTCTATCGCATTCGCGTGGTGATTGATCATCCCGATCCGGGCTTGCGCCAGGGAATGCCGGTCACTGTTAAAATAAAAAGATGAAGGAGGGCATTTGGATGCATATATAAATGTGCAAGGAGTATCCAAATGGTTTGGGAAGACATGTGCTCTTTCGCATCTTAATGTTTCCTTGCCTCAAGGAAAAATCATCGGACTTGTAGGCCCAGATGGGGCGGGAAAAACCACTTTGATACGGCTTCTCACAGGACTTTTGCCTGTTTCAGAAGGAAAGGTTGCCATAGGAGGGATCGATGTAGCAAAAGACCCGGATCAGATCCATGGGATGATAGGCTATATGCCACAGAAATTTGGTCTCTATGAAGATCTCAGTGTGGAAGAAAACTTAAAGTTATATGCAGACTTGCAGGGAATTGATTCTGCGGAGCAGCTTAAGGTTTTTGAAAAGCTATTATTTTTTAGCCGTCTTGGCTCTTTCCAAAAAAGGCTAGCAAGAGATCTATCTGGAGGGATGAAGCAGAAGCTGGGACTTGCTTGCGCGTTACTTAAAAAACCAAAATTCCTCTTATTAGATGAGCCGACGGTAGGTGTCGATCCCCTCTCTCGTAGAGAGCTCTGGAAGATGGTCTTGAGTCTTCTTCATGAGGAAATCA
The DNA here is from genome assembly GCA_945952445.1 of uncultured Chlamydiae bacterium. Classification (GTDB taxonomy): domain Bacteria; phylum Chlamydiota; class Chlamydiia; order Chlamydiales; family Rhabdochlamydiaceae; genus CAMFIG01. The sequence continues at coordinate 19,660 of CAMFIG010000010.1, forward strand.
CCGTGATCTGGAGCACCTCCTATCTCGACGAAGCAGAAAGGTGCGATCTTGTCTTGCTTATGAACGAAGGGAAAGTCCTCTATGCCGGAGAGCCTAGTAAGCTGACATGCCATCTTAAAGAGAGAGTATTTTTGCTCCAAGGAGAAGAAAGAAGGTCTTTATTGTCGAAGATCCTTCCGATGCCTCTTGTAAAAGATGCCACTATCGAGTCGAGCTTTGTGCGCACCGTGCTCAGTAAAGAAGGAGCTCTAGAAGCCTTTTGTAAAGAGCTCCCTTCTGGCACGAACGTAAAGGCTGCCAAGCCTCGGTTTGAAGATGCTTTTATCGATCTTCTGGGTGGTTCTTATCGCGGGCAGTCTTTGATCGCTGAGAAAATGGAGACTAAACTTAAAGATGACAAAAAAGTCATAGAAGCAAAATCTCTTAAAAAAGAATTTGGCGACTTTGTTGCAGTAGATGGGATTAGCTTCTCTGTAGACCAAGGAGAAATTTTTGGTTTGCTAGGCCCTAATGGCGCCGGGAAATCCACTATGTTCAAGATGCTCTGCGGACTTATCCACCCTACAGCAGGGGAAGCTGTTGTTCGGGGACTTTCGTTAGCTTCGGCACCTGCTGCTGCAAGAGCCCAGGTGGGCTATATGGCGCAGAAGTTTTCTCTTTATGGGAATATGACCGTCTTGCAGAACTTGCAGTTCTTTGCCGGAATCTATCTAGTATCCTATCCGAAAAAGGCAATCGATCAGATGATCGAGGTGTTCTCTTTGCAGCCTTATTTGAAAAAGAGCTCTTCAGAATTGCCTCTTGGGTTTAAGCAGCGCCTGGCGCTTGCCTGTTCTTTGATGCATGAACCTCATATCTTATTTCTCGACGAGCCTACCGCGGGGGTAGATCCTTTGACCCGCAGGGAATTTTGGTCTCATATTAACAGCTTTGTGCAAAAAGGGATGACGATCATGGTGACAACTCATTTTATGGATGAAGCAGAATATTGCGATCGCATTGGGTTGATAGAATCTGGAAAGATGATCCACCTAGGGACTCCTGAAGAGCTCAAAGCCCTAGTGAGAACGGAAAAACGACCTGATCCTACTTTAGAAGATGCCTTTGTAGATCTTAGTGAAGCCTTCAGGAGAACCCTATGAGGCGCTTTTGTGGACGAAGGATCCAAGCGCTTGCTCGCAAGGAATTTTACCAGATAGTTCGCGACCCTAGTAGCATCTTAATTGCTGCCGTTTTACCTCTAATCCTTCTTTTTATCTATGGGTATGGGATCTCTCTTGACATGAGCCATGTGAAACTCGGAGTGCTCATGGAAGACCGCAGCCCCATAGCAGAGAGTTTTGTGCAGTCTCTCAAAGATTCTACCTTTTTTGAAATAACCTTTGAAAACGGACCTCAAGGGACTTCAGAAGGTCTAGTCTCAGGAAGGACTTTAGGAGCTGTTACTATCCCTTCTTATTTTTCCGACTTTGCTGAGAATAAAGACAAGGCAGGCCCTATCTTCGTAGCGACTGACGGCAGTCAGCCTAATTCGGCCAATTTCGTAAAAAACTACGTGGAAGGTGCTTGGCACTTGTGGATGCAAGCAGAGCAGAGGGAATCTGGGGCTCAACCCTCTCCTCTTGCGCATATTGTCCCTCGATTTTGGTATAATGAAGAACTCGATAGCCATCTGTTTTTGATTCCCGGGTCGATAGCGATCATCATGTCTTTGATAGGTACCTTGCTGACAGCCCTTGTGATCGCAAGGGAATGGGAGCGTGGGACGATGGAGGCTTTAATGGCAACACCCATTACGATGGGAGAGATCATTTTAGGAAAGCTGATTCCCTATTTTTGCCTTGGAGTGATTTCGATGAGTATTTGCACGCTGTTGGGATGTTTTCTTTTCGACGTTCCTTTGCGAGGAAATTTTTTAGTTCTCATCTCTGTGACGGCAGCATTCCTTCTTCCTGCTTTGGGGATGGGGCTTTTTATTTCTTCAGCCACCAAAAACCAATTCAATGCTTCTCAAATCGCTCTGGTTTCTGCTTTCTTACCAGCTTTCATGCTGTCGGGGTTTATTTTTGAAATCCAAAGCATGCCAAAGTGGATCCAGGCTGTCACTTACCTTCTTCCTGCGCGTTATTTTGTCACCTGTCTGCAGACGATCTTTCTTGTTGGAAATATATGGAATCTACTCATCCCCTGTTTTTTGATTATGATTTTTTTTGGGATTGTTCTCTTTGGTTTAATGGGTATTAAGGGAAAAAAAACATTGGAATAGCTATGTGGAAAAAGATTTGGACTCTTGTAGTCAAAGAACTGCTAGCTGTCTTGCAAGATAAAAAAAGCCGCACGATCCTCATTTTGCCGCCACTCACGCAGCTTTTGATCTTCTCGTATGCAGCAACGCTCGATGTCAAAAATGTGACTTTAGGGGTTTTTAACCAAGATAATGGGAAGTTCTCCTACGAGCTGATCCAGAGGTTTGCAGGGTCCCCTACGTTTAGCAAGATCCTCTATTTGCAAAAAGAAGAGGAGATCGCTCCTTTCATTGATGAACAGAAGGGCTCTGGAGTGTTGCATTTTGATGCACAGTTTTCTCGAGACCTTTTTTCAGGAAAGCCTGCAGAAGTTCAGATGATTTTTGATGGGAGAAAGTCGAACACAACGCAGATTATCCTCGGTTATGCGAATCAGATTGTACAGCAATTCGACCAAGATATAGCTACCATATGGAATCTGCCTCACGGTTCTACCGAGCTTATTTTTCGCCATTGGTTCAATCCAAACTTGATCTATTCGTGGTTTACTGTGCCAGGACTTGTTGCTACACTTGCCATGATGATCAGCTTACTTGTGACAGCTATGACGGTTGCAAGAGAAAGAGAACTTGGGACTTTTGACCAGCTTCTTGTCTCTCCTTTGCAGCCTTTTGAAATTCTTCTGGGTAAAACGATTCCAGGGATTTTGATCGGCATGGCTCAAGCGACTTTGATGGTCGTGGCTGCTGTCTTTTTTTTCCAAGTCCCTTTTACCGGCTCTTTGTGGCTTCTCTATGGAAGTCTCTTTTTTTTCATCCTTTCCATTGTAGGAGTTGGGCTCTTCTTGTCTTCGATCGCAAAAACGCAGCAGCAAGCTCTTTTGTACGTATTTGTATTTATCGCTCCTGCCGTGATCTTATCCGGCTTTGCAACGCCTGTTGAAAATATGCCGGTATGGTTGCAGAAAGTTACAGTCATCAATCCCCTCAAGCATTTTTTGGTGGTATGCCGAGGGGTATTTTTAAAATCGATGCCTTGCCGGATGGTTCTCGATCATACATACCCTCTTATATGTATAGCCGCTGTCAATCTTATTGCTGCAGGTTGGTTTTTTCGAAGAAAAATGGAGTAGAGAATCTTTACTAGGTCTGCAAATAGCATTTTTATATTCGGTGAAGATCTAAAAAAATAGAAAAATATTTAAACTTAACGGTATACTTCTCGTCTATGACCTACTTTAACGATCAGGATAATGAGTTTTTTTTTGGCAAATTGATAAATGACACGATGGTCCCTGGAACGGATGCGATACAAATCTTCATGTCCTTCTAGTTTTTCGCACTCATGAGGCAGAGGGTCTTTTTTTAGCTTTTCAATCTTGGTTACAATTTTCTTCATATCAGCGGAGGGAATGTCTTTTAATACCTTATGAGCATTCCTGCTTAGTTCTATCGTGTAAATCACAGCCCAAGCTCATGTTTGGTGTCTTCCCAAGATACGGTTCCATGTTTTTCAATGACACGAAGCGCCTTTTTTGCATCTTCCAAATCGACTTTGTTTTCTATCATTTCAAGAGTTTTAAGATCTGCTAAAGGGATAATCGCGACCAACTGTTTCCCCTTACGAGTTAATATGATCCTTTCACCTCCGTATGCGACTTCGTTGACAATGTCAGTCAAATGGGTTCTTGCTTCTGAAAATGGCACAGTAGCCATAGATCTCCTCTTGTTATATATAATTGTACCATTTGTACAAATATTAATCAATCTGGCTTCTTGTGTATATAGTCTCAAAAGAGGATGCAGAGGGGGCTTTTTTCTAGTACAAGTATCCAGTCAGTTTCTTCTTTGTTATAAAAGTTTTTACTATTATAGGCTGTTGCCTTACTAGATGACAATATTTACTTTTAATTCTTCGGCAGAATCAAATTAGATCTCGAAATCTGTTGAGATCCGAATCGAGTAGCTTTTGTCTTCTTTTCCAATCTGAATCAGAGCAACAGAAGGCGTTTGAGAAAAGAAGGGAAACCACGATTTCTTCTGTAAAGGTTCTTCTTGTGCATATAGGCCGGGAAGAAGGATGCAGAGGGGCTCTTTTTTGAATGACTCTGCAGCTTCTTTCCAAGTCTGTCCTTCTTCTATAAAGTGCAAATTGGGGATTTTCTTTAAGAAAAAATTAACAAGAGGGCTCTTTGTTGCTTCCATGAGAAAGGAACACTCAGGCAAGAAAGCAGTGCAGAGGAGAGCTTTGAAAAGAGTGGCTTCTTCGAGAAACCAAAGAGAGGTTTTTTCAGGTACAGAATCAGGTAAGCGGATGTGAAGAAATGGATATAATACTTTTTTTGAAAGAAAAGGAAAAAATGCTTCTGCTAAAGCAAGGGAGAGAAATATCACGACAAGGAGAGTGGAAAATCCGATGAGAGCAAAGCCTGCGGCAGGAGGGATGCCTGCAGCGCTGAAAAAATAGAGGATACAAGAAGCGATCAAGACACCTAAGAAACTTAAGAAGTTTGTCGCTGCAATCATCTGCCCTCTTTTTTCTTCAGGGCTATTTAACTGAATGAAAGTGTCAAAAGGGATGATGAAAATACCTCCGAGGATTCCTAAAATGGCGAGGATGCATGCAACAAAAGAAAGAGAAAAGGAAAACAAAGAGAGAAAAAGAAAGCTAAGGCCTAAGCCGAAGCCCGCTATGCAAGAGATACCAAGTTCTAGTTTTTTTTTAAGGAGCTTGCCTGTAAAAAAAGAGCCGAGCGCGATGCCGAGCGCTGTGATAAGGAAAAGATAGCCTCCGGCTGCTGCAGAGAGGTTGAGGGAGTCGATAGCAAAGGGAATAATATTGAGTTGGGTATAAGCTCCAACAAAAAGAAAAAAAGAAGATCCGCAAATGCAAGAGAGCATCTTCGGGATTGCTTTTGTGCTTTTTAAGGTGAGATAGATTTCCCGGATAAAGAATAGGTGGATATGTTGAGTGGATTTCTGTGCTGAGGTTCTTTTGATGCCAAAGACGCTTGCAAATCCGCCAAGAGCTACGACAAGGCAAAAAAGGACGGCTATGAAGAAATTGCGGTTTGTAATCTCGGTGAGAAAAGATGCGAGAAATGTGCCTAAAATGATGGCTAGATAGGTAAAAGAGGTGATGATCCCATTGGCTTTAGAGACAGTCTCTTTCGAGACAAGTTCAGGGATAATCCCATATTTTGAAGGCCCAAACATAGCGCTATGTGTGGCAAGCAAAAACAAAAGAGAGTAACATCCCCAGGTGCTTTTAAAGACAAAAGCAAAGACGGCTAAGATCATGATGCCGGTTTCGGCAACTTTTAGGAGCATGATCAGCTTTTGTTTGCTCATCCGATCTGCTAGAATACCGGCAGATGAGGAGAAAAGTAGGAAGGGAAGAACATAGATTGCACCGGCTGCCGAGAGAATAGCGCTTGCTTGGTGTGCGCCTAGAGTGTCGATCAGCAAAAAGATCATGAAAAATTTGTATAGGTTATCGTTCAGTACGCCGAGAAATTGCGTTATATTCAGGCATCGGAAGGAAAAACGACCTCTTTTTGCAGCCCATGGGCCTGCGAGAGCTTTGCGGATGGAAAGGAAAAAATACGTCATAATATATGCTTTTTTTTAGTTTACTGTAGCAAATGTAGAATAAGGAAGCGAGAGTGAAAGAACAGGGATTACAAAAACCCGTCTTATTTTTTAGCAACCGGATGGAAGCTCTTGTGGAGGCGCTTGTAAAGAAGCTGTTTGCCCACAAAGCGAGTCCCTTTGAGCGCAGGATTGTGCTGATCCCTTGCTTAAGTCTTAAGCCCTATCTATTTTCACAGATCGCACAGAACTGCAAGGTTGCCTCGGGAATGGAGATTTTGACGATCAAAGAAGGTGTTTGCCATCTAATAGGGCCTTCTTGCTCTTTTCTTTCGGAAAATGAGATCTCCTTTCGGATAGAAGGGTTTTTATTAGAAAATCTCTTAGAGCTCTCTACTTTGGAGCCTCTGCTTGATTATTTTCAAATTAGCTCCGCTGAAGATCTGCAGAACATCTCCGTGCGTCGTAAGATTCGGTCTTTTAGTGAAGAGCTTTCTCGGATATTAGATCGATATGCCTATTTAGAACCTCAGCTAGCTTTGCATTGGTTTTCGGGGGCTGCTTGGAAAAGATCGATCTGGCTTACTGTCTTTGGCTGCGAAGATCCCTTTGCTGCAATGGTAAAGAGATTAGACCTTATCCCCTGTTCTTTACATCTTTTTGCTTTTTCTCACCTCCCTTCTTGTTATTTTGATCTATTTCGCTACGCGTCCCCTCATTATTATTTTGTTTCTCCTTGCGAGTTTTTTTTGGAGGATTTGTGCAGTGATAGAGAGAGAATTTTTATCGAAAAAGCATTGGAAGGTAAAAAAGTCCGCTTTGCAGTGCGAGAGCAGATGAGTTTCTATTTAAGACAGAGAAACACTCTTTTAGCCAACTGGGGAAAGGCAGGCCGCGCCTTAATTCGGGCATTAGGAGAAGAAGAGAGCTATGTCGAAGAGCTTTATGAAGAGCCAGCATCGGGTTCTTTGCTAAGAGAACTCCAAAGAGATTTGCTTTATCTCTCTTCGGATTCGGAGAAAAAAACTTGCTCTGCTGAAGACCGCTCTTTGATCTGTTTTTCAGCCTCTTCCAAGCTGAGGGAGGTAGAGATCCTTCTAGACACTCTATGTGATTGTGTAAGGAAAGATCCGGCAATCCAGCCTCAAGAGATTGTGGTATTCTCTCCCAATTTAGAGAGCTATCTTCCTTATATCCATATGGTATTTGGTGCAAGCCACAGTCCTTTTGATTATGCCATCCATGGGATTGCTTTAGATCGCGTGCATCCAAGCATTCAGGCTTTATGCAGTTTCTTTTCCCTCCCTAAGGATCGCTTTTCTTTGGAAGCGGTTTTTAGTTGTTTTTCTTGGCCTTGCGTTCGACAAAAGCAGGGGTGGGGAGAAGAGACGATCTCCTTGCTTCAGCAGTGGTACCAGAGTGCGCATGTTCTCTGGGGATTGAGCTGGGAGCAAAGAAAACATATCTCGCAGGAGCTTGTTTCCGATGAGATAGGGAGCTGGGAATTTGGATCCCGCCAGTTGCTAGCCGGTCTTGGAGCTATTGCAGGTGATCTAGACTATATCTATCCTCTGCCTATTGTAGAATGGACAGACGCTGAATTACTGGGAAAGTGGATTCACCTGCTCCATGGATTAGAGGAGGGGTTTGCTCCTATCGTAGAGAGAAAGCGATTTTCTTTTTCTGCCTGGGCCTCTCATGTAACACAAATGATTGAAACCTACTTTTTGCAGGATGGAGAGCTTCAGAGAGTTCTCTATGATTTAAAAGCCCTTAGTTTGCAGCTTCAAGAAGAGCGAGCTCTTCTTTCTTTTGAGAGTTTTTGGAGCGGATTTGAGCGCCTGCTCACTCGGAAAAGTGGCTCATTCCAAGGCGGGCATATCCAAGCGATTCACTTCTCTGGGTGGGAAGGGGGATGTGGACGTCCTGCAGAGATTCTCTGTCTTTTAGGATGCGATGAGGCTTCTTTGCCTCGCTCAGAAATTCCTTCATGCCTGGATGTTGCAGGAGGTCAAAGATCGATCCCTTCAAAAGCAGAACAGGATCGGTATCTTTTTTTGGAAATGCTGATTCATGCAAGAAAGCACCTGATTATGAGCTATCAGAGGATCTCCCAGCAAGATCACAAAGAACAGAACCCTTCCTTTTGTATCCAAGAGCTCTTTGCTTATCTTGATGAGCATTTTGCGACTCATGGAGGCAAACCTAGCACTTTATTCATGAAACATCATCCTGCAATGAGTTTTCATAAAAGCTATTTTTCTCAAGATTGCTGTCTGCCTAATTTCTCTAAAATCCACGCTTTGGCAGCCAAGAGCTACTACCGGAAAAACAATAAATCCTTTTCTAGCTTTTTTACTATGCAATGTTCTAAGTCACCCAAATTCCCTTCGGAAGTCGATTTGCGTCGGCTCAGCGGCTTTGCAAAAGATCCGATTCGCTTCTTTTTTCAAGAAGGGCTTGGTATCTATTTTAAAAAAGAACCATCGCAAGACCCTGAATTTTTCTTATCCAATTTCGATAAGGCCATATTGAAAAAAGAACTGATCTGCTCTGCTGATGCATTCCAAAAAAAAGAAAAGCAAGGACTGTTTCCTCGAGGAGTGTTTGGAGAAATTGCAAAAAAAAATCTCGTTCAAGATGTAGAAAAAATCAAAAGAACGCTTTTAGCTTGGAATATTTCTGCGGAAGACCTTAATGAAGTCGAATTTGTCAAGGCTTGCCGCAGCCCTGAAAAGAGGGAAGGCCGCTGGATTTTTCCTGCAATCACCTTCTTTTTTGATGGCGAGCAAGAAGTCTCCCTTGTAGGAAGGGTATTTCCTGTCTGCAGCCAAGGATTTCTTTGTTTTGGGCGCAAAGATAAACTTCAAGAGATGATTCGGATTTGGCCTGAGTACTTAGCCTTCTGCGCAATAGCAAGCGAAATGGGAGCTTGTACAGACTGCATTTTTGCAGAGAGTGGGGAAAGACTTGGATTTTCTATAGAGGATCCAAGAGGACTTCTCCAAAAATACTTATCTTACTATCTCCGCTCTTTGGCCATGCCTTCTCCGCTGATTATAGATTGGGCGGAAAAATTGCTAAAAAAAGAGGTTCTACAGGATGTAAAGCCTAAATGGGGACAGTGGATTGATCCTTATACAAAATGGTGGATGGATAGAGGTAGCTCGGAGGAGATGATCCATTTACAAAATTTCTGGCAAGGAGAATGGGAAGACCTTTTTTCTCCGCTGTTTACAGAGGGACTCGTACATGAAAAAGTTTGATGTGTTAGACCCGAATACTGGAGTTTTTGGCCACCATTTTTTAGAAGCTTCAGCAGGGACTGGTAAAACGTTTACTATAGAAAACCTGATCCCTAGGTTGTTGCTCGAGTCTGAAAATCCTCTCACTATTGAGGAGATTCTTGTTGTTACTTTTACACGCGCTGCAACACGTGAGCTTAAGTCGAGGATTTATGCCAATCTTCTGAAGATAGAGCGGTTTCTCAAAGAGAAAAAAGGAGGCCCGGCTTACCTTCAGCCTTTTCAAGGCTCAAGCCTTGAAGAATATTCTTCAGCAAAAAGAAAAATAGACGAGGCGATTTGTAATTTTGAAAGAGCACAGATCTTCACGCTTCATGGATTTTGTTTGCGTTCTTTGCAGGAATTTGCTTTTGAAGCCCGCTTTGGCGTTGGATTCAAAGAAGAAGATATGATGAGTCCAAGGCAAGATGCAAGACTTTCTGCAGTAAAAGATTTTTTGATCGGATCGCTTTCTCAAGAGCAGTTTAGCTTGTCACAGATAGAAATCGTTCTTAAAGATATGGCAAGAGATGGACGGATTGATACTCTCTGTCAGAAGATCATTGCTATTTTGCAGAAAGCAGAGCCGATCCGAGCTTTTTTGGGAGCAAAAGAGTGCTGGGAGAAAGTAGATGGTCTTTTTGCTGAAGGAGATCCAATGCGAGTGGAAGACCTTTGGAGTGCTTTTTCTTGCGTTTTTCCAAGAAAAGCTAAATCAGAAAAAGGAAGAGCGCAGATCTTGCAGCTCTTTGGATGGCTCGAAAACAAAATATGTCCTTATCCTGAGTGGGATTCTTGGCTTTTCGAAAAGAAAATGTTTTTAACGGAGTTGAATTTAGATGTTTCTTGTAAGTGCGGACATCCGTCCCATGCGGCCTGCCTAAAGCGGTTGCAGCAGCTGCAGAAGGATTTTATCCCTTTATGGGAGGAGGCACGTAATCCCAAAGTTATCCTCTTGCGAATGGCAAAAGCTTGCCAGCCATTCTTTGATAAGGCACGTATAGATACAATGAGTATCGATCCCGATGATCTTGTTCGTGAAATGCACGGTGCTTTGCAATCTTCTCTGTTTTGTCAAAAAATTCGGTCGAAGTATCGAGTTGCGATGATTGATGAATTCCAGGATACTGACCCTACCCAGTGGGAGATCTTCCAAAAGCTTTTTCTTGAGAGCCAAGAAAAGAAAACAGTCTATTTTGTGGGGGATCCAAAGCAGTCGATCTATGCTTTTCGCAGTGCGGATGTCTACACCTATCTGCAGGCAGCTCATGCGGTTGGCAAGGAAAATCTTTTCTGCTTGGACACGAACTACCGCTCCCATCCACGGCTGATCGAAGCTTTAAATACATTATTCACTGAGAATATAGCTCCTGAATGGATGCAGCTCCCCTCTCAACAACAGAGCTTGATGGTGCGGAAAGTAGCCAGCAAAGAGAATGGAAGTTCCCTTTTGGAAGAGGATACAATCGGCAGAGTGCATTTCCTTTTAGCGATGGATGAGAAGGGGTTGGAAAAAAAATGGCCTCGCCAGGCGGTGGAAGAAAAGAAGCTCTTTCCTTTTTTCGTAAAAGAGATCCAAAGACTGCAAAGAGAAAAAGGACTTTCTTATCGGCAAATGGCGGTTCTTGTCAAAGACCGTTTTCAAGCAGAAAGGCTGCAGGCTTTTTTAAGGGAATATGAGATCCCCTGCTTTATGCAAAAAAGCTTGGATCTTGCAAATAGCTTGGCTTATTCATCTATGGAAGAGTTTTTCGAGGCTCTTTCTTCGCCATCAAGTCTAAGCTCTTTGAAGAAACTTCTTGGAGGATCCATGGTCGGGTTTTCCTCTGAGAAAATTTTGGGGGGTTGGGAAAATCCCCTTCTTTTGGAAGCACGAGAATATTTTTCTTATGCTGCAAAATCTCTGCAAAAAAAAGGTTTTGGCGCTATTTTTCAAGACTTTCTTCTTCTCACGTGGGCGGGATCGAAAGAGACTGTCTTAGAAAAACTAATTACTGCAAATTCTTCTTTATATTTTGAGATAAGGCAAATATGCCAAGCTCTTTTGGATCATCGACCGGAATTTTCTCATGATCTTTTCCATCTTTCTGCGTTTCTATCGAGTTTAAAAGAGGAGCCATCAAATAGCGAAGTTCTTCAGCAGATTGCAGAGCAGGAAGAAGACCAGGTTGTTGTAATGACAATCCACAAAAGCAAAGGGCTGGAGTTCGATGTGGTCTTTGCCTTGGGATTATGTTATCGGCATACTACGGAAGAGGCTTTCATCCAAATCCGGCAAGGATTGCAGAAGGAGATCACCATCCCTTCGCAAGAAGAGGCGTATCTTCTCATGCGAAAGGAGCTGGATGCGGAGAAGCTAAGACAGCTGTATGTAGCTCTGACGAGAGCAAAAGAAAGAGTGTATATTCCTTTAGTCTTAGATAAAAATCCCGAAGGATTGCAAGAAGGGTGTGCAGCGCCCATTGAACTCTTTTGCCTCGGGTTTCAGGCAGATTCTTATTCTTTTGATGATGCATATCGAAGATATAGCCAGATGACACTTAGCTTTATTAAGTCCCATCTTGAATCTTTGCAGAAGATTTGCAGTCTTTCTTTTGCCATATTAGAAGAGGACTGCGTACAGGAAAAAGAAGAGCCTCTTTTCGAGCCTCTTATTTTTTCTTCGTTTTCTTTGCCTTCCTTTCCTGAAAAAAAACTTCTTTCTTTCTCTTCCCTTGCAAAAGAAATGGAGTCGGAATCTTTGGATGTTTTAGTCCTTCCTTCGGGACGCACTCCCCATTCTCTTCCTTTGGGTGCAGAAACAGGGACTGTAGTTCATGCTATCTTAGAACACCTTTGTAAAGCTGATTTACATAGGGCCTATGATCTGCGCGCTTTCGACTGGATAGAGAGGTTTTGCAAGGGAACTGTGCTCGATGGATGGGAAGACGTTCTTTATCCGTGGATCGGAGAGCTTTTCGAAAAGCCTTTGGCAGAAGATGGTTTTGCTTTAAAGGAGATCCCTTTTAGCTCTATGCATGCGGAGCTAGAGTTTATGTTTCCGTGCCAAGGTACTATGTTAAAGGGGTTTATCGACTTATTTTTTGAGTTTCAAGGAAAATACTACGTACTGGACTGGAAAACGAACTTTCTTGGAGCCTCCGACGCGCATTACAATTCTTTGAGTATAGAATCAGCAATCAAGCAACACCATTACGATTTGCAAGCTGTGATTTATGCTCAAGCGATGCGCTCCTACCTTCAGTTATTTGACCCTCAGCAAGGATTTAGCAAGTTTGCTGGAGCTATCTATTATTTTGTACGAGGTAAGGCGCCTTATATACTGCATCCGCAATCGATGGAGGCATTCTCATGACGACAGAATGGAAATATCCGGGTCCTTTTCTTCTAGATTGTATAGAGCAAGAGATTTTTACTTGGGTCGATCTCTATTTTGCTGAAACTTTTCTCGGCAAAGACAAAGAGCAAGAGTCTACGCGCGTTTTTCTCTGCTATCTTCTTTTAATCGCTCGGTATGGGCATCTTTGTTTAGAAGTCAGTGAAGAAATCATCCCCTCCCCTTTTTGTTTTATGCCAAAGTTCTTAGCTTCTTGGGTGGAACAAAATATTATAGAAGCAAAAGATAAGATCCCTCCCTTTCTCTTGTCACATCACCCAGGTCCTTTGAAGCTTTTATGTGAATACCAGTCTTGCTATTATTTACAGAAACACTGGATTTTAGAAACCACGTTTCTTGAGCATTTGCATCGTCTTTGCCATAGTAAGCTCTCTTTGCAAGTCCAAAAACAGATCTCTCTTAGTCCCCAGCTGAATGAATGGCAAGCACAAGCTATCGATAGAGCGCTTTCATCGCCTGTCAGTGTAATCACCGGTGGTCCCGGGTCCGGAAAGACGTTTACTGCTACCCATCTTATCCGTGCATTTTGGGAGTCCCTTTCTGAAAAAGAAAGGGACTGTTGTCATATTTTAGTGGCGGCGCCGACAGGGAAAGCGGCTTCGCATCTTTCTAAGAATATCCAAGATAAAATAGGGCCTTCCGTGAAAGTGACTTGCGGAACGCTCCACTCTCTTTTGCAGATCCGATCTTCAAGACAATTTTATGAAAAAGGGGCCTCTCTTTTTGCAGATCTGCTGATATTAGACGAATGCTCTATGATCGATGCTAGACTGTTTTCATTTTTGCTATCATGTTTGCAAGGAGGAGGAAGACTTGTCCTCATGGGAGATAAAAACCAGCTTCCAGCTGTGGATCCTGGATGTTTTTTTGCCGATATTCTCGAGTCATCAGATCTTTTACAGATTCCCTGCACGCATTTAAAGCAAAGCATCCGAATCGAACAGCCGAAAATTGCAGCCGTTGCGGAATCAATCTATCGAGGAATTTGGGACGAAACACTTTTCAGCCAAGAGGATCTCGATTGCCGGTTTGTGCAGATTGATTCAATCCAGCAAGCAAGGCTAGAGATTTGCCAAAAATGCATGGAGGTGTTTCCTCTTCCTCAAAAAGGGTCTATGGACTTGGCTTCGATATTTGAGCAGATGGAGCCTTTTCGCATTCTCAGCTGTTTGCGTAAGGGGCTTCTTGGAGTAGAAGAAATCAATCGGATGGTTTTAAAGAGTCTGTTGCAAGGAGCAGAGCCTGGAGCTCAGCTTGCCTTGCCTATCCTGATTACGGAAAATGACTATGATATGGATTTGTATAATGGAGATACTGGGATTTTGGTGGCAGATGTAGAATCGTTGAGGCAAGGCATTGTTTCTCAAAGAGATATGGCTTATTTTTCCTCTCAAGGAAAAGGGATTCGGCAGATTCCTGCGCTGACTCTGCCGGCTTATGATTGGGGTTATTGTCTTTCCGTCCATAAAAGTCAGGGTGGAGAATACGATCAGGTGTGGGTAGTAGTTCCTTCGGGAAGTGAAGTATTTGGCCGAGAAATTCTCTATACTGCAGTTACCCGCGCTAAGAAGAAAGTTGCTGTCTTTGCGGCGCAAGAAGTGCTTTCTTCTCTTTTAAGGAAATCTTCTAGAAAGATGTCAGGAATCAAAAAAAGAATACAATTAAACTGTGTATAATTTATTTAAATTAGCATTCTTTGAAAGAAGTTGTTGGATTTGGCTTTTGTAATTCTGTATCATAAGCAACCGAAAATATTTTTAATGTTTGCTTATGGGTCCTATCAGTTCCATACTAGGTGCCGGCTTACGCTTGCTAGACACTTCAGTCCCTGCATTTCAGCTTATACCGGGATTGGATAAGTTGCTGGAGTGCTCCATGCTTCCCACTTCCGATCAGGTGTTTGTTAAAGAACTCAAAGACAGAATTTCTCTAGGTGATGTTGCCAGTCTTTCTGAACGGCAAAAAATATCAGCGATCTATAGTCGAGCCTTGCGAGAAAAATGCAATCTAGTGGCTTTACCTGAGAAAAAACTGCAAAATTATTTAGAAAAAGTGCAGTTTCTGAATATTTTAGATTTACCAAGACTTTCTGGAGAAGCAGATCTAATTGAAAAAAGCATAGAATCTATTTTATGTTCTATTGATAGGATTCCAAACAAAGATTGGGTTTTGTTGCAAGAAGCAATGGAAGAGCTTTTCCCAAGATCTCTTCCGTGGTCTTTGCAAAAGTTGCAATGCTATGCCGAGTGTTTAGATAGCATGGCTCGATCTCCTCATTCGCTAGAAAAAGAAGAGTTCATAGCAGCATTTAATTTTATGATAGGGATTTCTTCTGGTTGGGGACCTTTACTTTTTGAGATTGTAAACCTGCCTAAAAAAACAGAGGTTCTTCGTCTTGCATCCATACTTCGGTTTAACTTGTCTTCTGGATTGGATCGTGTACGGCTGTTGCGCTATGTTCAGTTTAGAAATGAAAAAGAGATTGAACAGGTTTTGTGGTATGCGAAAGAACTTATATTTTCTTATTGTTACTCTTCTTCCGTAGTCGAACGGTGTCGTATTGTAGAACAGATACTAGCTTGCGATACTGAAGAAAGAGAGGAAGTGGTCCATTGTGTGAAGCTTGTCATGAGGGGTGTGGATGAAGAGTTAGTTGGATTGATCGAATGTATTCGAGGCCTTGGCGTTGGAAAGAGAAGCACTGTAGCAGAAACTGTAGCTCGCTTAAAACCCCTTGTTGGATACAATGATGTGATCCAAAACTTGATGGTTCTTTTTTGGATGAGAAAAGAGGAGGAATGGGGGTTTATGATCTCCATGATAGGGGAGATCCTTGTGGAATATGATCCCCAAAAAATCCAGATGCTTGTCGTTGTGTCTTTGTTTTTCCTTCCGAATACAGAAGAAACATGGAAGAGTTTAAGACAGTTTGTAGATGCATCGATAGGCCAGATAGACCATTTTCCTGAATTTTTATTTCAGTTTTTTAAGGCAAACCCACAAGTAAAAGCAGCAAGCCATGCTTTTCTTATGAAGGCTTTAGAGGAAGGTGCTGGAAGAGTGTTGCTTGCTTCGCAAATTTGCGATCGAGCCTTTGAGATTCATTTATCTCATGAAGATCCCATTGTGCAGCGTGCATGGACTCTCTGTTCTCAAGAAGATAGCCGTTATAAAAATCCTTATGTTATCCAAAGGCAAGTAGAGCAGTTTGCTTTGCAAAAGACCCCTCCTATTGCCATGCCGGTGAAGATATATCGAGGCCGGCGTTATGTTTTTCGGCCGGCATTTTTTCTGGATCTTCCTTTAAGGAGTGTTACCAAAGCAGAAATTTCATCTCGTGTAAATGGAAATACTTTAGAGTTGTTGTTTTCTCGCTTAGAAGGGCGTCTTGCAGATCCAGAACGCAAAAGACGCGTCGATCAGTATATTGGAGAGATTTCAGATGAGAAAACTCTTTCTTCTTTAAAACTAAATTTTGCTCTAGATCCTTGTTTGCGAGCGCTGTGGATATTGCCGGAAAGAGATGAAGAGCCTGTATCTCATCTGACTGCAGTTTTATATAAGCTGATCGATTTGCTTTTAGACAAGAATGATGGAGTTGCGGAAGGTGCTCTCCTATCAGAAAGGGAGGAGGCGCTTTTAAACCTTGCGGCTACTGTTAACGCTTGCCCTACCGGAAAAGTAGAGGCTCTTGTGCGAGTATATAATCTCTTATCAGATTCTCAAAAATATCGATCGATTAAAAAACCGCTGGATGCGCCGGGAGAAGAAATAAGCAGAAGAGCTCTTCAGATGCTTGCTCAAGAAGTGATTCATCGCTTGCTATCTATCGATGGTACTTTGATGAAGAAAATGGTAGGAATCAAAGAAGCTGCAATTGCAGAATTTCCTCATCAGGCAATGTATGTGAAAAATTGCATCGCAAGGCATATTGGATTAAAGCATGATATCCAGTTCGATTTCCATGCAGGTCTTATTTATGACAGGCTTTTAGATCGGTCCTTGGAGGAAATGCTGCAGATTTTTTATCGCGAGTTGAAGGCAGATGATTTTATTGATGCGCTTTGCCAAACAGTGGAACAGGATATAGCTGAGGGAAATGCAGAGTGGTTTAGTGTTTGCAATCAGGTGCTTGAATTAGATCATCCGGAAGACAGGGCCAAATTCTGGGAGACAGACGAAGAGGGTAGAGTGAAATTATGTAAGGCGAGCGCTCTTGCCATATGGTTGAAGATGGGTCTTATAGAAGACCTCGCTGCAAGATCGGCTCTTCGGCGATGGGTCGAACGCATGAGGCTTTCTTAAAGTCTTTAAGAAAGCCTTTTTGCTTGCATTTCTTTAAGACGTTGCCGTTGCTTTTTTGGAAATGCGAGATTTCATGCGGCTTGCTTTATTTTGCTTAAAAATCCCTTTCTTCACGCCTTTGTCCACGATGCTGTAGAAGTCGTTTAGTTTTTCCTGTTTTGCATCAGCTCCCGCTGTATCCAGAGCTTTTAGCGTAGTGCTTACTTGGGATCTGAATGCTTTATTGCGGATACGGTTTTTTTCGCTTTGAATGTCTCTCTTTTTTGCAGAGGGGATTCTTGCTTTGCTTTTTTTTTCATCAGCCATAACTTCTCTCTTACCTTAAGAATAAAGATGCCCAATAATATACGAAATCCTCTATAATTTCGTCAAAGTGCGAAACTAGGTAAAGATCATATATGATGCGTGTTTGGATGGTTTTGCTCATCTTAACATCTTTAGTATCAACGTGGTTTGTTGGAGGAGCCCTCTTTCAGGTTTGGAGATATTTTTCTCTCGATCAGCAAGCCAAAGCGCACATCCGAAGCTGGGAAGTGGTGGAAAGTCATAGTGGCCGGTATGCTGTCGAGGCAGAATATGACTTTTTAGTAAAAAATACCCTTTATGAGGGGCGAATGCTATTTTCCCATCTCTACTTCATCAGTCCTTCCGCTGCTGAAAGCGCGATTGCAGAGATGAACAAGCAATCGTGGATGGCCTGGTATCAAGCAGGAGATCCTTCTTGCCATTCTTTACAGAGGCTATTTCCTTTCAAGGCTTCTATCCATGCCATTTTGACTCTGGGCGTTCTTGTCTATTTTTTGTTTTTGAAACGATGGTTGATGGTGCGTATCGCCTAATTTTCTCAATAGAAAATAATAGAAAAACAGAGGCCATTTCTTGCGAAGATGGGCCACTTCTTGCTTTCTTCTTTGTAGAGTCTCTTGGAAGCGAGGAGCTTGCAATCTATCTACGTAGTCTCCGGAAAAATACCAAGGAGTGGAGTGGGCGGGAGAAACCAAAGATAGCTCTAGAGTTTCGATCTCTTGTGTTTTTTTACGAGGGATATTAAGACGGGTCGTCATAAGAGGGGATGGGAATTTTCTGTAGTCTTCAAAAAAAATGGAGAGGTCTTTTGAATAAGAACATAGATAAAGAGCGTCTTCTTGGGGAAGAAAGTGATAAATCCAACGCCTATTTCGAGGGATTAGCCAAATGACATGTTCTGCCTGTTTTAAGGCCTCTGCTCGCAAAAGAAGAATGGTCTTTTTTTTAATTAGCTTGAAAACGGGGATAAAAATAAGCGAAGGATTTGATGTTTTAAAACCGATAAATCGTTGTTTGCGGATAAAGAGATGGCATAGATGATTTGGCAGAAGAGCTTTTCGTAAAGAAGCGTAGCTGGTAAGAGTAAGTTTAACCATGAAGAAGCTCCAAAAAACTCAAGATTGCAACATATATTTTTTTTTAGCTCAAGCAAACCGTTTGCGAATTTCTTTTACTCATGATAGACTCGCTATGAATCGAACAGTAATAAAAGGCAGAAGATGTTGTCTTCGGTATTCCTTCTTGCAAGTAAAAGACATCTTTGCCTTAAAACATCTTCAAGGTCCTTCATTTCTATCTTTAGGAATATATGACAAAAGCGTCGTTTAGTAGTTTGTTTAGCCAGCAGCATCAGCAAAAAGTAGAAGAGCTCGTAGGGGTTGCAAAAGAGCAAGGGTATATTACCTACGAGGAAATCAACGAAATCCTTCCGATGAGCTTCGACTCGCCAGAGCAGATCGATCAAATTTTGATCTTTCTCAGTGGAATGGATATCCAGATCTTGAACCAAGCTGAAGTAGAGAGGCAGAAAGAGAGAAAAAAAGAAGCGAAAGAACTCGAAGGTTTTACAAAAAAATCGGAAGGGACCTCGGACGATCCTGTAAGGATGTATTTAAAGGAAATGGGATCGGTTCCTTTGCTCACTCGTGAAGAGGAAGTCGAGATTTCCAAAAGAATTGAAAAAGCGCAAATTCAGATTGAAAAAATCATTATGCGGTTTCGGTATTCTACGCGCGAAGCGATCTCCATTGCTAATTATCTTATCTCCGGAAAAGATCGCTTCGATAAAATCGTCTCGGAAAAAGAGGTTTCCGATAAGTCTTCTTATTTACAGCTTCTTCCTAAGTTGTGCAATTTGTTGAAACAAGAAGATCTGATTTTAGAGCAGTATCTTTTGCAGCTCAAAGATCCCTCATTAAAAAAAGTGGATCGAGTAAAAATTTCTGAGGATATTGAAAAAAGCAGAATCCGCACGCAAGCTTATTTGCGCAGGATGTATTGCAGACATAACATCATCGAGGACTTCGTAGAAGTGATTTTGACAGCCTATGACCGATTTTTGGTTCTTGAAAAAGAGATCCAAGAATTGATTCCTCGGGCTGAGAGAAACAAATTTGCAGCGGGGAAACTGCTTGCCGTAAAAAGAAAGCTTCACAAAAGAGAGCTGGCAGCCGGAAGAGGGCTTGATGAATTCAAAAAAGATGTCCGCATGCTGCAGAGATGGATGGACAAGAGCCAAGAAGCAAAAAGAGAGATGGTTGAGTCTAACCTGCGCCTTGTGATCTCTATTGCCAAAAAATATACGAACCGAGGGCTTTCCTTCTTAGATCTTATCCAAGAAGGGAATATGGGGCTTATGAAAGCTGTCGAGAAATTTGAATATCGTCGTGGATATAAATTTTCGACATATGCTACTTGGTGGATCCGGCAGGCTGTAACTCGCGCTATTGCAGATCAGGCGAGGACGATTCGCATTCCTGTCCATATGATCGAAACGATCAATAAAGTGCTTCGCGGCGCTAAGAAGTTAATGATGGAAACGGGAAGAGAACCCACTCCTGAAGAGCTGGCAAGCGAGCTGGGTCTGACCGCTGAAAGAGTTCGAGAAATTTATAAAATTGCTCAGCATCCGATCTCTCTCCAAGCTGAAGTGGGGGACGGAGGAGAAAGCCAATTTGGAGACTTCTTAGAAGATACAGCCATTGAATCTCCTGCGGAAGCAACGGGATACGCTATCTTAAAGGACAAAATGAATGAGGTTTTGACTACTTTAACGGATCGAGAAAGAACGGTTCTCATTGAGCGTTTTGGTCTTTTAGATGGCAAACCGAAAACTCTTGAAGAGGTGGGGGTTCGTTTTAAAGTCACGCGTGAGCGTGTGCGCCAAATTGAAGCGAAGGCTCTTCGGAAGATGCGCCATCCTACCCGCTCTAAGCAACTGCAGGCGTTTTTAGATTTGCTAGAAACGGATTAAAGAGAGCTCTTTCGGTGGTAAAGCCTGGTGAAGAAGAAACCTTTATTCACGCCTTGTTTTCTCCTGAAGGGCTTTTAGGCCGTTTTGTGCCCGGCTATGAGCTGCGCGAAGACCAAAGAACTATGGCTCTTCGCATTTGGAAAGCATACAAAGAAGAACATATTCATCTGTTTGAAGCAGGGACAGGGATCGGCAAAAGCTGGGCATACTTGATCCCCGCTATCGTATGGGCTTGCACTCGGAATGAAACGACGGTAGTTTCTACCCATACCATTGCTCTGCAAGAGCAGTTAATGCATAAAGACATCCCCTTTCTTTTGGAAAAATTAGGCTTAGATGTAGAAGTTGTTTTAGTGAAAGGGATGGGTAATTACTTCTGCTATAGAAAATTTGAATCCTGTGTCATGGATCCATGGCAGCTTTCTCCTCAAGAACAAACTTTGATCTCTCGTCTGGATGCATGGTCTCGCAATACGCAAGAAGGTTCGGCTTCGGATCTTGGGTTTGGATTGGTTCCTGGGTTTTGGGAGAAGGTGTCAGCGGAGAGCTCGTCCTGCAGTCATGTCGAATGTCCCCATTTTAAAAAGTGTTTTTTCTTTAAAGCGAGAAAAAAGATGGGAGAAGCTAAGATTTTGATTGTCAATCATTATCTGCTGATGGCTGATCTTGTTGCTAAGAAAAGATCTCCGGATGAAAACACTCTCTTGCCTAAATATGAGAGAATTGTAGTTGATGAGGCACATCATCTAGAGCAAGTGGCTTTTGAAAGTTTTTCCAAAAAGACAAGTAGGCTAGATCTGATTCGCTGGCTAGGAAGATTGGTCTCTGAACTTAGGCCTGAAAAAGGGCGTCTTGTTCTTCTTGCGCAAGATCTGTCTGCGTACCCTTCTCAAGCAGCGGTTATTTTGCCTGCATTACAAATCGATTTACCGGCGGCTAGGATACAGGCAGTAGCGATCATCGAAGAGCTTTTTCAGCAGGTAGAATCTTTTTCTTTGCGATATGCTACAGAAGAAAAAGGAGGAGAAAGAAAAGAGAGTAAATGGAGGTTTACGCCGGAGTCTTTGAAGGAGCCTCTATGGCAGGATACAATCACCCCCCTCTTTACTCAATGTGCTTCTTCTTTGCTTGCGGTAGCAAACCAGATTGTCCCTCTTGTAAAGGCATATGAAGATTGGGGAGAGTCTTTGCAGCAGGCGTGTTTGTCGCATATTCAAGAGCTTTCTTTTATTGCTGAATATCTTACGCAAAAAGCGGAAGATTTAAAAGAATTCGTCTCTTCTCAAGAGGACTCTCATCGGGTCAAGTGGATGGAAATCTCAGAAAAACTTATGAATGTGACTCTTGTCAATGCGCATCTCAACATTTCGCACTATCTGCAAGAGCTCCTGTTTTCCTTGAAGAAAACAGGGGTTCTATGCAGCGCAACTTTGACTTCGGCGGGTTCTTTTGCGCACGTCATGGAAAGAATCGGCCTTTCTCAACTCTCTGATCGCTCTATTTTGCAAAACAGCTATCCATCCCCTTTCGACTACGCTTCCAGAACTCTTCTAGCAGTGCCTAACGATATCGCCCTGCCTTCAGAGCCTCAGTTTTTAGAGGAAGCAATCCAGGCGATCTCTCGAGCGATCGAGGTGAGCCGAGGCGGGTGTTTTATCCTTTTTACCTCATACGATATGCTCAATCAAGCGTATCATATGCTTATGGGAAAAGGGTGTTCTTTTCCGGTTCTCAAACAAGGACAAGCTTCTAGGCAGGCTCTTCTAGACCGTTTTAAGGCGTCTATAAACAATGTTCTTTTGGGTACAGATTCTTTTTGGGAAGGCGTGGACGTTCCCGGCGAGAGTTTGCGGTGTGTGGTCTTGGTGAAACTTCCATTTTCTGTCCCTTCAGATCCTCTTTATGAAGCCTACAGCGAGATGTATAAAAAGGAGGGAAAAGATCCTTTTATGGAATATTCTCTACCTCAAGCGGTGTTGAAGTTCAAGCAGGGCTACGGGCGTCTTATGCGTAGAAAAAATGACAGGGGATGTGTGATCTGTTTAGATAAGAGGATCATGACCAAACGATACGGGGTGCATTTTCTCAAAAGCATCCCCTCTTCGCCTCGGCTCTTTGCTAAAAGTGAGCTTATGTTTTCAGAGATGCAAGAATTTTACAGAAAAACAGATCCAGTAGAATTTGGAGCGTAGCGGGGTCGAACCGCTGACCTCAACAATGCCATCGTTGCGCTCTACCAACTGAGCTAACGCCCCTCATATTGCAAGACAGTTTAAAAGATAGAGGAAAAAACTGCAATCGCTTAGCTTGTATTTTTTTTTATTTTCTGCAAGTCGTTTTGTTAAAATAGTCCCATGGAAATGCCTCTAAAAGAGCATCTGTATCAATGTAAGCAGGTTCTTCCCCTCCCATTTCGATAGCTTGTTGGACGGAGGTGGCGTATTGAAAATTCGGTCTTCCTGTCGATTCGTAGTAGTCTTGGTATTTTAAAAGTGGTTCAATCCAGGTCATTTTAAGAAGACGGGTAGGGATTCCAAGGGATTCTGCTACGATGATTCCGTGCAAAGAAGAGGAGATGACAAGGCGGCTTTTTATCATTTTTTTAACAATCTGCTTCCAAGGAAGTGTGGGAAGAACCACATTTTTGTACTTCAAAAAGCATGAGATCTCTCCGATGTTGGGGATAATGATATAATCATAGACGGGATCCTCTTTTTGGAACTCCGGGAATAAACGACCGATGAGAACGGCCGGATCGCCATAGACTTCAGGGCAGGGAATTCCTTTTTTTATTAGAAAATCTCGAGTTCTAGGACCTCGTACAGCGCGGACATCAAGAGATGAAAATCGATTTTCTTGAGAAGGATCTTCTCGGAACCCAGATCCCCAGATTACATCTCCGTTTCTTGCGTAATGGAGAATCGATCCAGCAGAAAAAAGTATAGGACGTTTTGATTCCAGGGGCATATTTTGCACAGATCTTCCGAGAATCTTCTCTACGATCACATGGGAAAGGTCATCTCCGAAGTCGATCCCTTCTTTGTTTTCTCGCCAAAACATCCCATTTTCTAAAGAGTAGGAGTTTATTGACAGACAAAAAGAGAGAAGGTGGAGGAAAATAACAATAGAATATCGAATCATAATATTTTCTCTTTTAATCGGTGTCTTGCATCAGATGTTGTGCTTGTTTTTCTTTCTCGGCGTTTTTACGGAAAAGTAAAAATTCAGCTTTGGAAGAAAAGGGAGAAAGAAGATCTGTTCTTTCCAAGAGAAAGACTAAGGAGCGTTTCATGCTGATCCAGTTGGGATCGTTGAGTAGGATAAATCCGCCATCTCGCACTTTAGGAAAAAAGGAGAGAGCGTCTTGATAGGAATGCCATTCATTATGATTTCCATCTAAATGAATAAAGTCGATTGTCCCATCTTCAAAAAACTTGGCTGCATAGTTGGAAGGGGTTCTGATAATGGAGCAGTATGATTCGAGTCCCTTGTTAAAAATCCAATGGAGAGTGCTTCGATGCAGTTTCTCGTAGTCTATTTCATTCCACCATGAATAGCTGGAATCGGAGGGTCTAAAACCGGCGACTGCGTCGCTTGGATTCCATGCGTCGATGCCGAAGACAACTCCATTTTTCTGGTAGCGGAGAGCTTGTGCTATAGGGAACAAGGATTTACCGGCAAAAACGCCGATTTCTATGCAGCGAGTGCACTGGTGTTCGTGGATGAGATCCATGATAAGAGCTGCTTTTTCTTGAGAGCACCAGCCTGGAATGGTAGACATGACAGATAGGCTATTTGCTTTGTAGTCTTCCCACGAATTTTCTCCAAGAACAGGAAGGCTTAAGATGTATGTGCTCAAAAAAATAAATATTAATCTCATAGTCGCCTGTTTTAATGAATGGAACGGCTTTAAAAGCTAATGCAACAGCCTTTTTTTGTGTACTGATTTTCCGTTTTTTCTAAAGTTGTTTTGTAAATTTTTGGGAAGTTGTAAAATAACGAAGAGAGGACTTAAAATTAGGTGCTCTTTAATTCTCCAACCAAGCTGCGGATGGCTCTTATGCATAAAAAGATCTCATTGTTTTCTCTTGTATTATTGATTGTAGCGGCGATTGATAGTATTCGCAATTTGCCGGCATCGGCTTTATTTGGCAGCACCTTGATTTTTTTCTTTATTGTTTCTGCCATCCTGTTCTTGATCCCAACCTCTCTTGTCGCAGCTGAGCTGACCGCGGCGTATCCAGAAAAGGGGGGAGTGTATCACTGGGTATACAAAGCTTTTGGAGAGAAGTGGGCGATGGTAGCGATTTGGATGCAGTGGATTAATACGATGGTTTGGTATCCCACCATCCTCTCTTTTATCGCAGGAACAGCAGCTTACCTTTATAATCCTGACCTTGCACAAAACAAATGGTATCTCATCACCTGTATTCTTGTGATCTTCTGGGGCCTTACCTTCTTGAATTTATTCGGGATTCGCGTTTCTGCTTATGTCAATAACATCTGCGCCCTGATCGGAACGATATTCCCTATGCTTTTTTTGATCGTTCTTGGAGCTGTTTGGTTCTTTTCAGGAGCGCCGATCCATGTGGATTTGACTTGGGACTCTTTAATCCCCTCCTTTGCTGACAGTGGCAACTGGATCGCTCTTATTGCCATTATGGCTTCTTTTTTAGGGATGGAGCTTGCTGGCGTGCATGTAGGAGATATTCGAGAACCGCAAAAGAACTTTCCAAAGGCTTTATTGATTTCTTGCTTTTTCATTCTTCTGACAATGATTTTCGGCTCTCTTTCTATTGCGATGGTGCTGCCGGAAAAAGAGATCAACTTAGTATCCGGGGTTATGCAGGTATTTACTAGCTTTTTTGATCGTTTTGGATTGCTGCCTTTAGTTTACGTTCTCCCTCTTTTTATTGTGATTGGCTCGATGGGAGGGATTATCAACTGGCTCATCTCCCCCACAAAAGGGTTGCTTCATGCGGCAGAATTCGGTTTCTTATCTCCCTTTTTTACCCATAAAAATAAACATGGAGTTCCCTCTCGCATTCTGATTTGCCAAGCCCTCTTAGTTAGTATTACTTGTCTTTTGTTTCTCTGGGTGCCTAGTGTGAATGCCTTTTATTGGTTTTTGACAGCCCTTAGTACAGAGCTCTATATGATCATGTATATTTTGATGTTTTTAGCGGCGCTATGCTTGCATTATAAACATGTAAATCGAGCCAAAGTATTTAAAATCCCGGGAAAACACTTCGGGATGTGGATGACTTGTCTATTTGGGTTGGTGGGATGCAGTGCAACTATCGGCGTTAGTTTCTTACCTCCTGGCAATATCAACGTAGGATCCTCCCTTCGATATGTGATGATGATTTTGATTGCTAATGCAATAACGATCTCACCTGTTGGGTTGTTTTACCTATATAAACATAAAAGAGATTCTTCCTTATGAACGATTTTTTTTCCCATGTAGCGCCGGCTTCTGCTGATCCGATTTTGGGTTTGACTGCGGCTTTTCAGATTGACCCTAGAGAATGTAAAGTAAATTTGAGTGTGGGGGTCTACAAGACGGAAGATCTAAAGACGCCTATCCTTTCTTGCGTAAAGATGGCGGAAAAAGAGTTGTATCAAGAAGAGCAGACTAAGAGCTATCTGCCCATCGAGGGGGACGCAAGTTATTTAGAGCTGGGAATGCAGCTTCTTTTTGGTAAAACGCTTTTTGCGGATTGCAAAAACAAGCTGTGTGCGTTCCAGTGTCTTGGAGGGACGGGAGCGTTGCGCTTAGGGGGAGAATTTCTTCGAGAAGAGTTAGGAAAGACTCTTTACATCTCTCATCCATCCTGGCCTAATCATAGAGGGGTCTTTTCTCAATGCGGTATGGAGGTTCATACATACCCTTACTATGACCGTACAATGAGAAGTCTGCAGTTTGACGACATGGTGCGGTGTATTTCCGGCCTTCCTCCAAAGAGTATCTTGGTTTTACATGCTTGTTGCCACAATCCAAGCGGGACTGATCTGGATCGTAGCCAATGGGAACAGATTTGTCAGATTTGTTTGGAAAAAGAGCTTTTCCCTTTTTTTGACGCTGCCTATCTCGGGTTTGGCGAAGGTTTTGGTGAGGATGCTTGGCCTATGCGGTTATTTTTAGAAAGAGGAGTGGAATTTTTCTTAGCGCTCTCCTTTTCAAAAAACTTTGGGCTTTATGGAGAAAGAGTAGGGGCTTTGATCGTTCACCTTCGGGAGGGATCTGTAGATGCGGTCCAAAGTCGTATCAAGGTGCTTGCTCGCAGAAATTATTCAAATCCCCCGATCCATGGCGCAAAAGTTGTCTTAAAGATATTGCAAAGCAAAAGTCTGGTTGCACTATGGGAAAAGGAGCTTTTGGAGATGAGGCAGAGAATCCATGCCATGAGAACGCTTTTTGTAGAGACCCTATGCGCTAAATCGCATCGACAAGAGTATGTCGATTTACTACAGCAAAGAGGCCTATTTTCTTTTTGTCATCTTAGCGAAAACCAAGTTCTCTTTTTGCAAAAGGAATATGGAATCTATATGACGGCAGACGGAAGGATCAACGTTGCGGGGCTCAACCCACAGCATATCGAATATGTTGTGGATGCGATCTTAGCTGCAGGAGGATAATATGCGACGTCGAAGTTACTTCCCCTATCTCTTTTTTTTAGTAGTGCTCATTGGATTGTTGAGCGGTTCCGAGCGCTTTTCTTGTCGTTTGCGTTCTCTTGCTATCTGTTCTCTTTCCCCTTCTTGGAGTGCTGTGGAAAAAACAGCTCGTTTTTTGTCTTCGTCAGATGGACAAGCAAGAGCTTATGCGGATTACGAGGAGCTTCAAAGAGAGAACCAAGCCCTCCATTCTCAGATGGAACAGATGCGAGAATGGTTGTTGCATGAAGACCGCATCGAAGAACAGATCTCCCGTGTCAAGTTCTTGCAAAGTCGGATGCAAGAAAATGAATGGAAAAATTTTTTCAAACGCAGATACGAACAGCTTGCATCAGCATTGGAGCTGCAGTTAAAATCAATCCCTGCACGGGTTGTGTTTCGAGAGCCCGCAACCTGGAGCAGTTATCTTTGGCTGAATGTAGGAGAAAAACAGAATCGCGCTGTGAAACAGCAAATTATTGCAAAAAATAGCCCTGTTGTTGTGGGGAAGGCTTTAGTGGGTGTTGTGGAAGAGGTTTTTGAATCCCAATGCAAAGTGCGTTTGATTACAGATGCGAATATGAAGCCGGCTGTGCGGGTTGCAAGAGGCCGGCAGCAAGACCATTTTCTATATGAGCAAGTCGTCTCTTTCATCGATGTGTTAGAAACACGTAGAGATCTATTTCAAACCGCAGAAGAAAGAAAGGAAGTCCTTGGTTGTCTGCAAAAAATAAAAAAAAATTTAAGCCAAAGAGATGGTGATGCCTATCTTGCCAAAGGAGAACTTCATGGAAGTAGCGAGCCTTTATGGAGAGCGCGAGGACAGCGCTTGAAAGGCCTTGGGTTTAATTATGATTTTGCAGATAGGGAAGGACCTGCAAGAGATCTTCGGACTGGGATGATGCGTTCTGGGGACGAGAATTCGGTGCCTATTTTACAAGAAGGAGATCTACTTGTCACAAGCGGATTGGATGGGGTATTCCCTATGGGGCTAGAAGTAGGAGTTGTTACAAAAGTTGAGTGTTTGCGAGAAGGCTCTTGTGCTTATGAGATTGACGCTTTGGCAGTGATTGATTCCCTCGAAAAACTCAATATGGTTTCTGTTTTGCCTCCTTTGCTATTAGAACAACCCGCCTGGAAACAATGTTCTAGATAGAATCTAGGATGGTTTGCGAGATCTCCTCTAAAGATCTTTCTTTCCCGAAGGCATACTCATACACCGATTTGCGGGCTTCTCTTTTTTGTTCTGTGTTATCCTCTAGTGTTTGCTCGATAAATTGGGAGAGGTTTGCTTTAAGAGGGATCTCAAGTCCACATCGGTGCAGATAGCTTGCTCTGGAGGCTTGGTTCACAAGTCCCTGAAAAAAATAAAGGGGCTTATCAAAAGCCAGAAAATCATATCCTATAGAAGAGAAATCCCCCAGGTAGATATCGCAATAGGCAAGCAAGGAGTAGATGACAGGAAAATGGGAAAGAAAAAGCACGTTGGGTACTTTTTCATAATGGTTGAGGATAGCATAGGTTTTTGCGGGATGGTCTTCTTCTAAAAAAGGATGGAGTTTTACGATGATTTGGAACTGGTTTTGCAGTTCATCAATCACCTGTGTGCAGTGGGAAAAAAACGAGGAGGGGGTTTCCTGGCTGTTCCAAGTGGGGGCATATAAGATTGTCTTCTTTTTCTTGGAAAAGGTCTTGGGTAGATAAGACAAGAGAATCTCATCATAGAAGGTGCGGTATTTTCTGTAGAACGGATACCTGTAGTTTCCCGTCTCGATAAGGGTGTTGATCTGCTCTTGAGCTCCTGTATTTTTAAGAAGGTCTCTCATATGAGATCCGTACACAAGAGCCACATCTTGTTTTACATGAGTTTTTAAAGAATGGCCCTTATCGGAATTGCCGTGAGGGCAGTAGACAAAGCGCATCTTTTTTTTGCAAAAAAGCTGCAATAACATATCGAGCTCTAATGCCCAAAACTTTGCACTTTGAAAGATCACATCGTAATTTTTTGCTAAGAATTCTAAATCCATCTCATGCAGAGTCTTTAGAGTTACATCAATATGGGGATAGAATTTGCGAGCGGATAGATAGACACTCTCTTCTGTTACAATAAGAGGTATCTGCAAAATATAAGACAGAACACCTAGATGGTCGAGATGAGTATCTGGGCCTGTAATTATTGCTGCATAGCGGTAGGGCATCGTTTAAAAAAAGTTAAGATCTCGATCTGGAAAGACAGTATAGACAGCTGTGATGGCTGCTTGCAAGGCTTCTTTTTCGATCTTTTTTCCAAAGGTATAAGAATAGACTTTTTCTCTCTTTTCAGAAAAGAGGGCGGTATCGGATGCTAGGTGGCTTTCTATTGTGTTATAGAGATCTGGATTTGCTTCGATCTCTACTCCACATTGCAAAAGATAAAGACCGGGATCAGCCTTTTTCCTTTTCCTCGGGTTGAAAAAAAACATAGGCCTATTGAATGTAAGAAAGTCGTAGCCTATAGATGACATATCTCCAAGATAAATATCGGTTTTTTCCAAAAGAGGGTAGATGGGAGGGAATTCCTTGAGAAATAAGATCCGAGGATGGGATTCGTATTCGCAGATCATAGAGATGTGAGCGGGATCATTCTCTAAAAAAAGGTTTGGGTGGAGTTTCACGATGAGGTTCCAGTCAGCTGGTAAATGGGCTGCAAGATGAGGCATTGCTTCCAAAAAAGAAGAAGATTTTTCTGCATCTTGCCAAGTAGGTGCATATAAGAGAGTCTTTTTTGCCTTCGGTAGCTTGCGCAAGACCTCTAAGAAGGCAAGCTGATCGAGAAAGGGTTTATTGTGAAGGTAGTACACATAGCGATAGTTGCCGACGATGGCATGGGTCTTTAAAGAAGAAAATGCCTGTTTTTCTTTGAGAAAATCGATCATTTTTTGCCCGTATACTAAAGCCACCTCTTCCCTCTGAAGTTCTTCCATTAAAGGGACGAGATACCCTTTGTCGGAGTTGCCATGGGGACACCAGATTGTTTGAAGCCGTTTATTGTGGAGTTTTTGAGCAAAGAAAAAAAAGTCGTCAAATAGAGCTCTTGGCATACAGGAAAATACGATGTCATAATTTGTAACTGCGTATTCGGGGAGGGCAATAGAATTGACCCATTGTATTTGGAGCTTAGGATAATAATGCACGGCGATTTTTGCGAGCTCTTCATCAGAAACTGTTAACGGGATCTCTAATAGATCGCATAGAGGAGCTAGGTGGTCCAAGTAGTGGAAACTATGTCCTAATAGAATGCCGCCGGCTTTTATCTTTTCCATCCGATTCACAAAGGGGGGAGGGTGGTCACGATGTTTTTTCTTAAGCGATTGTCAGCTTTAGCAAGAATTGGGTCAACTTTTTCCTCAAAAGCAGAGTAAGGGCGCAAAGAGAGCGTCTCATTGCGAGATTGCTGGCGGTTCATCCTCTCTGTAAGAGCCAGGATCTGGTCTAATAAGAGAAGGATTTCACAGCTCTCCTCTTGATGGGGCGGCAAAATTTGCTCGATGGTCGCTTTTTTCCCATCTAACTGTTGTTGCGCCAAAACCTCGAGTTTATGGGTTGCTAAAAGCCTTTCTTCACGGAAAGTGCTAAGTTTCTGTATCATAGAAAAACGATCTTGCATAATTTGATTCCAAGCAAAAGTATCATGACGGACAAGAGACATTTCTTCTTGGTGCATATTGGCAAGAATCTCCCTCATCACTCTGATCTCCTTTTGCATGGAGTCCTTAAGCTTGTCATGGGCTTCTCCCCATCGTCGTGCTGTAGTTGGTTCTATCATATCGCTCTCCTGTAAGGCAGGTGGTATAAGAAACAAGCAAGATGCGTGCCAATTTTTAATTTAAGGCTTTGATTTTTCTTGAAAGTGTCTATATTCTTAGACTCTTAACAGGACGTAAATGGTAGAGATAGCAAAGCTTACATCGTGGTTTTTGGCCCATAAGAGGTCTTTTCCGTGGAGAGAGAAAATCTCTCCTTACGGAGTTTGGATTTCCGAGGTGATGCTCCAGCAGACGCGCGCTTCTGTTGTTGTCTCCTATTATCGAAGATGGATGACCCGCCTACCTACCTTAGAAGCCCTGGCAAATGCTTCTTTAGAAGAAGTAATGAAGCTATGGGAAGGTCTTGGATACTATAGTCGAGTAAGAAATATCAAAAAAGCTGCAGAATACCTTCTCCAAGAACATAAAGGAGCCGTTCCTGTTGTATTAGAAGACCTTAAGAAAGTTCCTGGCATCGGCTCTTATACGGCAGGTGCAATTTTAAGTTTTGCCTACCATCAAAGAGCTCCAGCCATTGACGGCAACGTTTCCAGAGTGATCGCGCGCTACCACGGAATCGCAGATCTTTTGGAAAGAGCAGATACCAAGAAAAAAATCGAAGCAACGACCTCTTTATGGCTGACTGATGCAGAACCTTGGGTTGCCATGGAGGCTTTGATTGAGCTGGGAGCTTTGGTCTGCTTGCCTACGCCCCGATGCTGGGAGTGTCCTCTAAAACAAGGATGCAGAGCCTATTTAGAGAGGAAAGTAGAAATAATTCCTCTCAAAAAAAAGAGAAAACAGACAGTCCATCTCGCTTGCCGTGTATGGGTGATTTCTTGCCAAGACTCTCTTCTTATCTACCAAAAGCAAGAAGGAAAAGTGCTTGAAGGGCTTTTTGAATTTCCCTCAGCCGACCTCTATTCACAGGAAGAGCCTTTCTCTTTTCTCATCCAATGGATCGAAGATTTGCCTATGCAGAAGCAGAGCTATACTCACCATGCTTTAGAATTGTATCCGGCATATTATGAAGCCAAAGAGCAAACGGCAGTAGATGGATACCGTTGGGTGCCTTATAAAGAATGCGATAGATTGTCTTTTTCTTCAGGGCATAAGAAGATTCTAAGACATCTATCCCATTTTCATTAATAAAATGCTTTATGCGTATTGAGTTAGGGATTCCTTATTTCTCTTGAGAAGATTTGGTGTTTTTTTAGATGAAAATTAGTTGTGTAGAAGCAAAGAGAAGCTCTTTACAACAAGATATTTCGCAGGTAGGATTAAACGTCTTTTAAGTGGAATAACAAGAGGAATCTATGCGTATTTTGCATACGGAGAGCTCTACAGGATGGGGAGGGCAGGAGATCCGAATCTTGCGCGAGGCAGAAGGGATGCGTGCTCGTGGGCACCATCTTGTTTTTGCGATAGTTCGAGGAGGCACACTTGCGCAGAAAGCGCGAGAAAAAGGATTCCCCGTTTATGA
Organism: uncultured Chlamydiae bacterium; assembly: GCA_945952445.1. Classification (GTDB taxonomy): domain Bacteria; phylum Chlamydiota; class Chlamydiia; order Chlamydiales; family Rhabdochlamydiaceae; genus CAMFIG01. The sequence continues at coordinate 51,687 of CAMFIG010000010.1, forward strand.
ACTCGACTGGGGAAAATGGAATATCTGCCGAGCTCTTTGGATTCTTGGAAAAATCTTTCGGTTGCATAACATCGAAGTTGTAAATACCCACTCCTCGAAAGATGCTTGGCTTGGAGGGATCGCTGCGCGTTTATTTGGAAAAAAAGTGGTTAGAACGCGGCATCTGTCTACATCGATTCGAGCAGGGATGAATAGTTTTTTTCTATATAAGCTTCTTGCAGATTTTGTAGCGACTACCTCTTCGTGCATAATTCCGATAATCCAAAAACAAGCCTTGCAAAAAAATATTCTCTGCGTCCCCACTGGTGTCGATCCGGAAGCATTGAAAATACGCCCGGAGCAAGTAGCTGCATTTCGCAAAGCTCTTCTGAAGCCGGGCCAAGAGTTTCTTATAGGATCCGTATGTGTCGTGCGTTCTTGGAAAGGGATCGGAGATCTCATGCAAGCTGCACAATTAGTAAAACAGAAAAACCCGAAGATCCATTGGGTAGTGGTGGGAGGAGGATATATCCATCATTTTGCTCATAAGATTGAAGAACTCGGCATCCAAGATGTTTTTACTTTTGTAGGGCATCTAGAGGATCCATACCCTGCTATCGCTGCATTGGACCTGTTTTTATTGTTGAGCACGGCAAGCGAGGGGATTTCTCAGGCAAGTTTGCAAGCAGCTTTTTTGGAAAGGCCTCTCATTACAAGTTCTGTAGGAGGTCTTCCAGAGGTGTGCATTGATGGAAAAACCGGAAAAGTGGTTCCTCCTTATTCCCCAGAACAAGTGGCAGATGCAGTCTTACATCTTATAAGCCACCCCGAAGAGAGGCGCAAGATGGGAGCATGTGCTAAAGAGCTTGTGCAGTCGAAATTTTTATTTACTGAGACTCTTGACAAGATGGAGCAGGTCTATCACAGTGTACTGTAGTAGCTTGGTAGGTGTCTCATGAATCCCGTGGAAGAAATCGATCTTTTTGTCGAAGGTATGCATTGTGCTTCTTGCGCCTATACGATTGAAAAACACCTCAAGAAAATCGATGGCGTATTGGATGCAACTGTGTTCTTTGCTTCGGGCCGTGCGATCATTCATGTTTTGCAAGGTAGGGTTTCAGAGCAGCAGCTGATCGAGGCTGTAGTAAAAACTGGTTATAGAGCGCTTCCTATCCAAGAAGGATCTTTTAGAGAGAGAACACTTCCTAAAGGCCTTGTGATTAGAGCTGTCTTTGCCTTTGCATGCAGCGTTCCCTTCGTGATGTCGATGTTCTCCTTTCCTTTTCCCGGACTGTACCAGTTCCTTGTTGCTACTTGTGTTCAGATTTTCTCTGCATGGCCTTTTTATCGTGGGGCTTGGGAGGGGATCCGATCTTTTTCTGCAAATATGGATACTCTCGTTGCTTTGGGGACGGTAGCCGCATATCTCTATAGCGCGGCCGTTCTTCTCGCTCATGAGGGGCGGGCTCTTTATTTTGAAACGAGCGTGCTTTTAGTGGCTTTTATCTTGCTTGGGAGGATTTTAGAAAATTTTGCCAAAGCAAAAACAGGACAGCAAGTTTCTTCTTTGCTTGCCATGCAGTCTGATATTGTTAGCATACGAAGAGAAGGTCGCTACGAAGAGGTCCCTATTGCCATGGCACAAGAGGGGGACCTATTTTTAACTCGCCCGGGAGAGCGCATCGCCTTGGATGGCATTGTCATGGAAGGAGCTTCTTATGTCAATGAGAGCATGCTTACCGGAGAGAGCCTCCCCGTGTATAAGACAGCCCAAGAGAAAATCTACGCCGGAACTTTGAATATCGAAGGGGTATTAGAAGCAAAAGTCTTAAAAACAGGGAAGAACACAGCGTTGGGGCAGATTATTCACCTTGTAGAAAAAGCACAACTCTCTAAGCCTCCGATTCAAAAACTTGTTGACCAAGTCACCCGTTATTTTGTCCCTGCTGTTTTATCTATCGCCCTCTTGACATGGCTACTTTGGTGGTTTTTTGCACAAGACGGAAACCAAGGACTTATTCAGGCGGTGTCGGTTCTTGTGATTGCCTGTCCTTGTGCTATGGGACTTGCCACGCCGACGGTTGTTTTGGTTTCTTTAGGGCGCGCTGCAAAAGAAGGGATTGTGATCCGAGATCCTTCCATCCTTGAAAAGGCGCTCTCCATCGATGTTCTCTTTGTTGATAAAACAGGGACCCTTACGGAAGGGGCTCTTACTGTTAGCAACATCACCGCGGAGAAAGCTTCTCAAACCACCATTCTTCACATTGCAGGAGCTCTTGCTCAGTACTCGAATCATCCGATTGCCAAGGCGATCCGAACCTATGCTCTCTATCATGGCACGAAAGAGCAGACAGTTGAACGTTTTATCGACGTGCCGGGAAAAGGATTGGAAGCCATAATTGATGGAAAGAGATATTACTTAGGATCTCTTTCTTGGATAGAGGAAAAGCTAGGCAGAGCACCTTATAAGGTGGCCCATTTTCCAGAAAAAAGGGTGTTTTTGGCCGATGAGACAGAGGTTCTCGGATCCCTTTCTCTTGCAGAAAGATTCCGCTCCGAGAGCAAAGAAGTAATAGAAGATCTTCACACAAGAGGCGTTCGCGTTGTCCTTCTTTCCGGCGATAAGAAAGAAAATGTAGAGAGATTAATGGAAGGCCTTTCCCTCGATACCATCTATTCTGAAGTTCTTCCTCAGGAAAAAGCTGAGCTTGTGAGTAGCTGGAAAAAAAAGGGCTCTACGGTAGCTATGGTGGGAGACGGGATCAACGATGCTCCGGCCTTAGCTGCCGCGGATGTGAGTTTTGCTATGGGGTCAGGGAGCGATATCGCCTTAGAGTCAGCTTCTATTTTATTGCTTCACTCAGATCTTCGCGGAGTGACCAAAGCGCTGCATCTGGCAAGAAAAACTCTTTGGAAAATCCGTCAAAATTTATTCTTTGCCTTTGTGTATAATGCGCTAGGAATCCCCTTTGCCGCTTTGGGTTTTTTACATCCTCTATTTGGGGGAATTGCCATGGCGTTAAGCTCTCTTTGTGTCGTTGTAAATGCTCTTTTTTTGAGCCGCGTTCGCCTCTAAACTTAAAAAAACTTCAAATCATGAGCTGCTTCCAATTTAGGCGATCTGTTATTTGGTATGCGGTTGGTATGTACCACCTTTCTACTAGTCGGTGTTTTTAGCCTAGCCATTTTGTCAGTGACATTTTTTTATCCAAAAAATTTTTGTTATTTTTCTTTTTTCAGATTGAGGGATCGGCTATTCTTCTAATTCCAGCTACCTTATTATCTTGACCAAGAACCTCTCTCATAGAGATCGTAAGTGTAGTAGTATAGAGCCAAAGTAAGTGGCCGAAATTAGGCAAATAGCTGAGGGATTGAATCAAGGAAGTTTCACATTTTAATGATAAATAAAAGGCAGAAGAGTCAATGGTTAAGTGCCGTTTTTTTACTTTTTTAATATTCTCTTTTTTTATGATCTACATCAATAGCTACTTAGAAGGAAGGGAATGTGTGGTCTATGTTACCATGCCAAAATGTGGCACTCATCTAGTTAAGCAAATTTTAAAAGAAGTTTTGACTTATGATGAATATAACTCAGTAGATTGGATAGATAACCATTTAGTTCCAAGCATGGAAATATATAAGAATCAATCTGAAATAAAAAAAATTGTTGTGATTCGAGATTTGCGTGATATGTGTATTTCAGCTTCTTATTGGCTTTTACAGCATGATTGGTGGAGCACTGAGATGGATCATACAGAATTTTATAGAAGAGATCATCAAGGGCAGATCGATTACTTTATTGATTTAGATCATAAGGATTATAGTATTGGTGCTTTTGCAAGAAGAGCAGCAGAATGGATTAGAAGTCCCAATACATTCCTTATAAGGTTCGAAGAAATTGTAGGAGAAGCCGGAGGAGGGAGTAGAGAGAAACAAATTGAGATTATAGATTCTCTCTTAAAGTTTCTTAACTTTGAAGTCGCTAAAAAACGCATCGAGTCTATAGCAGATCATTCTTTTGGAAAAGGAGTTGCTTTTAGAAAAGGAACAATCGGTCAGTGGAAAGAAGAGTTTTCAGATTTTCAAATAGAACGGTTTAAAAAAAATCTGGGGGAAGAGTTGATTTCCCTTGGATATGAAAAAGATTTAAACTGGTCAAATCAATAAATTTTTCTTTTAAAAAGGGCTTTGTGCAAAATCTGGTCTGATTGGCGGGTACAATCCGGAGTGTTGAACAGTAGAGTTAATTGAGTCGTAGTACCGAAGAAGCCTGGTAATGCAGGTGGAGGGAAGGACTCTTGGTAAACAACACCCCAAGTAAAGGAAACGTTATGGGTATAACAGAGCCCCTGTCGAAAATGGTCACGATACTGAAAAGGATAGCCTCAGGTGAATGTCATTTATCATGAGCCCATTGCCTAAATAGGGCTCGATGAGGTTCTAACGAGGGGGGAGACGAGGGATCGATCTCCTCTACTCACTAATCATGAAAATTAGTTGATTTTTTTGTTTCGGTAACAGACTCTGGCGCTATCGTAAAAACTGGAAAAATATACCGCTAACGAAAGGAAAAATTCATGCAAAATTTAGCTAATACCATTCCAAAAAAATAAATTCACAAATTAGCCCAAGATCTAGAACATAA
>CAMFIG010000011.1 GCA_945952445.1 uncultured Chlamydiae bacterium
AATTTAGGCCCGTTGGAGCCTAGGTTGCCGATTCTTCAACTTTTTTCGGTATAGATCAATTAATTCTTATAATATAGAACGTACTGCCTACGAAACCCTAATAAAAAGCGCGCCTTCACCTCTTGGCAGACTGGTTCACTTAAATGATCATGTTCCCGAAAATGAGTGGACCCTGCATCATGAGGGCTGCGGCCTTGTATGAGTATCACAAGCGCAAAAGGTGCATACTCTAGCAAAAGAGCGGGGGCTCTTTCTTGCAGATGCTCAAACAGCAGCAGGTTACGCAAAAGGCTTTCCAAAGCCCGTAATTGTTACAATTACCCCAACCATAACACCGCAGGTGGATACAGAATCTGGAATTGGAGCCCACTTTCAAGTCCCAGCAGATACTCCCGTTCTTATACGAAGCGTGCATGAAATCAATCAAGAATATCTCACGTGGGACAAACACATAAAACAAACAGAAATACCGAACCTTGTAAAGGTGCTAAAAGAGCATTTTCGTAGCTGCGAATGATCCGTCAACTACCTATTACACAAGGCAATAGCCTTGCGACTGGTTACTTCCAATCGTCACGTGCAGCTGAATTAAGAACAGCCGCTCTTTAACGGTAGAGCATGAAAGAGCGCCTCCTCTTTACAAGAAGGAGGCGCTGTAACTATTCCTGCTGCTGTTTCCAGTAGGCTGCAATCACCTCATGCGCTTTTTCTTTGAGATGCGCATTTGCATTAGGCAAGTTTTCAATCACCGCTTGTGCCCATTGAAAATATCGGTCGATCCGGTCTCTTTTCCAATCAGCTGGAGGTTCTTTGAGAAGGTTGTTTAAATTATAGAGCTTATCAGATAGCTTGATAATAGAGGCACCTTGGGAATGTTGGAAAGCGTGGATAATCTGCAGTCTTTTACGTACCTTTTCAGAAAGGGTATGGCTTTCACTAACCTCTTTGACATAATTGCTGACCGTCTCTCCAAAACGTTGAGAGATCTCTTCATAGCTTGTCTTTGTATCTTCTATGGTATCATGCAATAGAGCGGCTACAAGAATTTTTGCATCATATACACGACCTACGCTCAAAATACTCTCTGCCACACCGAGGGGATGCTCAATATATGGGGTCTTATCTGCATTTTTTCGAGTTTGCATCTGGTGTTTTTCTGCAGCAAAGAGGAGCCCTGAAAGAATGAACTCTACATCTTGGGAAGAGAGCTTCCCTTCTTTTATCGCTTTTTGCAAAGCGGCTTCGAAAGCATGGTATTGATCCATTACTTTTGCATTTGCTTGAACCAAGCTGGAAAGCGACTGTTTCGTAGAAAGAAACAAGCTTTCTGGACTCTGCGATGAAAGAATCTCCACATGCGTGGCTTCCGCTAAAGAGGGAGGCGCTGCATCAGCCAAAAGAGAGCTGCAAGCGAAGGCTATCAAGGAAAAAATTTTTTTAGACATAGAAAGGCCTTTTGTTCGATAAATAGACTTAAACTGATACTATTTAACAGGAAAATACTGTTTTTTTCAATCAGATGTTAAGATCTCTATTTATTTCGATTATAATTTCAGGCTTATGTCATCTGACCTGACTGGGCAAAAAGATCTTTAAACTGCTCTTTTAAGGAAGCTGGAACGACTTCATCGATCCCCTGCTGGTCATACATCAAAAAATAAGTACAAGCAATCATAATCCCAAAGGCTGGGCTGCAAAAAGAGACCGCCAATGAAAGACCACAAACCAGACCCCGTTTTAAAGAAAGCCATGACTTTAAAATTTTCATTCGCAATCCTGAAGCTCTGCACAAAAAAAGAAAATGAAGGCTAATCCAAAAAACAATCCTGCACACAGAAAATAAAAACCAGCCGATATCAGCAAGGAACAGAAGGAAAAAAAATAGCCGAGCACACAAAGAAGAAAAGAATCGATCCTTTGCAGAATAGCCATCCTGGGATGATGGAGCTTCTTCTACTTTGGGAGCATTTTTTTCTGTGTTAAAAATATCGTATATCGCCATTGTCTTCCTACTTCTTATGCTTTACCTTATTAAATCCATTTAGCGCCGCGATGCGATATCCTTCGGCATATGTCGGATAGTTGAATACCTGATCAATGAAATAGTCTATTCTAGCATTAAAACTCATCGCGACTTGCCCAATGTGGACCAATTCTGTAGCTGCTCTTCCGATAATATGGATCCCTAAAATCTCCAAAGTATCGGCATGGAATAGGATTTTAAACATCCCCGGATCATTGCCTACAATTTGATTTTTCGCAATCTCGTAGTAATAAGCTCTTCCGATTTCATACCGAAACCCTAAAGCCTTGAGTTGATCTTCAGTATATCCACACGATGAGATTTCTGGAATCGTATAAATTCCGATCGGATAAAAATTGGGAAAGTGATGCGTTTGCGCTCCAAAGGCATGCCGTGCAGCCAATCTGCCTTGTTCCATACTTGTAGATGCCAAAGCAGGAGCTCCGATCACATCTCCTGCAGCATAGATGTGAGGAATTACAGTCTGGAATAGCGCATTCACGGGAATGTATCCATGGTGATCTACTTCGATCCCCGCTCTTTCAATATGCAATTGATCGACGTTTGCTTCTCTTCCTAAAGCATAGAGAAGCACCTCTGCCTCTACAGACGTCCCGTCTTTAAACTCCACTTCCACGTGATCGTTTACTCTCCGAATATGCGCAGGCTCCTTGTTCCCGAGAACTTGCAATCCCAAACTGCTTAGCGCTTTTTGCAAATGCATGCCGATCTCTGCATCAAGAAGAGGCAACAAATGATCTCTTTTATCGACCACTGTCACCTCTGTTCCCAAAGCTGCAAAAAAGCTTGCATATTCCGCTCCAATGATCCCTCCGCCCAAAACAACCATCGTTTTGGGAACATGGTCGATCGCAAGAAGTCTTGTGGAGTCGAGCACCTTCTCATGATCAAAAGGAACATAAATAGGATTGCGAGGCTTCGATCCTGTCGATATCAAACAGTGGCCGAACCGGATTTTCTCCATCTGCTCAGAATGCATGAGACGCACATGATGCGCATCCAAGAACTGAGCCGCCCCATGAAAGCAGCGGATCTTATTTTTTTCAAATTGCCGCATTAAGATCCGTCTTTGCTCGTCAAGAATTTTATTGAGTCGAAAGTTAAGATCATTAATAGACACTTTTTTAACCACGGTGGCTTGACCATAAAAGCTACGCTGGTAAAAATCGGTTAGATCTAAAATAGCTTCCCGTAAAGATTTAGAAGGGATCGTCCCAGAATTCAAGGATGCCCCACCTAACACAGGCTCTTTCTCCACAACAATGACGCTCTTTCCTAATTTCGATGCCTGAATTGCCGCTTTTTGCCCTGCAGGCCCCGATCCTATAACCAAGAAATCCGCATACAGTTCTTCCACGTAACCCTCTTTCAATCTAAAATTTTAATTTACAACTCCAAATATTCTTGTTCAATAACAAAGAAGCTGCTACCATTTTGCCAACTTATAGAATCGGGAGTGAAAGCCATGTCTAGAAAATGTCAAGTCACAGGAAAAACGCCTGTCACAGGAAATCGATATGCAATCCGAGGGATTGCGAAAAAGAAAAAAGGAGTCGGCTTAAAGGTAACTGGGATTACACGCCGAAGATTCCTTCCAAATCTCATGAAAAAACGGTTCTGGTTTGCGGAAGAAAACCGCTTTGTCACATTGAAACTCACAGCCTCCGGCATGAGAACGATTGACAAACTAGGACTGCCTACTATCATCCGCCAAATCCGTGCTCGCGGAGAAACAGTCTAACTTCTTCCCTTCTAGGCATTGCCGCCGCTGGATTCTATCTATCGTGAGATGTTGCATCCTAGGAGGGGTTTTTCTTTTTTTCTCTTATATAGCCTATCTCGATTTTTTCCCTTCTCTACCCACCAAAGAGACTCCTGTCTATTTCTATTCCAACCAAACTCGAGATGATCTCAAAAAAATCTTTCAAAAAGCCATCGCGCAAGCACATGATTCTCTTTTTATCCAGATGTACGGATGCACAGATCCCGACATCCTCTCTTCTTTGGCAAAAGCATCCCTACAAGGCAAACATGTCGAACTGTATTACGACTCTTCAGGATCCGGCGATCTGCACAGCGCTTTTTCTTTTGCTACAGCATTGCGCTGTAGCGGCCTTATGCATAAAAAAATCGTGATCCTCGATAATACAACCGTCTTCTTGGGAACGGCCAATTTTACAACCTCCTCGCTAAAAAAGCATGACAACCTGGTCATTGGCCTTTATGCTCCAGACCTCGCGCATTTTCTACAATACTCTCTAGAACCGGTTCATCAGTGCAACCTTCCCTCTCAAAGCCTTTTGTTCTGGCAGCTGCCCGATACGGAAGATCGCTGCCTAAACCATCTCATCGCTCAAATCGAAGCCGCGCAGCATGAGATCCAGCTGGCTATGTTTACACTGACTCACCCCAAGATCCTCTTAGCTCTTATCGCAGCGCAAAAACGGGGCGTTCGCGTAGATATTGCCGTCGACAGCTATGCTGCAAAAGGTGCTAGCAAAAAAGCTCTTTCCACCCTAACCATGGAGAACATCCCCGTTCTCCGAAGCCGCACAGGAAAGCTCCTCCACTATAAATGGTGCCGCATTGATCGTTCCTATTTTTTCTTCGGCTCCGCGAATTGGACTCAGGCTGCTTTTTCTAAAAATGAGGACTATCTCGTTGCACTCTTTCCTCTTACCTCTCAGCAAAACAAACAAATAGACACTCTTTGGAAAAAAACGCATTAACTATGAGAGTCAGAGCGATTTAACTATTTTTTGACGCCGCTGTGCAGAAAATGATTGCCAGCATTCCCTTTAAATACCGGCACTAAGGACCTATCAAGGAGCTGAAATCTCCGACTTCTCCGGAAGTTCTCCGGCAATAACGGTCTCGTCTTCCTCTTTTACCAAATGAATTTTGGCAACAAGATCGGTTGAGATCTCTTCAGTGAGCTTGTGAAGTATGCTTGCGTATTTATTGTATTCCGGCCACAAAACAAAATCCATAAAAGGCTTGGCTACTCGAACCATTGCCGTCGTATATTTTTGTCGCATGTAGCGATACGTTCGAAGTCCGTGTTTGCTGCAAACGGCGACAAAAAGCTTTTTTTCCCAATGACTGTGCAATCTGACAGTGTACTCAATAGGTTGCGCGGTAATTTTTTCTTGGAGTCGTTGTTTGGCAAACTCAGCGGCCTGACGCTCTCCATCACTCTTGGCTCCTGCAATGAGGGCCTCAATTTTACGAATTTTATCAGCAATATCCATAGACTAGCGGTTGGTTAAAGAGAGATAGCCTACGTAAATGCAAAATTAAACTCGCTCACTCTCTCCGCAAAGACACAAAAAATGTTGCACTCGACAACGAAACTAGTATAATTACTTTGACGTTAGACCTCAATACCGCAACTAAAAGCTATATTCCCTAAAAACAGAGAATCGTAATGCATCTGGAAGAATTAGAAAAATTGATTGCAAAAGGAGAGTCTGAACGCCTAGAGTTTAAAAAAACAACAGGGCAGCGATCTGAAGCTGCTAAAACAGTCTGTGCCATGTTAAATGGTCTAGGGGGATTTGTACTCTTTGGTATTACTGACCAAGGAGACATTACAGGCCAACAGGTAACCTCTAAGACTCTTGAAGACATAGTTCAAGAATTACGAAAAATCGATCCTCCTGCTTTCCCCGAAATCGAAACACTACTTGTCTCTGATGACAAATCCGTTATCCTTATCAGAATATCTGGAAGACTCGGCGCTTATTGCTATGATGGCAGACCCTATGTCCGACATGGACCTACAACCCAAGTTATGCCACGTGAAGAATTTGAAAAGCGCATTTTAAATAAATTTCATGGACACCAGCGCTGGGAAAACGAACCCGCACCCGAGTGGATAACCGTAAAAGATTTAGACGAGGAAGAAATTCAATCTACACTCCAAAATGCAATCAAGTTAGGCCGCATGAAAAAGCCCCCGTATGCGGATCCTGAATCGATTTTAAAAGGCTTGGGACTTTTCGATGGTGAACGTCTTATCAATGCCGCCATAGCCTTGTATGGAAAAAGCGAAAGGCTATTTTCGCACTACCCCCAACTATCAATAAGGCTCGCTCGTTTCAGAGGCGCCGATCGATTAACCGGATTTATGGATAATCGTGATTATTGGGGAAATGCCTTTGATCTTTTGAAGAGGGGGGAACTATTCTTACTAGATCACATTCCCATCGCAGGACGTGTTGTTCCCGGGAAAATGATACGAGAGGATTATCCACTTTACCCACCTCTTGCTACAAGGGAGGCATTAGCAAATGCTATCTGCCATAGAGACTACACAATAGCAGGAGGCGCTGTTGCTATTGCCTTATATGATGATCGGTTAGAAATTATCAATCCAGGAATTCTACACTTTGACATCACTCCAGAAAAATTAGCCAAACCTCATGAATCTAAACCTTGGAATCCCATTATTGCTAGCGTCTTTTATCGCGCTGGGGTGATTGAAAAATGGGGAATGGGAACACTCAATATTATCGATTGGTGTAAAGAAAACGGGAACCCTAAACCATCTTGGGAAATCCGAACCGCTTCGGTTATTACAATTTTCCAACCTTCCTCCTTCTTTGCTACAGGCAAGACGACTGAAAATATAGGGCCCGAGTCAAGGCCCGAGTCAAGGCCCGAGTCAAGGCCCGAGTCATTAGAAAACACAATATTAGACTTGCTTAAACAAGGCCCCTTATCCACAAATGAGTTATCTCAAGCTTTAGGCCATAAGCAGGCGTCAGGAGCTCTAAAAAGAGCTCTTATCTCTCTGAGACAACAAAAAAAAATCGCCTATACAATACCAAATAAACCCAATAGCAGGCTGCAAAAACACAAATTGATTCAAGACCTTTAAGAGCACCATTCAATCATGCAGTTATAAACAGGAGATTTATGGACTTTTTTCTTCATGTTCTTTCAATAGCATTCCCCCTTTTCCTTCTGATGGATCCGATCGGAAATGTCCCACTTTTCATCGTTACCTTAAAAGGTTTCAACAACCAAATGCAAAGAAAGATCATTTTCCGTGAACTCATCATTGCGCTCTGCATTATTATCGTATTTAACTTTGCTGGAGACTATCTTCTCTCACTGCTCCACGTAGACCAACATACGATCTTAATTGCTGGAGGGATCATCCTCTTCTTAATTTCACTTCGAATGATTTTTCCGCAACCGACGCATTCTGAGGAATTAGAGTCGAAAAAAGAACCTTTTATCGTCCCCCTTGCAATCCCTTTTGTAGCCGGCCCGGCCGTCCTGGCCACAGTAATGCTCTACTCTGAACGGGAAGAAAGCGCTTTCGTCATGCTCCTGGCAATAGGCCTAGCATGGGCTGCTTCCACCTTGATACTTTTAAGCTCGAGTTTTTTAAAGAAAATATTAGGAGACAAAGGCATCATCGCATGCGAAAAGCTCATGGGTCTTTTGCTAACACTCATCGCCGTGCAGATGTTTTTAGAAGGAACTACCCTCTATCTGTCTGAGCGTTCATGAATGTCCGATTGACAATTGCTTATGACGGGAGCTGCTTTTTCGGATGGCAAAAAACGCAGGCAGGGCCTTCGGTAGAATCGACTTTGGAAGACGCCTTGAAAAAGATCTTAGGTCATTCTGTGCATCTGCAAGCTGCAAGCCGCACCGATACCGGAGTGCATGCTAGAGGACAGGTTGTCAATTTTTTTATAACAGAAGATCTCCCCCTGAAAACATTGCAGGAAAGGCTCAACGAAGAGCTCAACCCAATCATCGCCATCCGGGACATAAGCATCGCCTCTGACGACTTTCATCCTACGTTAGATAACCTTGGAAAAGAATACCACTACCTTATCTGCAACGATCCCACCCATAATCCATTCTTACGCCATATTGCTTGGCACTATCCCCATCCTCTTGACATCCAAGCTATGCAACAAGCCGCTCGCTTTCTTTTGGGCACCCATGATTTTTCTGCTTTCTGCAATGACCGAGCACAATTCACAAGAGACCCCATCTGCACCTTATACTCCTGTCATCTCGTAGTACATAAAGACCACCTGGAATGGATCCTTATTGGAAACCGTTTTTTATACCGGATGGTCCGCAATCTCATAGGAACGCTCGTTTATGTAGGCTGTGGAAAGATCGCCCCTGAAGAGATCCCTTCCATCTTGTCAAACAGGCAGAGAATCGCAGCCGGCATCACCGCCCCAGCCCACGGACTGCATTTAGTCCAGGTATTTTATTCCCCTTTTTTGTAAAATCAAACATCCTTAGATTACAAAAGATACAAAATGGAACGCAACGATCCCTGCTGGTGCCAAAGTCAAAAAAAATGGAAAAAATGCCATTATCCTTTGTTAAATCCCCAAGAGGAAGACTCAAGACGCCATGAGACCTATATTAAAACCTATGGGATCTATACCAAAAGCCCTGAGGAGATCCTAAAAATCCGCAAAGCTTGTCAGCTAGCCGCCCACATCCTAGACCGACTCTGCACACAGGCTCAAGCAGGAATCACAACCAATGAGCTCGACCTCTTATCTGTCTCGCTTCACAAACTCCACGGAGCAGTCCCTGCCCCTTTAGGATATGGAACACCTCCTTTTCCTAAAAGCATCTGCACTTCAATCAACGACGTCATCTGTCATGGAATCCCCAATGACATCCCGCTCAAAGAAGGAGATATCTTAAACATCGATGTGACGTGCATTTTAGATGGATACTATGGGGACTGCAGCCGGATGGTCTGTATCGGTCAGGTAAATGCAGAAAAAGAACAGGTCGTCCGCGTATCCCAAGAATGCCTTATGAAGGGGATTTCCATCTTAAAACCAGGCCTCATGCTATGTGAAATTGGCCGAACAATCGAAAGCCACGCTACCAGAGAGCGTTGTTCTGTCGTCAATCAGTTCGTAGGACATGGTACCGGGATCGCATTCCATGAGCCTCCTCAAGTCCCCCATCACTATAACAATCTGCAAATCCCCCTATGTCCTGGTATGATATTTACCGTTGAGCCAATGATCAATGCAGGCAGAAGAGGAGCCGTCATCGACCCCATAGATCATTGGACTGCACGCACGGAAGATGGCAAGCCCAGCGCACAATGGGAACATACCGTCTTAATCACTCAAGATGGTTATGAGATTCTGACGCAGAGCTAGCGTTTTTTTCTAGGAGCATGTCCACAAAATCGAGCTGTACATCTAGCGGCTTTGTTTTTTTGTAAGCTGTCCGTTTTTTAGGAGACTGCAATGCACTGACAAGAGCCTCTAGCTGGCGCACCTCCTCTTGCAAAGCCATTCTCTTTTGCTCGGTTTGAGAGAGCAGGGCAATCAGCTGTTTTTGCATAGGATCTTCTAGATAACTCTGTAAAAACTTCTCCCTTTCTAAAGCTAATTTCTCTGTCTCCACATAAAAAAGCTTTTTCTCGATTCGATCTCTTTTTTCTAATAGCTCCTCTTGCCAAGCAGCCTGCATAGCTCCGCTCATAAGAGCGATGCCAACAAAAAGAAGCACAGGCAATTCGAGAGTATAGCCACCTAAAAAGAGAAATGCCAACACTCCTGGAAAAAGTCCTCGATACCCCCATATGGCAACAGACACCCATGTTGCTGCAGAGCCGAGCAGAAGCTTTGCCCAAAGCGATGACAATGGCACCAAGATACAAGAAAGAGACAGGAGAACAAAAACCATCGGCAAGCATTCTAGTACTCTGGGCCAGCCGATGCGTTTTAATTCCATTATGTCCTCATATCGGCTAAAGATAAGAGAGCTCGTCCCAGCGTTTTATATCCCAGGTGAAAATGCTCCCACTCAAAATGTTCATTGGGAGCATGGATGTTATCTGTAGCTAAAGCAAATCCAAAAAGCACAGCTTCAGCTCCAGAAGCACTGACAAGGTCTTTTACAATAGGAACAGACCCACCGCATAACGTATACCGGCAATCTTGTTTAAAAACTTCCTCAAAACTCCTCTTCATCAACTGAGCTATAGGCGATGCAAAGGAGACTGCATATCCTTCAGCTCCATGATGAAAATCAACTTTGACATCAGCGCCATAAGGAGTATGGGATGAGAAAAACTCCCTCACTCCTTTTTCAATCTTCTGCGGACTTTGATCAGGGACAAGCCTACAAGAGATCTTGGCAAAAGACTTTGCCGGGATCACCGTTTTAAACCCGCTGCCTGTATAACCGCCCCACATGCCGTTGATCTCCACGGTCGGTAAAAGCCAATTCGCTTCGCGCAATCCTACTCCCTTCTGGAAGCAAAAGGCTCCCACTCCGAACTCCTTGCGATACGCATCTTCATCGAAACTTAAATCCATAGAGCGAAGTTCTTCTTCCTTTCTTTGTCTTACATCATCATAAAAATGGGGAATAGCCACCTTCCCATCCTCATCCCACAACTTCGCCAGCATCTCAGCTAAAATGCGGTTTGCATTCAGAGCAATGCCTCCATGAGACCCCGAATGCAAATCAACCTTGGCATTCGTACATTCAACGTGGAAGGCAGCAATCCCTCGAAATCCCATATTCAATGCGGGGACTCCCTTGCCTGGCAAGTCAAAATCGATAGCAAAGAGATAATCCGCTTCCAGCTGTTTCTTTTTTTCTCGGATAGTAAAATGGGTTCCTTCTCCACCCGACTCTTCTTCCCCCTCTATAAACAACTTAATATTTACCTGTAAATCTTTAGAGAGCTGCAATAGGGATTTTAGAGCTGTGATCGTCATAAAACACTGCCCTTTGTTATCGGAAGCACCCCGTGCATATATTTTCCCATCTCGGACAACCGGCTCAAAAGGGGGCGTTTGCCAAAGATCTAGAGGGTCTACCGGCTGGACATCGTAGTGGTGATAAATCAATACTGTCGGGCGGTCTTTGCCCACATGATGTTCCGCAAAAACTACAGGAAGACCGGGGTTTTCCCATAAAACCGCTTCCATTCCCATTTCAGATAGATAGCGACGCAGCCACTCTGCCGTGCGAAAACACTCGGATCGATGTTGAGGATCAGTGCTGATACTTGCAAAACGCAAGAATGCAAAGAAGTCCTTTTGGATTGCCTCTTGCTGCTCTTCAAACCAAAGGTCATATTGTGATAAGATCGGATGGCTCATATTTCTCCCTTTTAAACTTCATTCTAGAAGGAGGAGGATTTAACGCAAAGCTTCTGACTGGCTGTCGATGATTTCTTGTGCGCTTTCGATCAAATAAGCCACCAAACTCTCATCTCCTTCGTATACCATCTCGACATCCATTTTCCCATCTTCCGATGGTTTACCGCACGTGATCAGCACATAACATGCATTGTTATGAGATAAAAACTCTTTCAGCTTTTTAGATAAATTCGGGGACGGATTTTTCTCTTTAGGATTGCATGTCATATATCAGTCGGTTTGAGTCATTGATTGAAGCAGATAAATGTCAGAAAGAGAATTTATATGCAAACGAAAATCCAAGCCCCTTGAAACCAATGATTTAAACTTATTTTTTCAAGAGGCAGTGTAAAGAAATCTTAAAAACCACCCCGACAATCCCAAGAATCGCATTCCTAGGTAGTTACGGGGGCTGAAAAGATATGTTCTTCCGAAAAATTAGGAGCGATTGGACGTATTCAGAACTTTTGACTGGAAGCGACTATTGTCTTCAGCTATGCTATTTTCAAAATTTTATCAAGATACGAGCGCTAAAACATGGAAAACGGAGAAATTGTTCTATACACCACAGAAGACGGCACAGTTTGGCTGACCTCTCAAAATACAACTACGCATCTACGAGCTATTTACGCCGACAATGAGTTGAATAAAGCCGCAACTTGTAAGGAATCCTTACAAGTTCAATCTGAAGAAAAAAGAACAATTCGAGGAAAGTTCTGTTATGGAAAAACTTCAATGAGGACATTTGTTAAGTCAAAACAACTTACACATGATAAGATGTTAGATGAGTTAAACCTGACGACCTCGGAAACTGTCAGGTAACTAGCGACTGTCAAGTCAAGTTTAGTCTATGACACGTAATTGCTGTTCTTCAGATGAACTGCATCGTCCTCTATTGACAAGATCCTCTTTTTCCGTAGATAATGAGGGAGCTTGCAACACTGCCTGAAGGAGAAAAAGATTATGGCCTTTGCAAAAAGAATTATTCTATTTCTAGCTGTTAATATTCTCGTTGTTCTGATGCTATCGATTGTGCTTAGCCTGTTCAACGTACGTCCCTACCTCAATGCCTATGGGATTGATTATAACTCCCTGATGATTTTCTGTTTGGTTTGGGGCATGGGAGGCGCTCTGATCTCTTTGGCTCTATCCAAGACAATGGCCAAGTGGATGATGGGAGTCCGCATCCTGGATCCTGATACCAGCGACTCTGAGCAAAGAGCCTTAGTGAGCACCGTGTATACATTGTGCCGGCAAGCGCATTTGCAAGAGATGCCGGAGGTTGGTATCTATGAATCTCCCGAGCCGAATGCGTTTGCAACGGGGCCTACAAAAAAGCGCTCTTTAATCGCTGTGTCTACAGGTCTTCTTCGCAAGATGAACGCTAAAGAACTCGAAGGCGTGATTGCTCACGAAATCTCCCATATAGTCAATGGGGATATGGTGACGATGACACTCATCCAAGGGATCGTAAACGCCTTTGTGATGTTTTTGGCAAGGGTGCTAGCCTTTGCTCTGTCGGGACTTGGGAAAAACCGCAATGAATCTTCTTCTGGATCCTATCTTGGGTATTCGCTCTTTGTGATTCTATTTGAAGTTGTCTTCATGGTGCTAGGATCTGTGGTAGTCGCTTGGTTTTCTCGGTACCGCGAATTCCGCGCCGACGCCGGAGGGGCTCATCTTGCCGGAAAAGAGAAGATGATCGCTGCTCTAGAAGCTCTGCAATCGATGCAGAGGGTACAAGACCCTCATGCCGACAAGCCCGCGCTGGCGGCATTGAAAATCTCCCATCCTGGCAAAAGAGGGTGGATGCGCTTCTTTGCTTCACACCCCCCTTTAGCAGAGAGAATCCAAAGGCTAAAAGAGTCTTTCTAAACAGAAGACTCTTCTTGATGAAATGCATTGCGAAGTCGCGATAGTAATGTGGAGGGGTGGTCCAGAAGGACCAGCCTTCCATCGTTTTCCATCACATGAATCTGATGAGGGTGAATCACATCGCACAGGCTTTTGAGACTTTCACATTTCAGAACGATGAAGTCGACCTCAGCAAAAGAAGAGAGGAAAGAGACAAATTCTGCATCGGGATCATCGTCACGGACGTAGACGATCAGTTTTTTCTCTAGGTCTTTACTTGCCAGCTTACGGATGCTCCTGAAAATAGGAGTAGACATACCATGGTGGCTATCGAGAACTAAGACCGTGTATCGTTTTCCTTTAAGAGCCTGCTGCAAAGCAAACAGATGTTCTTCATCAAAGATCTTATTTTCAATGTCGAATTCGAGCAATCGTTCTGCCATGTCTGAAATGTTGACGCGAGCACAGCCAAGTCGCTCGATAGCGATGCCGGCTGCGATGTTGGCAAGCTGAGCCGCATAGCGGATATCTAAAGAGTTCGCAAGGGCTACGCTGATCATGGCAAGCACAGTGTCTCCAGCTCCCGTGACATCTTTGACTTCCTTTGACCGAACTGGGAAGTCATACGACCCGCCTTTACGATGGTAGAGCGTCATCCCTGCTTCCGACCTTGTGATGAGAAGCATTTCTGCCTGGCAGGTGTCGAAGATTTTTTCAGCGACAAGCTCTAAAGAAGTGCCGGGAGCTTTTCTCGCCGCAGCATATGCTTCTGAAAGGTTGGGCTTAATGACCGTTACATCCTGGTATTTCGAAAAGTCATCTCCTTTAGGATCTACAATCACAGGGATATTACGCATCTTGGCAGTGTCGATGATTCTGCGGAGCAAAGATGCTGTTAAAAACCCTTTTGCATAGTCGGAGATTGCCACAATCTGCACGTCTTCCAGACACTGAGGCAACGCTTGGATCACTTCTTCTTCCATCTCTTCTGAAAGGGGGATGACCGTCTCAAAATCCACACGCAGCACCTGCTGGGCATCGGCAATCAGCCGGTTTTTTACGGGCGTTTTAAAGCCTTTTTGGTAGACGAGCCCTTCTGTGTTGATCCCTTCTTTCTCCAAGCTCTCTTTCAGCGCATCGCCGGCAATATCATGTCCTATCCGTCCGATGACTCTCACCTTAGCTCCTAAGGAGACGAGGTTCAAAGCTACGTTCCCAGCACCGCCTGGCAAGCTCTCCTCTCTTTGAACATGAAGAATAGATACGGGAGCTTCGGGAGAGATTCTCTTTACCCTGCCTGTCGTATAGGTATCGAGCATAAAGTCTCCAACCACAAGGACACGGGCCGGATTAAACCTGCTGAGCATTCCAATGAGCTTTACCATCTTTCTTCCTTCACTAGATAGTTCTGAACATAATCTCGGACCCCTTCTTCTACGGAGAACCCGCAAAGAGGGCCTTCGATTTTTAATGCGTCTCGGTATTTCTGCATATCGGCGCATGTATAATTTTGGTATTGTTTCACCATCTCTTTTGGCATATCCACATATTCGATCTGGACAGGGACTCCAAGAGCACGGAAAAGAGCTGCTGCCAATGCATTCCAAGTGGTGGTCTTCCCAGATCCGATATTAAAAATCCCTCCTACCTCATTCTCCAAGAACTGGCATGTCATCCGCACAGCGTCTTTGACGTAGATAAAATCTCTGCATTGGCCTCCATCGGGGAACTTCTCTGGCTCTGTTGATTTAAACAAGGAGATCTTCCCTTGGTCGCGCACGAGAGGGAACATCTTATATACCATCGATGCCATCCGTCCCTTATGGTGTTCATTGGGTCCATATACATTGAAGTATTTAAGACCGACTACCCTATCCAGCACCCCTTGCTGCTTTACCCAAAGGTCGAAAAAGTGCTTCGAAAATCCGTAGAGGTTGAGCGGTTTTAATTTTTCAAGGTCTGCATGCGCATCATGAAAGCCCTCCTTTCCATCACCATAGGTAGCAGCAGAAGAAGCATAGATGAACCGATGGCCATGCTTCAAGGCATATTCTGCAAGGCGCACGGAATAGCGGTAGTTATTTTCCATCAAATAGCTCCCATCCATCTCTAGAGTATCCGAGCAGGCTCCGAGGTGGA
Source organism: uncultured Chlamydiae bacterium (assembly GCA_945952445.1). Classification (GTDB taxonomy): domain Bacteria; phylum Chlamydiota; class Chlamydiia; order Chlamydiales; family Rhabdochlamydiaceae; genus CAMFIG01. Next base: position 15,211 of record CAMFIG010000011.1, read on the forward strand.
TAAAAGCTCGCACCTCCTGTTCTCTCCCCTCTAACCAGGAAAAGAGCTCATGGCGTGAAATGCAATCTACGCATCTTTTTTGAAGAAGGTTTTTCCACTTTTCAGTCCGCTTGATATCATCGACGAGCAGAAGGCGATGCAATCCTTGGTCGTTTAAGTAACGGACCACGCAGGATCCAATAAACCCGGCAGCTCCTGTAATGATGATCAGACCATCCTCGCAAATCTTTTTTTTCATATCATCGTCTCTTTGCAAAAAATACAGATTATCAAATCGGCATAAATTCATACCAGCTCCGTTCCTTCCGGTAGAGAGGCTCCACTAAAAAAAACCGGATTCCCTCGAGCTTTGGCTGAGAGAGAGACCCTAAACAAAAAAAGGCAGTCCCACTGCCTGTCATGACAACATGCTCAAACCCAAGATCCAATAGATCCTGCTTATATTGTTTTAAACGAGGCATCAGAGAAAAGGCAGGGATTTCCAGATCGTTATAAAATGCGCTCTTCGGCTCTTTTGGTGAAGGCTCCCAAGCTCGATAGACAGCTGGCGTAGAAAGCCCCTCAGAGGGCTTTGCAATCCAGATCGGCGGAAGGCGAAGATCTTCCTGGACAGGATGTAGGATCTCTCCTCTTCCGGTACAATAACAGAGTCCATTTGAGAAAAAAACCGGCACATCGGAACCGATCTCACCTGCCCAAACACGCAACATCTGCTCATCGACAGGGAATCCCAATAAAGCATTGACTCCCCAAAGAGTTGTTGCAGCGTTGCCGCTCCCTCCCCCTAAGCCTGCCTGCATCGGGATCTGTTTATGCAAAGAAATCTGAAAGCAAGAAGAGATCCCGCTTTTCTTCCGAAAAAGCGAAAGAGCTTTATACACTAAATTAGATGGATCCCAAAGAAGAGCGGGATCATTGCAAGACCAGCTATCTTCTGTGGACAGAGATATTTCCATTCGATCTGACAAGCTGATAATCTGATACAACGAAGCAATCTCATGATAGCCATCACTTCGCCTATGAAGAACTTGGAAAAAGAGATTGATTTTAGACGGAGATAGAAGAGTAAGCGCTTTTAAACAATTTGCTTGCCCTTCTATCAAACCGATCCTCCTTAGCCTTCGCTAGGAGTTGTTTCTTCTACAGCTTTTTTTACAGCAAGAGGCTTGTCGCTTACAATCGAAAGCGAGATGTTCGCAGGAACCCCTTCTTTAAGCTTCAATTGGATTGAATGAACTCCCAATTGTTTGATTGGGTGAGTTAAAACAACACTTTTGCGCTCAACAACAAATCCCTGGTCAGAGAGCATCTTCACGATGTCTTGAGAAGAGACGGAACCATACATACGGCCATCTGGATCTACTTTGACTACGATAGAAAACTCTTTGCCGACGATTTGCTGAGCGAGCTCTTCCGCTTCTTTGCGGTCAACTACAGCGCGCTTTGCCCTTTCTTCTTTGAGCTTAGCTTGCATGCGCAAAGTGAACTTATCCGCAATGAGGGCTTTTTTCTGAGGAAGAAGAAAGTTTCGGGCATAACCGGGCTTTGTAGAGACTACATCTCCACTTCTTCCAAGATTATCCACATCTTCTATAAGCAATAACTGGTTTTGCATGGCAAGTATCTCCCAAATTAATCTTCTGACACAAAGGGCAAAAGAGCCATGTGTCTTGCTTTCTTGATCGCAGAGCAAAGCATTCGTTGGTGGCCAACGGATACTCCGGTAATTCGGCGCGGGAGGATTTTTCCTCTTTCCGTGATAAATCGAATCAGAGTGTCGATGTCTTTATAATCAATGTGACGAACTCCGGCCGCAGTAAACGGACATTGCTTTCTTTTTTTAGAGAAGAGGTTCTCTATTGGACTTTTTTTCACAAACATATTTCCCCCTTAGACTGGTAACGGTTGGAATTCGATCTTCTCTGGGACCTTTTCAACACGCAGGGTCAAAAAGCGGATAAGGTCTTCGTTGAGATGATACTCTCTCCACATTTCTGTCATTGCTGTTGCAGGTACGGTAAAATAGAGAAGCACATAGTGTCCTTCCCGTTTCTTTACGATCTCATAAGCGAGTTTTTTTCGCCCTTGATCGAAAATTTTATGCAATTCCCCTCCCCTCTTCGTGATACCCGTGGTGATTTTATCCAGCGCTTTTTGTCTTGCGTCATCACTCAAGGTGGCATTGAGAATATACATCCCTTCATATAGATGTGTTCTTTCTTTTTTTGCCATCTTCTACTCTCCTAAATTTTGTTCAGGTTTTTTTCCTTTCTGGCTCACATTGGCAAATTGCATCGCCTGGACAATCCCGCTTTGGAGCCAACATTCCAGCGCACCCACTGCGCGTTCTATCATTTTTGGCAATTCTATCTGTTCTTCTTGGGTAAAGGGAGCTAGCACATAATCGGCTAAATGCCCCTGTCTGCGGTCTCCCACACCCAATCTCAGCCGCGCATAAGCTTGGGTGCCGAAGTGGAGTTCTATGCTTTTAAGGCCATTATGCCCTCCACTACTCCCGCAAGTCTTCATTCTCAAGTCTCCAAAGTCGATCGCTATATCATCGCTGACGACCATGACTTGAGTCAAAGGCACATCAAAATATTTAGCGACCCGGCTGACGGATTCTCCGCTGCTGTTCATGTATGTAAGAGGACGAAGCAGAATGACCTTTTTTGAGGCGATAACACCTCGTGCCATTTCCGCTTCAAACTCTCTTTCTCCCCTTAAGGGCAAGCCCTGTTTTTTCGCCAGAGCCTCCACCACTCGAAACCCAATATTATGCCGAGTCAGTTCATAGGCTTTCCCCGGATTCCCCAGTCCTACAATTAAAAAGCTGAGGCCAAGAGGAAAGTTCTCCACATTCCCTCTTATCGTTTCGCAATCACAACAACTACTTCATCCAGCCGAGCCAAGGGTCTTACATCCTTTGGCATAGCAATATCGGACAGACGTTTAGATTGCTTAATTCCAAGCTCCCTGACATCAATTTCAAACATCTCAGGCATCTTGGATGGAAGGCACTCTACTTTAACACAACGGATCACCTGTCTTAAAAAACCACCCAGCTTGATCCCTGAACACTCTGCAGCGCCTGTGCACTCAATAGGCACCTTCACGCTGACTGGCATATCATCGATGAGCTCTTCCAAATCCACATGAAACACTTGGTACGTGGTCGGATGGTATTGGATATCCTTGACAATCGCCCGGATCTCCCCATGCTCGCCCGCCAGTGTTAGTTTCGTTGTAGCCAGACGACCTGGCACCACTTGACGTAGAACCGTTGCGAAGTCTGAACCATTGATTGTAATCATTTCAGTAGGACGCTTAGGAGAATATAAAACCGCAGGGATATTGCCTTCTCTTCGGATTTGATGAATCTCGCTTTTTTTCGTCCCTACTCTTTTACTGATAGATAATTTCATACACGTGTTCTCCTCGAGTAAGGAAAAGTTATTCCAAATTCTTTAATATTACTGGGGGCGGAATAGAGAGGAAATCGATTTGTCACTTACAATACAATCGATTGCAAGAGCAAAAAGATTTGCTATTGAAACCACCTGCAAACGCTCCCTTCCGGGGACATTTCCAAGAGGAATGGTATTCGATAATAACATCTTTTCAATCGCACTTTCTTCAAACGCTTTGCCCAGCAGCAGGCCGTGGGATACGACAGCATATACTTTTTTGGCTCCGGCTTGTTTACACACCCAAGACGCCATCTTTAAAGTACTCCCTGTCGAGCAGATATCGTCTACGAGAAAGACCTCTTTGTCTTTCACATCTCCGATTAATGCTGCAGCTTCCACAATCTCTGCACTGACCCTTCTTTTATCTACGATTGCAAGCCCTGTACCCAGATCTCTTGCAAAGGCCTTAGCCAACTTGATGCTCCCTATATCCGGAGCTACCATAATCGGGTTTCGCGCACCCATCTTTTTTATCTCTTCCACAAAAACAGGTCTTGCATAGAGATTATCTACAGGCACGTTAAAAAAACCCTGGACTTGCTCTGCGTGCAAATCCATCGTCAGCACTCGGTCTACCCCTGACTTCTCGAGAAGATCCGCTACAAGCTTTGCCGTAATCGGAACCCTCCCTCGATCTTTTCGATCCTGCCTTGCATACCCAAAATAGGGGATGACAGCCGTAATCGATTTAACAGAGGCTCGCTTCAATGCATCCACAATAATAAACAGCTCCAGGAGATAGAAGTTGGGACGTCGTGCGATGGTTTGCAAAACAAACACATCCCGACCGCGGACATTCTCTAAAATTTGAACGCCTATCTCTTCATCTGGAAAAGTCTCTATTTGGATCTTTCCAAGCGACACATGCAAATTCTTCGCAATCTGCTCTCCCAGCTCCCTATGAGAAGAACCCGCAAAAAGCAAAAACGAAGAGTTTTCATGCATTTTATACTCACAGTTTAATTGGGGTGGAAGGATTCGAACCTCCGAATGGCGGTACCAAAAACCGCTGCCTTACCACTTGGCGACACCCCACCATTTTCATTCGGTGAAAAATGCAAACAGCATTATGCTAAGGATTTTGCGAATAAAAAGCAACTTGATCTCTTAAAAATTACACAACCATCTAGAAGTCAATGGTTTAAAAATCGAAAAAAGATCGCTAAGGCAGGTGTTTTTCCCACGTTTTGAGAGATACTTCCCCTCGGCTTCCCGCAAAAAAATTTCTAATTTCTTAGGGCAATATCCAATAGTCGCATTCCTCTTACCAAGAAGCGGTTGCATTCTTAGAATTAAAACATAAATATTTGAATATAATAAAAACACAGTCAATATAACTGTATTTTTAATTTATAATAATGATATAATACTTATAAATTTGATTAATATATTAAAACAAAGGTATTTTATTATGGTAACACCATTAGATAGCGTAAGAAGCTTGACTTCCGCCACTACTCCTACAGCAGGAAGCCCTTCTCCAGCACCAACTCCGGCAGCTACAGCGGCAAGTGCCGCTGCAGGGAGAGCATTGTCAGTACCTGCAACACCAACACCAACACCAACACCTGTCTCTGCAACTCCACCTCCCGCCATTCCCGCAGTCCCAGCCCGCCGTCCCAGCATATCTTCTGACAGCTCCGGAGGAACCACGACTGAGCCAACTATAGCCGACTACAAATCTTTTCTAAGCTCGGCTATCACCCACTTTAAGAGCACTAATGTCAGTTCAAAATCCCCACTAAGAAACGCTCTCCACCGTCTTCCCTATCAAGAACGCGCTATTGTAAAGCAAGCAATTGAAGTTCTGAATGACCCAAGCTCTCCAGACTCTTTGTCCAATAGAGCTTGTCTATTGAGTGCAGCCGCCATTTTACAAAGCCCTTTACCTAGCCTTGAAGACGCCCCCAAAGGAAGCACTCTCTCGATGGACGGTCACATTACTAGCTCTGAGTTAACAACTCTCATCGAAAGCGCTACCCTATTACCCCCCCCTCAGACTGCTCCAAATTTGGCACAATTAATTCAGTCAAATATTGAAGCATGTCAATCAGAATTCACCAACCTCCAAAACCGTCAGGAATCGCTTACTACTCTGCTGATTCAGTACAAGACAGATTGGCAAGCTATCATTCAACAACTACCCAAAAAAGGATCAACCTCCGATAGCTTTGTACCGTTTAATTTTCGCAAAACGAAATTTATACAAAAATTACAATCCTCACAACCATCTGACACTCTTGAGCAATTCGCACAAACACAACTTGTTGCTAAATTAACTGAAATCCAAGTTCCTCTCCATCTTCGAGGTCACAATGCAGCCCTGCAGGAATCTGCAGAAGACGTAATCGTTCACATTGAGAAATTACAAAAAAAGATCGATAAACATTTAGCAAAAAACCAAAAGTCTCTTAGCACAATTCAGGTAACCCTGCAAGCAGCTCAAAACGCTCAAACTAGGACTTCATCCGTCTCCGCTATCGCTTCTTCCTCCAGCATAACACCAGAAGAGGCCCGAAAACATTGCGAGGCTTGCGCTCCTTTGGCAAAAGAAATAACAGCATTATCCGCAATGCCCTTAGCAAATGAAGAAGATGGAATGATTTGCTTAATGACCGCAGAAGCACTTGCAGCCCGTATAGACCATGAATATACAGGGATCACAAAAGTGCTACGTCACAAGCCTCCAGAGTTAAGGACTCTCCTCGAAGCTCTTAATCTGGCCGTCGCAAACGCAAACGCGTCGGATGCTATACAAGCAGCACAGCATTTTGATGCGATATACAACTCTTGGAGCCTAGCATTTGACGCTGGAAAAGCATTAGCTCAAAAAGCTCAAGCGCTGCAATCCTCCGCAAAACCATCCCCCGCAGCAGCAGCCCCCGCAGCAGCTCCTGGATTAAAACCTCAAAGCGCTGAGCCGGCAGCAGCAGCTCCAACAACACCTGCAGCAGCTCCAACAACACCTGCAGCGGCTCCTGCACCAGCGCTCTCAACTTCCAACCGAGCTTCCACTTTCGCTTCTTTCTCGGACTCGAATAATCCTACAACAAAAGCCTCTACATTGATAACTCAACTAAAAACCCCCCCAAAGGGCCAATGGAACCAAATTCAACTAACACTATGGAACCAGATTCCAGAAGAGTCACGCAATCGGACATATGGGAAGTTCTATGAACTAGCAACCGCAGAGTCTTCTCCGATCAAACAAGGATTTGATACTTATTGCAGAGGCTTACCCACAGCACAGCAATGGAAAGCCGGGGAAGTTGCCTTCCTGAGCACACAATCTTCAGAAATAACTGCATCCTGGAACGAAGTACGAGCTCAAGCAATTCAAGCGGTATTCTCCCCCTCATCTCGAAGCGATAAAAAATAAACCAACCCCTTCCAGCAGCCTGAAGCATCTATTCAGGCTGCTTGGAAAATCCACAGAAAGACTGTTCCAGAAAATCCCGATTCGGTATATCAAAAAAACATACCGCTAGAAAGAGGTTTTCATGCATGTCATCCATATAGGCTCCGAGCTGGCTCCGATCGCCAAAGTAGGAGGCCTCGGCGATGTACTCCATGGACTGTCAAAAGAGCTGGTACGCCAAGGACATCATGTAGAAATCATCCTACCGAAATACGATGTCATCGATTATAGTCATCTTCGATCTTTAAAAGTCCATTACCGAGACCTTTGGTCTTTTGATGGACCTCATCGATATAATAACACCATCTGGTCGGCTGAAGTCGACGGTCTCAACGTCTTGTTGATAGAACCCCATCATCCCGATTATTTTTTTAGTAGGGGGACTGTTTATGGATGCCGCGATGATATCGACCGTTTTTTGTATTTTTCTAGGACGGCGATGGAGTTTCTTTTTAAATCTGGAAGAAAGCCAGATGTTCTGCACGTCCACGACTGGCCCGCAGCGATTGTACCTGTTTTATACAGAGATATGTATATCCCGCTTGGATTTGTGACAAAAAAAACCGTGCTCACACTGCATAACCTAGAACACCAGGGCAGGTGCAGTCCCCATAATCTCACACGCATAGGACTGCATGGAGAGCACTATCTGGACAAGACCCTTCTACAAGACCCTGCCTCACCCCAGCTAATCAACCTGTTAAAAGGAGGCATTGTCTATGCAGACAAGCTCACGACAGTCTCTCCGCAATATCAACAGGAGATCCAAACCCCCGAAGGCGGCCATGGACTCGATGCCGTTTTACACCAAGAGCAGCTCAAGCTCCAAGGGATCTTAAACGGCATCGATGAAGACTTCTGGAATCCAGAGACCGATCCGCATCTCGTAGCTCGATACTCTACATATCCTCCGTATTTAGAAGAGCCATTTGCCAAGATCCTCCATGCCAAAGAAAAAAATAAGGCCCATGTACGCAAACACCTGAGGATGACAGAGAATAAAAAGCCCTTAGTTGCTTGTATCACCCGTCTAGTCCAACAAAAAGGCCCTCATCTTATTGCACATGCTTTAGAGAGAACGCTGGAAAGGGGCGGACAGTTTGCGTTGCTAGGGTCTGCTCTTGACCCCGAGATCCATGCTTTTTTTACTGCACTACAAGAGAAACACAGCAACAACCCAGATGTCTCTATCCTACTGGATTACAACGAAGCACTGGCTCATCAGATCTTCGCTGGCGCCGACTTACTGGTAATCCCCTCTATTTTTGAACCCTGTGGTCTCACACAGATGATCGCATTGCGCTATGGAACCATCCCGCTCGTTCGAAAGACAGGAGGCCTTGCAGATACGATCGCAGACTCTCAAAACGGGTTCGTCTTTGAAACTCCCGATCAGAAAGGAGTGAACTCAGCAGTCGATAGAGCCCTTGCTCTATGGAAAAACCAACCTGCAGAATGGCAGAAAATCATGAAGACAGGAATGGCACAAGACTTTAGCTGGAAGCAGGCAGCTTTAGAGTATGCAACCCTCTATAAAGCCTTAAAAACCTAGCGCCTTGCGAATATAAGAGTAGTTTGCTTGGATATACTCAAAACAGGAGTAGACCACATAGAGCGCTGCACAAAACACGCTATAGAAGCTCACACTGCGGAGCGTGCTCAATTCGAGATATCCCAAGGAATACGGGATCATCAAAATTAAGATACAGAAGATGACGACAGCTAAAATCACCGCCTTGATCTTCCCGCTCCAGCGGGCAGCTAGGGTGAGGCCTCTTAAAGCACAGACAGTGCGTAGAGTGCTGATTAGAGTGTCCCGGTAGAAGAAGACGACAAAAAGCAGAAGCGGTAGCTTTAGAAACCCTTGGGTGAAGGCTAGCAATACCGACAGACGAAAGATGCTATCTGCCATAGGGTCTAACAACTTACCGAGCTCCGTCACTTTATTATGCCTTCTGGCAAAGAAGCCGTCAAAGAGGTCAGAAAGCTCAGAGATCACCGCTAAAAAAAGCAAGATATAGGGCAGCCACTCCAAAGAGATCCCCATCTCTTCGTAATAAAGGAATGTCGCCATGAAGAGAGGCCCGAGTAAAATCCTGGATAATGTTAAGCATAGCGGCAAGTTCAAGAGAGAGATCCCCCATCTAGCGATTTTCTTGACAGGAGCTTATCTTCTTAAGAAAATTAACGCCAGATTTTTTAAGGGGACACTAAAGAGAGTTTATCTTCCTGCTGTTTTTTCAGGGCTAGCTGTCCGCATGCGGCAGCGATATCTTTCCCTTTGGTATACCTCCAGGTGGTGACAACGCCTCTTTGCTCTAGGGTATGTTTGAATGCTTCGATCTGCTCCTTTTCAGGGCGCTGCAGCCGCAGTCCTTCAACAGGATTGTAAGGGATCAGGTTGACGGTGCAAGGATGCCCCTTCAAAAGAAGAGCAAGCTCTTTAGCATGTTCCACTTCGTCATTGATCCCTGCAAGAAGAGTATACTCATAGGTGAGGTTTCTCTTGGTATGCTGAGCATACTCGAGCATGGAAGAGAGGATATCGGATAGATCGTATTTTCTGGCATAAGGGATGATCTTCTTGCGGATATGCTGGTTTGGGGCATGCAAAGAAAGAACAAGGTTCACCCGAAACTCTTCTTGCGCAAGCTTCCGGATCCCTTCGATAACCCCTACTGTAGAGACAGTGATACGCCTTTCCGAAAGGTTCAAGCGGTTAGGATCGCATAACATCCGAATTGCAGAGGTGACGGCATCGTAGTTTTCAAGAGGCTCTCCCATCCCCATAAATACGACGTGAGAGACGCGCTCATCTTTAGCCCGAAGCCAGCGCTCAATATGATATACCTGTTCAAAGATCTCCGCCTGTGTCAGATCGCGAATAAGCCCCTCTTTCCCTGAAGCGCAAAAAGCGCACCGAGCAGGACAGCCTACCTGCGAAGAGACGCATACCGTTCTTCTACCGGGGGCCAAGATCAGGACCGATTCGACTAATTTGCCATCGGAGAGCTTCCAAAGAAACTTCATCGTCTCTCCATCTTTGGAGGTCTCAACGCCTGCTTGCGATAGAGACTCCATCGAAAACTGCAAAGCGAGCTTCTCTCGAAAAGCCAAAGGGAGATTGCTCATCAGATTCCAATCGATCACCTGTTTTTGATAAACCCATTCCCATACTTGTTTGGCGCGGAAAGGTTTTTCTTGGACATCAGCGCACCAAGCCGCAAGGGTCTCTAAGGTCTGGTCGTAAAAGTTTTGCATATTCTCCTTAACCAAATCGATGCACCCATCGATCCATGGGATTGCAATTTGGAGGAACATGGTAGTATCTCTGATTGCGCTGCGAGGTAGCAGCTCTCTGGTGAGCTTCAAGAGTCCCTTGCATATTGCGCAAGGCGCAATCAGTGACTTTTTGTTCTTCTTTTTTTTCTTCCTTCGCTGGATCGATACGAAGCCCACGAAGGTATGTTAAGCAAAAAGACGGGTAGTCTGTTATAAGACTCATAAGCTCTCCATAGTTTTTAAGAGAACAATCTTAATACAATCCCCATTAAAACACCCAGGGAAATTACATGAAAAACGGAATTATACTGGAACATATTGTTGGCTAAATGGATAAGAAATCGCAGAATTTTACTGCAGTTTCATCCAGTCTAGCGCGTAAAATTTGCGCAATTTGGCTTTACGCAGTCGAATTTTTCGGCGTGAATCGTATTTTGTATGTCATTGAAAACAAAAGGCTTCAGCCGTGAAGCTGAAGCCTTAATTTGAATTCGAGGTGAAGAGATGCATTCAGAACTCTTGACTGGAAAAAATGGAATGATTGCTATCGTTTGCTCTCAACTACCAATTTCCTACCAAAATCTACTGATTTGGTATTTAATGTCACAAGTGACTCGCATTAAGCGGCCTTTGATTGCATAGATTTCAATAGCGTCATTTCGTTTTGACATTTCGGTGCCTTGCATGCAAAAAACTCTCATAACTTTTTAATGGAAAAGATTCAAGATTTTCTCTACAATTGTATCGCCATATCTGAAGCTTGAAAGGAGCAATTGTGTCTAATAGCGAAGTGGTTCTATACACGTCTCATGATGGTCGTATTTCTTTAAGATTAAAGATGTTAGAAAATACTGTTTGACTTACTCAATTAGAAATTGCAGAACTTTTTGGCAAAGGACGCTCCACAATTGCTGAGCATATTAGTGCAATTTTTGAGGATGGAGAACTAGAGTCTAGTTCAGTTTGTCGGAAATTCCGACAAACTGCTGATGATGGAAAGCTCTATGACGTAATCCATTATAACCTTGATCTCGTCCTTGCGGTAGGTTATAGAACCCGCGCTCCTCGTGGAGTCCAATTTCGTAAGTGGGCAACAACTATTCTTCGAGAGCACCTCGTTAAAGGTTTTGCGATGGATGACGAGCGACTCAAAAACTCATCGTCGACATGGGATTATAAAGAATTGCAAGCTATATCCCAATCAGCAGAGGCTCTGGCGAAAAATACATAATATTTTTTTAACAAGAAGCGCTTTTTTAATCTCCGGAATACCAGGCGCTCTTGTCAAACGCAGCCAATGCAAAAACCAAGAGAAGTAAATGTTTTTTTTAATTCAAACCACAAAAGGAGCATATAACAAAAACAAGCCTTTGAGGTATGCTCTTAATTTCAGCAAACAATAACCTTATCACACCGATAGAAAAGCTATGCTTACGTTCCAACAAATGATCCAAAACCTCACAGAATTCTGGGAAACCAAGGGATGCATCATCCACCAAGGCCATGACCTCGAAGTAGGCGCCGGGACTTTCAACCCCTCTACTTTTCTGCGATGCTTGGGACCGGAGCCTTACAATACAGCCTACGTAGAACCTTCCCGCCGTCCCTCTGACGGAAGATACGGAGAGAACCCGAACCGACTCCAACTTTTTCATCAATTCCAAGTGATTTTAAAACCCTCTCCTGCCGAAGTACAAACCTGGTATCTGGAATCGCTTTTAGCCCTTGGGTTAGACTTATCGAAACACGACATCCGATTTGTCCATGATGACTGGGAGTCCCCAACCCTCGGAGCATGGGGTCTTGGCTGGGAGGTGTGGTGCGATGGAATGGAAATCACCCAGTTTACCTATTTCCAAGCAGTCGGCAGCATCCCCTTGCATCCGATCAGCGTCGAGATCACCTATGGACTCGAACGCCTTGCGATGTTTCTGCAGAATGTAGAAAATGTCTTTGATGTGCGCTGGAATGAGAAGATGACCTTGCGCGATCTTTCTCACCAAAACGAAGTGGAATGGAGCGCTTATAATTTTGAAGAAGCCTCTTCCGATATGTGGTTCCGCCATTTTGCAGACTATGAAAAAGAAGCCAAGGACCTAATCGGAAAACACCTGCCGATCCCAGCGTATGATTTTGTATTAAAAGCCTCTCATGCTTTTAACATCCTCGACGCCCGCGGTGTCATCTCGGTGACGGAAAGAACAGGATATATCGGAAGAATCCGCGATCTGGCACGCCTTGTCGCTACTGAATATCTAGCCTCGAGAGAACAGAAGGGATTTCCTCTTTTAAAACCGGAAAAGAAAAAAGCCTCTTCTTTGAAAAAAATCTCTTTTTCCACGAAGTTCGACTCTGCTAAGAAAAAAGACTTTTTACTAGAGATTGGCTCAGAACAACTGCCTGCGACTTTTGTCCCTATCGGAATGCGCCACTTAGAGATGGCAACCCGCAAACTTCTCGAAGAATCGGAGCTTGCATATGACTGTATAGAGGTCTTCGGCACGCCGCAGCGCCTTGCAGTCCTAGTCTATGGATTATCGGAAGGAAGCCGTGATAAGTCTGTTGAAAGAAAGGGGCCTCCTGTTGAATCTGCCTTTGATAAGACAGGACAGCCAACGCAACAAGGGGCGGGTTTTTTAAGACAGCTGCAACGAGAAACCTCCACTCTAGATAAGATACGCAAAAAAGAAGTACCTGGATTGGAGATCCGCCTTATTAAGGATGTAGAATACCTATTTTCTATCTACACGCAGCAAGGCCGCTCTGCTATGGAGATCCTCTCCACCCACCTTCCTAAGCTGATCACAGACCTTGAATTCCCTAAAAAGATGCGATGGGCCGATCTGGAGATCTCCTACGCAAGGCCGATCCGCTGGATTGTAGCCCTCTATGGCAAACAAGTCATCCCTTTCCAAGTGGGCAACACCTCTTCCGGCTCATCTTCATGGGGCCATGCTCAGCTCTTGCCAGAGTCCATCAAAATCCAAGTTCCTAAAGAGTATCTCTCAACACTCAAGAAAGCCTTTGTGCTTGCCGATCCGGAAGAGAGAAAAACGAGCATCTTACGACAAATAGATACACTTTCTCGCAAGCTCCAAGGTTCTGCCGTTTCCATAGAAAAAGTGCTCCCTCAGGTGCTCTATTTAACAGAATGGCCGCAGCTCACCTACGGGCTTTTCGACGAGGGCTTTTTAAAGATCCCCAAAGAGGTTCTCATCTCCGAGATGGTCGAACACCAAAAATATTTCCCTCTGGTCGATACGAAAGGACAGCTTAAAAACATGTTCCTCATCACAGCAGACCAAAAGCCGAACGCTACCATCCGTTCCGGCAACCAAAAAGTACTCTCCGCACGTCTTGCCGACGGCTCTTTTCTCTATGAACAAGACCGAAAAAACCCTCTTGGTTCTTTCAACGAAAAACTCAAGATGATGACATTCCAAAAAGAGTTAGGCTCGATGTTTGAAAAGGTTCTTAGAATCGAAAAGATCGCAAAAGTTCTCAACAAGCACTTATCTCTTGCAGATAGTTCCTATGTCACAAGAGCCGCTCTTCTTGTAAAAGCAGACCTTGCCTCTAACCTCGTATGTGAGTTCCCAGAGCTTCAAGGGACCATCGGCAAATACTATGCAAAAGAGCAAGGAGAGCCAGAAGAAGTAGCTGTAGCAATCGAAGAACATTGGATGCCAAGGTCCGAATCATCTCCCCTTCCCAAAACTCCGACCGGCATCATACTAAGCTTGGCAGATAAAATAGATAATCTCCTCGGGTATTTCCGCGTAGGCCTCAAACCCACCTCTTCAAGCGACCCTTATGCTTTACGCAGACAGACCCTCGGCATGCTCAAAATCCTCATAGAAAATGGGAGAAGCGTTCACCTCCCCTCCCTTTTTAAAGAGTGCACAGAGTGCCATCCGGGGCTTTCCTCTCAGGGAATTGATGAGATCCTCGCTTTCATCACAAACCGAGCAAAGACCGTCTTTGAAGACTGCGGATTTAAAAAAGACACCATCGAAGCTGTCTTGCAGGGATCATGCATCAACCCGTACGACCAGTTTTGCAAGACCCAAGCCTTATCTACTTTCCGGACATTTTCAGAGTTCACCCTATTTTTCGAAGTCTATAAACGGGTCAAGGGGTTTTTAGAGTCAGGCTCTATTACAACCTTCCACCCGGAGCTTGCCGAGCATCCGGCAGAAAAAAGGATCGCCGCCGCAATAGACAAGATAGAACCTCAAGTCAATGCCTTTATCCATTCATTCCAATACCTGGAGGCCTTCCAGCTGATTGCCACATTGCAAGACCCGCTCTCAGCCTTCCTAGACCAAGTCAAAATCCTTGTCGAGGATCCCAAAACCAAAGACAATCGGATTGCGTTGCTCCAAAAGGTCTTTGCTCTCTTTACAGGTCTTATGGACTTGCGTAAGCTCCAAGAAGGGGTCTAACAACATGTATCCCATTGTCGACATCCATTGCGACCTTCTTAGCTATCTTCAAGAAAGCCCGGAAAGAACCCCTTTCGATCCTCTTTCGAAAACATCCTATGCCCAGATGCAAGAAGGCAGGGTTGCTCTGCAAACCCTCGCCATCTTCTGCACAAGCAAACCCGATACAGGCAAGATAGGGAGAGCCCAGATAGAGCTCTTCTCCAGGCTTTTAGAACAGTATTCTTCCTACTATGAGCTCTTTGACGGATCTTTGCATCCTTCCGACAAAATACGCCTTCTTCCTGCTTTTGAAAATGCCTATACTCTCTGCGACGAGTCAGAACCTCTTGAAAAAGGCTTTGATTTTTTAGAAGAATGCCTGTCACGCTTTGGACGTGTCCTCTACGTCAGCCTTACCTGGGATGGAGAAAACCGCTTTGGAGGCGGCGTAGGTTCTTCTACCGGCCTCAAAGAAGATGGCAAACGGCTTGTCGAGTTTCTCGATAAAAAACAGATTGCCATCGACCTCAGCCACGCATCCGATCCTCTTGCAGAAGATCTTTTATGTTATATCGACAAAAAGTCGCTAAAAGTTCCGGTGATCGCAAGCCATTCTAACTTCCGCAAGATAACAGACCGCCCTCGCAACCTTCCCGACGAGATCGCGCAAGAGGTGATCCGAAGAAAAGGACTCATCGGCCTGAATTTTTTCGCCCCCTTCATCGGAGAACATCCAGAAACCATCTTGGATCATATAACCCATGCTCTTTCCCTTGGAGGAGAAGAGAGTCTTTGCTTCGGCGCTGACTTTTTTTCTGAATTAGACTTCTCTTATATCCGGAAAAAATACGGGATAGAATCGGGCTTTTTTGCAGAAATCGACAATGCTTCTAAATACCCTTGCGTGCTTGCCTGGATGGAACAACGGGTGGGACTTCCCCCCTCTACCCTCGCGAAGATTAGCCATGAAAATTTTTTAAATTTTCTAGAGCTTTTTACCGTCTAAGAGCTCTCCAAAATCAACTATCTTATCGAAATATCTTTCATCAATTACACGCTCTTTTACTCCATTCACATGAATAAGCACAGGGCGAATAGAAAAGTTTCTAGGCACTTTCAAACGTTTCCTTTTTTTCTCCATCTCCTCTATGATTTCCTTGCCAACCGCATCCTTAAAAAATTTGATTTCGCATAAATACAGCGTGTGAAAGCGAGTCTGAATCATATAATCAATCTGACATCCAGGTTGTTTCATAGTAGAACTTTGAAAAAATGGACCTTCCATCACTATCTCTTCTAGGGAAATCCCCAATATCCTCCAAAGAGTTTTTCGATTATGAATAACAAGATTTTCAAATTGTAATCCCATAATCCCTTCCCATCCAGGAAGCTGAGTGATTAAAGTAGAAAAGCTCTCTTTTTCTATGGTAGAACGATGTGGAGCTATATACTTTAAATAAAAGCGCAGATAATTATCACTTAGGCGGTAACGACTCAATTTCTGTTCTTTTCCACTTTTTAGATTCCAAGTAAAATCTCTTTTAACAAAGCCTGCTTTGACCAATTCATCCAAATGCTTGCTAAATATTCCCCCCATATTTTTTCCCAATTCCTTACAAATCTCACTGAGTTCTTTCGGCCCATTGGCAAGAGAGAGAACAATTTCTTTATGTCTGGCTTTAGTGCGAGAAAAAAGGTCAGAAAATATCTCATCAAATTCCCTCACCAGCAGTCCCCCTTTAGTAAAACAGAGGTCTTGGATATTTCTCTCAGCAGAAAGACTGGGTTTAATTTGTTCTAGATAGAGAGGAATGCCTCCCGTCACAGATAGGAGTTTGAACTTTTCATAAGAAGTGATGCGTTTTTCCTTTGGATGCCAAAAAGCATTACAGACTTCTAATGGAAGCTCATCTAAAACAAGATCTAAAGTAATTCTCCCTAGGAATCCCGTGCTGCTTAGAATGTTTTTTTCAATCCACGAAGAAACAGAACCGCAAAGAGCAATAATCAGATGAGGATTTTTACTAAAATACATATCCCAAGCGGTTTTCAAATGGCCTAAAAATTGCGGATCTTTTCCTCCCATCCAGGAAATTTCGTCGAAAACAATAAGAACTCGGCCTCTTTTAGTTTTTTCAGAAAGACGCCAAAAAAGATTACTCCAATCATCCGGTTTGACACCACGAATACCAGATCTTTCCAACTGGAATGCAAAAGTGTCACGTTGAGTTTGGGCTGTTGTTTGGCGAACAGGTGGATTACCGGAAAAGAAAAAACTCTTCATTTCTTTTCCAAACTCCGCAAGAAGTCTACTCTTCCCAATGCGTCTTCTTCCTCTTACAACAATCAGACTTGCACTTCTCTTCTCCACAAGTCCTTTCAGTCTACTCATTTCGACTTCGCGTCCTATAAACTGAGCCGGCTTCATTCTATCTCCTTATATTTATTAAGAGGAGCATAACTTGTGACAGGATGCGAAATCAAGCAGTAAAAAGCATTTTGGCGATTTGCTGCTCGATTTTCAAACCGAAAAATTAGCAGTAAAAAGCATTTTGGCGATTTGCTGCTAATTTGAGCCGCTTTTTTCGATACAGGCAGGAAGCTTTACTTGAGGCTTTTGTAATGCTCCGAACTCTTTTGTCAAGATAAGAACCTCTTCGTCAGAAATCCCCGGAGCTTGGATCTGTTGCTGGATCTTCTCTCTTGCATCCATCCAGTTTCTTTCTAAGAGCTTCCGGACAGTCTCTATAGCACCTTCTTCTGCTTTTTGAAGGTTTACCTTCTTCTGCATCATTTGAGAGAGCAGAGTATTGACATCTTCCCCTTCTAGATAGCCTGCAATGCTCAGCCAGTCGCGCTGTTTTCCCTCTTCAAGGGCTTGCATATAGGCTTGAAAAAGTTGTTTACAGCCAGGAGTTTTTAGAACAGCACTTGAGATATTTTCTCTGATGATCTCTATCACCTTAGATTCTGCTTCTCCTGAGAGGAATAACCACCTCAGCAGATCTAGTTCCAAGATAAGATCCGAGTTGAGATTTGTTTTAGAGATAGCCGCTCTTTGCGGTATTACAGAGGGCAAAGAGCCAAGTTGGATCACTTCCGGCGGAATCTGCGCTAGTTCACTGAGTTTTTTAAGACTTTCATGAACAAGAACCGGCATTTCCCAAGCGCGGATTCTTCCAATCATCTCTTCTACAATCTCATTTTTTTTGGAAGGAGAAAGGATGGTTTCTTTGCCTATAAGATGCCGATACAAAAAGGGGAGATAGTCAACCCCCGACTCCAGAAGAGACCCAAAAGCTTCGGGCCCTTTTTGGCAAAGAAAAGAATCGGGATCGCTTTTTTCCGGTAAAGAGACCACTGTGACTTCGACCCCTTTTTTCTGGAATAAATCCCCCACTTTAACAGCCGCTTCAATACCTGCTACATCTCCATCAAAAGCCAGAAACACGTGGTTAACTCCCAGATGGATCAGCTCTTTGGCATGCCCTTCTCCAAAAGCAGTCCCTTGCGATGCCACCGTATAATCAAAACCTTTATGGATAAGCCGCAAAGCGTCGATCTGTCCCTCTACAATCAGCGCTTTTCTCTCCTTTGCCATCTTAGATCGACTATAACAAAGGCCAAAAAGCACCTGTGACTTTTTAAAGAGGGGAGTCTCCGGAGTATTGATATATTTCCCTCCAAAAGTCTCTTCGCAAAATTTGCGCGCAGAAAATCCAATGACAGCGCCTACCTTATCGCGGATAGGAAACGTGATCCTCTCTGAAAAAAAATCTTTTTTCTTTGCATGGATTAAGCCTGCTTGCAACAGCTCTTCTTCAGAAAACCCTTCCTTATCTAAAACCTTAAGGAGCATATTCCCTTGTTTGGGAGCATATCCAATTTCAAATTGGCGAATAAAAGAAAGGGAGATCGCTCTTTGGTAAAGATATTCCAAAGCCCTTCTTCCCTCTTCAGAATGGAGCAGAAAAAAATGGTAAAGCCAAGAAGCTTTTTCTAAGGCTTGTTTTAGGCGAGCTTTACTAGGCCCCGATTCTTTTTCCGCTTCAATTTTTTCTAAAGGAACCTGGAACCGTTCTGCTAGAGATTCAATTGCATCGAGAAACGTCATCTGCAAATGACCCATCAAGAATGCGATAGCATCGCCATGGGCTCCGCATCCGAAGCAGTGATAATGAGAATCTCCTTTCTGTACAATAAATGAAGGCGTTTTTTCAGCGTGGAAAGGGCAAAGTGCCTTATAGGAAGCTCCACTTCTCTGCATCGGTAAATACGAAGCAATCACTTCTGCAAGATCGATTCTTCGGCGTAAGTCTTCAAGACTTTCTTTGGAGTAAAGGGCCATAGACCATGTTGTTTTTCTCTACAATGTACATGGAGACGCAGCTTAAGGTCAACTCCAGAGAACATTTGTTAGTTGACTCTTTCAACGTCTGAATGTTATACAAATCCTTTTTTAGGAAGACTATGGTTGTGAAAGCTTATCGATCGCGCCTTTTAAATCCCATACGGTAGAAGTTTTGTCTGAATTAAACGAAAGATATAGCGAGGAAATCATGCCAACCTTTGATAAAGAAACGGCCCCATCGGAAGAAAATACTGATAAAAGCAGTAGCATCACTTCTTCCGGTACTATCTTGGATCCGAGTTTATCTCAGCTTCGAGAGCAAATCAAAAATGCGATGATCCCTCTGCTAATCCGTGTGTTTCATTTACGTCTTGAAGTGCAACAAGCATCAAGCCCTCCTTCTAGACTCAGCAAATCTTCGAAAACTCCCCTAGATGAATTGGTCGCCCAGCTACAAAAGCTCGATGAAGATTTAAAACTCTTGCAAATATGGAGCCAAAGCTGCCGAAATCAGATTCTCAAAGTGCTCCAAGAAGCAGAAGAAGAGCTCTCCCCTTCCCTGCCAAACCAATTTCATGCCAAAACAGAAAGCCACCCCGGCGTCCAACGATCATTTCACGATGCAATCATATCTCAACAGGAAAAAAGCAAAGAGATAAAACCTCTGCAAAATCAAGTCCCCTTAACAGACCTTCCCAAAGAAGAGATCACAGAGGCCGCATTAAACTCCTGGTGGCAAAAGATCCGAAGTAAGCTCTTTTGATCTTTTACTCCAGAAGGTCGTAGGGAGGCATAGAGCGGATGTATGCTTCTAGGTCATTTTGCAACTTCGGATCCACTTTGTTGTCGTTAATGGGATTTGCCATGTTGTAAACATAGGTAATCTCCGAAATAAAAGCGTGTCGCTTCCCAGACATCTCAATCATCGGAAACATCATGGCTTGATCCCACGTCATTTGAAAGAAATCTCCCTTGTATTGGAGATCTTCAAGTCTGATTTTTTTAAAGAGCCAAGCGTAAAAAGTTCTTAAATGAGAAACGCATCGATATGTGCGAAAAGCATGATTGGCTACGATCTCTTCAGGAATGGGAATGCTCCAGCCCAGCTGATTCTGGGGATACTCTAACATTGTGCCATGGGATAACCAAACCTCTTGCGTAGAATAGAGTGCATCTATTTTTTTTAACACCTGACTGTCATAAAACCAATCATCGCCATCTAAACTCACAATAATTTCTTCATCTTTGCAATGTTGATGTATAGCATTGTAGATATTCGCAAGAGCTCCGACTCTCTTTGGATTGCAAATCAACAAAAAATCAGAACTTTTAGGATGGTTTTGCATGAGACCTCTCACAATGTCTGCCGTCCCGTCTGATGAAGCATCATCGATATAGACAACTCGATAGTTCGAATAGTCTTGCTGTAAAATAGATTCAATGTTTTTTTGCACCCACTTCTGATTATTATATGAAGTAGTCAATACAACAATCGGTTTTTCAGAAAAAACGAATGAAATAGGCAATAAAATGAGAATAAGGAGCTTGCCAAGGGATCTATTGGCGCATGCCAGCATGGTTTTTATCCAGGGCTAAAATTTTTTTAGGGTAGTTTAATGACCAACTTTCAGGATAACAATATGAGGGAGGTAGAACAACCGTCGGAGGGTAATCGATACAATATCGGTTCCAGTGACTTTCATCATGCCATACAGCTATAATTCCGTTTTTAAGATCTTCCTCAACATGCTTTATATTCGTTGTAAGCATATGAAAAAAGGCCTCGCTTGTTCCCCCATAAACTCCTCCTGCGAAATAACAAGCTCCCTCGTCTTTTCCCACGAAAGCCTTTGATAGAGGATTAGTCTCATAAGACCCTCTACTGTCGATAAATCCCGGATGCTGAGTTGCAACACGTTCTCCTAAAACCTCATCTCCGACATCTGCAACAAAAAGCATGTCCGCATCTATAGCAAACAGGTAATCTTGATTTTTCAGTAGGTCCCAATGATTATAATATGCGTAGTAGCGATTCATAGTATCAAAAGGCCAACCTTGCTTTGGGTAAAAAATATAAACCGTGTTAGGAAGAGGCTCTGCTTTTTGGTCTGTGAAGACAATATATGTTACGTGATGGCCTTTGCAAAAATGGTTCTGCGCCGAAGATACTAGAGGTTTGACGAATTCGATGTACTTTCCCGTAGCAACAACGAGAACACCAATATTTGCGCACTCTGCAAGATGCCCACTCAACAGGAAAATAACGAGCAGCCGAAGTAAAAATGTCATCTTAAACAACCCAGTAAATTAAGATTTAGGATCAAACCAAAGAGTTGTTATTTTTGGCAATCATTTTGTAGCTCCGGGAATCCTCCATTTTGCACCAAGTCAAAAAAATGGAGCAGAGTACCTATGCGCTGGATGAATGTATGCTTCGTTTTCACAACATCCATCAATGCAAATAACTCCTCTAATTTCAACGCTTTCAGCCGTTCTTCTGCTGCATAAAAAAGCTGATACTCATCCGGATGGTAGACAATTTTCCGATCAAATAGCTCATAAACCTGGCTAGAGTTAGTGACTCCCATTTTCCCATAGCTTATGTTCTTGAAAATACGGCAAGGAATATAGCCCACCTCTTTTTGCCATCTGCCAACGATCGCAGGCGCCACATAGGAGTCCTGGATAAATCGTATGTTTTCTTCAATAGTTAGCTTCGTTATACCCGCATGAACAAAACAAACATCGCTTTCTTGGCAAGCTTGGATAAATGGCGTCAGCTGTTCGATATTTCCAAAGCGTCCATCTCCGATTGTTCCCACCCAGTACACCACGCGATTCTTAGAATCTAACGGCTTTATTGTTTTCTTCATCTCCTCTATTTGATCAGGAAGCAGATCGGTAGCCCAGGGCATATACACGCATCTTCCCTTTATATCGTAGTAAATACACTTGTCGACCTCTGTAAAATGATACTTAAGCACACTGTCCGTATACACCTGCATAGCTATGCAATTCTTTTGAGGTAAAACTTGGTACTTAGAAAGGGTGCAGTTGTGGAGAATATAGTAGCAATCGTCTCTAATCGGAATCTTCCCGTCGACCTGGCCTTCAGTTAAAAACAGCGTATTTGAAAAATCGAATAAACTCACATCATCGTCATTATCGAACCAATACGTGTCATACCCCAGATGTTTAAAACCTATATAAAACCCATTGTGGATATAGGAATGGGTATGTGTATGTAGTTTATGCCCCCAAACAACAACTTTATCAAATAACACGCATTGCAGAGGAAGGTGCAACACAACGAAAATCCATAGTACGCGAAACATACAAACCGCCTGTCTTCAATCAATCTAGAAACAACAGCAAAATTATTTCATATTGAAGAAAAAAGTTCAAAGAATTAACTTAGCGCAAATTCTTTTTTAAAATTTAGGAGCATCCAAGACCCATGAAACGCATTTTTCTTTGTTTTCTTGGTAGCTGGTGTCTTGCACAAGCAGACCTCTCCGATCTAGAGATATATAAAACACATCTAGAATGGGGCACATTCGAAGGAAACCTTCCGTCTGCAGGGCCTATTCCGAAATCACGATATGAGACATTCAAAGCTGCTTTCGAGCATTTTGAACAAATGGACGGCCAAATCATAGTAGAACTTGGGACCTCACGCAGTTTCACTCACGGGGGCCTGCCGGGATGCAATAAAGATGACCCTATTTACTGGACACCGCTACAGCCGGAGAACTGGGACTGGGGAGCCGGTTTTTTCACCAGAATGGTAGCTACAAGCCTGTCTCATCTTCGTCCTATGATTCACACAGTAGACTTATCCCCCAGTCACATCGAGCGATGCAAGATCATGACTTCTGACTTTTCCCATCTGATCACATACCATGTTGCTAATTCTCTTGATTTTCTCCAAAATTGGCCCTCTTCTGAAAGCATCGACCTTTTGTACTTAGATACAGGAGATATGACCCCTATAGAGCCAACAGCACAACTCCAATTGGAAGAAGCAAAAATCATTGTAGAGAGAGACTTGATTTCAAAAAATGGCTACTTGCTGATCGATGACGTCAGGAATCAGACCCCTAAAAAATTTGGCGAAACTTCCGAATTAGGGAAATCCAAATACTCTCTTCCTTATTTACTAAGCCATGGATTTGAAATTGTCATGGATGAATATCAGGTAATTCTGAAGAAGAAATAAAGATGCACAAACTGCTTGTAAAATGCCTGCATTTGACGCTATTGCTCTTTTGTTCTTATAAACAAGGAGTTTTTGCAGACCAAAATCCTATTAAAGTTCTCCATTTGACTTTCCATAAAGGGTGCGCAAAAGAAGTGGAAGGGATCGCAAAAGAGCTCTCCCTATCTTTAGAAACCTGGTACATACCAGCACTTCCCCCTCGATTTTTTGATGGTATCACTTCCGGAAATGCCCTGTACAATATTGGTCATGAAAGAGCAGAACGGATTTGGAATTTGCATAGATCCTACTTTGAGCAATTCGATGTGATTGTAACTTCCGATACGGCCCCCCTCTCTAGAATCTTCTTGCAAAATGGGTTTTCTAAAAAACTGGTGATATGGATCTGCAACCGCTTTGATTATTCTGATACAGAGAGTTTGGACTGCAACTTTCCCGATGAAGAATATTACAGCTTGTTTGAAAAGGCAACACACCAGACAAATGTATCCATCATAGCCTATACCGCATTTGAGCATTATTATGCACAATCCAAAGGGATCCATACAGGATCTCTTATCATAGCTCCCTGCTCTGTAGATCCACAAGAAGACCCCTCTCACACTGCAATCCCTTCTCATATCGTCAAAGAAAACACATTTTTTTTACCTCCTTACCACAACGAACTCCAATACATCGATTTTTCTCAATTATGCCGCAATTTAAAGATCCCCAATTATTGCGGCCATTATAATGGCTCTGCAGATCTTAAGAGATTTAAAGGCATCATCCATTTGCCCTACGCTTGGTCCAACCTTGCCCTCTTTGAAAATATGGCCCTCGGCATCCCCTATTTTGTACCCAGCAGAACTTTCTTCATAAAGCTAGCGAGTTCTGGCAATTATTTTCATACAGAGTCGTACACCCTTCTTAACGAAAACCTATTTGATTTGTCAGAATGGTACAGCCCAGAAAATCAAGAAGCTTTTATCTATTTTGATTCATGGGATGACTTAAAGGAGAAAACCGAGAGCCTACCATTAGATGAGCAAAGAGAAAAGATTCGAAACCATTGGAACCACCACAAAGAAGTCATGTTATCAAGATGGGAAACCGTTTTCAAAATAAAATAATTGTTACTAAAAAAAACCATTCTCTGTATTTTTTCATATCAAAATTAAAAAAAAGGTCATAACCTATGAGATTACGTTTGGGTTCTTTGGTACTGCTGTTCTGTTCTTCAGCCATAGCTGCTGATATCACTTTCATCGATCTTGAAGAGATTTGCAAGCCTCCTTATACCTCAGGGGCGATACTGCGGAAAGATCCATTATTTGTAGACGACTTTCTAGCTCTCCATTGCCTGCTTCGTAAAACCAAACCCGATTCCGTATTTGAGATCGGCACTTGTACAGGAGAAGGCACTTTAATTATTAAAAATGCGGTCCAAGACAGTCTCGTGTATAGCTTAGAACTGGAGTTAGGAACGAGTTCTTATGACCTGCAAAGCATCGGAAGCGCCTGTTATTTGCCCTATGTTCAGGTGATCGGCGATAGCCTTTCAACAAACTATGCTGATTTTTACCCGATCAGCGCTTGGTTTATCGATGGAGCCCATGATTATCTCCATGTATTCCACGAAACAAAACAAGCTCTGCAATCCAATCCTGTCCTGATAGTTTGGCATGATGCTGACATTCCAGAAGTTCTAGAAGCTATTCAAAATGGCTTACAAGGTTCAAATCACAAACTATTCCAAATAAATAATACGCGAATTGCATTTTCAATCCCCTCTGAAGGCAATAACCATGAACTTTAATATTTGTTTTTTTTTCCTTCCTCTTTGTTTGTTTGCAGATTCAGTGGTATTTACCACAGCCTTCAATCGTCCCGATTTTATTGAATTGCAATATCGGCTTTTTGAAAAATTTCTAGAAGACGATTATCAATTTTGGGTCATTTGCGATGGCAACACACCTGAAAAATGCTCAAGTATTCAATCGGTATGTGATAGACTCCATATTCCATGCCGCCATGTCCCCCAAGAAATCCATGATCGCCCTTACCTTACTCGTTCGCCCGGCGATAATTATAATAACCCTAATGTCAGACACTGCAATGCAACGCAATGGGCATGGGATAATTTTTTCTCCTCTCATGACGGCCCTGTCATGCTGATAGATTCAGATATGTTCCTGATACGTCCTTTTTCGATAGAGAAAACTCTTGAGAATACACATCTAGCAGGCATTTATTGGGGAACCGAAGACATGATCACTCATGAACCGAAATCCTATTTGTGGCTAGGTTTAATCCTGTTTAATAATAGAATTCTTCCAGAAAAGCACACGATCTGTTTTAACTGTGGGTGGTTGCCCGGCACGCATGCTATATGCGACAGCGGAGGCTGGACCCATTTTTATTTGGCCAAGCACAAAAATACTCTGCAAGTAACCTCCTTGAGCTTTGTCCAAGGACATGAGTTTTTTTGTCCCTACCGATACACCTCTGAAAGCCTACAAAATTTCGACCATCTTTCAAAAGAAGAAATCGAAAAAAATTTGAGCGATCGAGGTTTTACTCGGGCAGAGATTAAACTTGCCCAGGAAAAACCCTATACCATTGAATTGATCGGAGATAACCATTTTCTTCATTATCGCGCCGGGAGCAACTATGAAAATTATTCAGAAGAATTCCTATCTCACAAAGATAAGATTTTAATGAAATTCTTTAACGAAATCCTAGAGTAATACAACACTATACATCACACAAGAGATTTTATGTTAAAAAAAATGAAGTTATTACTACTTCCTCTGTTCATATCTCCTCTGATGATTTTTGGAAATCCTTATGTCGTAGGTGACTTGATAGGCCAGCTCGGGAACCAGTTTTTCATTATAGCAGCTACCGTAAGCCTTGCTTTGGACAATGGAGCTATTGCCGTCTTTCCTGATTTACAGTATGAAACCTCACAAAACATCCCCTTGAACCGAGAGCATATTTTCTTTCGTGTGCCTGTCCATTTACCTCATGTTCGCACGTCTATTTATCACGAGCCCCATTTTCATTATGCCAAGATCCCCTATACTCCCAACATGAAAATACATGGATACTTTCAGTCAGAAAAATATTTTGCGCATCATAAAAAAGAGATCCTGGAGCTTTTTGCGCCTTCTGATGAGATCATGGAATATCTGCAAGGAAAGTATTCGGACATCTTGGATGATCCGAACACAGTTTCTATTCATGTCCGCTTTTACCATGAAGACCCCGAAGAAAAATTTTATGTAGGCTGTAAAAGAGAGTTTATTGAAACTGCTATGTCTTTTTTCCCGGAAGACACCCATTTCATCGTGTTTTCGAATAATACAGAAAGGTGCAAGCTCTTTCTATCGGGGATAGAGAAAAACTTCCGTTTTATCGAAGGGGAAACTCATTATCATGACTTGTATTTAATGAGCCTATGCAAAAATAACATCATCTGTAATTCAACCTTTTCCTGGTGGGCGGCGTATCTAAACCCTAATGCATCAAAGAAGATAATAGCCCCAGGAGCTTGGTTTACACCCCAAGCCGGGTTAAGCACCCAAGATTTATTTCCTGAAACGTGGATAGTGCTTCAATAAAGTCTCCGCTAGAATATAAGATCTAGAGGATTCTCCGACAAAAAAACCATTTTGGAGCACCATGCTTGGACAAACCTTAATCCAAAAAACAGTCATTGGGATTGCTGGCTTTTTCCTAATTTTTTCCTCATACAGTTTCTGCATAGATCCCATCAAAAATATAGATGCCATCTACTTGATCAATCTGGACCGCAGGCCGGATCGATTAGCTGCCGCAGCGGAAAAACTTGCAAAATATGGGATAGAATATCAAAGGTTTTCTGCTATCGACGGCAGGCAATTATCTTATGAAACGCTCTTAGAGATAGGTTTCATCTATGCTGAAAATATGAGCCAAGAGAGGTGGGCTACTACTCCTAAAAAAAATGGGAATCTAGAATATGCATTTCTAGACTCCTCTATGAAAAATAAAATCATCTTCTCTGAATGGATGACCCCTGGGGCTATTGGATGTGCCTTAAGCCACCTCTCAGTTCTCAAAGAAGCCTATGCTGCAGGCTATGAAACAATATGGGTATTGGAAGATGACATTCATATTGAAAAAGACCCGAAAGTCCTTGAAACTCTTATCTCAGAACTCGACGTTCTAACTAAAGAAACGTGGGATATTTTGTACACTGATCCAGATCCATTGGGGGATCGATCCCTTCCTGACGGGAGCTTCTGGTGGATGTGGCGTCCCGATCTCTGTTCATTTGATGTTGAGAGGTTTACAAAACGAATGCGCATCAATGACAATTTCATACAAGTAGGAAGCAAAGACAGAACTCATTCCATGGTCATCAGAAGGTCTGGAATCAAAAAAATCTTAGATCATGTCCAAACCAACCATCTCTACCTTCCCATTGATCAAGAAATTGGATTTACTCCTCATATGATCGCATTTATGACCTCTTACCCAATTGTCACATATGACGATTCCTATTTTTCCGATATTCAGAACACAACTCCTCAATCCTACACATATGGTAACAGCGAATGGGAACTTTATAAACAATCTCATCTTGAATATCTACCTCGTATTCGAGGCTGGTGCAATACTCTGAAAGCAAATCATCTGATGGATTTTATCTATACGCACCAACCAGAGGTCTGCGTAGAAATCGGAACTTTTGGAGGTTCCACCACATTCCCTTTAATCCTGGCAATGCAATACCTTAACAAAGGGCATCTCTATACAATTGATGCATGGGATCGCGATGCAGCCTTAGAAGGCAT
The DNA here is from genome assembly GCA_945952445.1 of uncultured Chlamydiae bacterium. Lineage (GTDB taxonomy): Bacteria > Chlamydiota > Chlamydiia > Chlamydiales > Rhabdochlamydiaceae > CAMFIG01. Next base: position 43,201 of record CAMFIG010000011.1, read on the forward strand.
GAATATAAAAGACTTGAACTACTCTTGGTGGTCACAAGTGGATTTTCTTCATGCAAGAAACACCTTCTTCAGATGGCTCAAAGCAAAGAGACTTCATAAGCAATGCACTATCTTAGAGAGTCTTTCTCAAAAAGCAGTTGATCAGTTCGAAGATGGGTCAATAGACATGCTGTATATCGATGGAAATTCCAGTAAATTACCAGCTTTACAAGATGTGATAGCCTATTTTCCCAAGGTAAAAGAAAATGGATTTATCTGGGTTAATGATGCAAATACCATCGAGAAGCTCCCGTCTATTGCATTTTTAAATGATCATGCTGTTTTTTTAGCAGACAAATCCTTAAAAAATACCTGCGTCGTTTTTCAAAAAAAATAGCGAACCCAGGACTTGCTGCATAATAGTTCTCTTTTGTATACCTAGGTACCTTCTACCTTCCGGAGTTCATATTATGCAATCTTTATACAAGTTCTTGTTTTTACTCTCATCAGTATCCCTCTTCGCAGCAGAGACCGCAGTCCCTATTGATTTAATGCTGTCTCTTTTGCCAGAAAATCCGATTGTAGTAGAAGCAGGAGCTCAATTTGGAGAAGACACCTACAAAATGAGTCTTTTATGGCCGAAGGGCACTTTATATGCCTTTGAGCCTAGTCCCACCTCCTATGAATCCCTTACAGAAATAGCAAAAAGCAGAACAAATGTTTTCTCCTTCCCATTAGCACTATCAAGTTCAGAAGGGAAAATGCCTTTTTATCTTTCGGGAGGCGCGAGTTCTCTTTTAACTCCGCAAGACGGCTTTAATCAGCAATATTTTCACGTGGATTTAGATCATCCGATCTTTGTTGACGTCGTGACGCTAGACTCGTGGCTTGATGAACACAAAATCGCAAAAGTGGATTTTTTATGGCTGGATATGGAAGGAAATGAATTAAATGCTCTTCAAGGCGCTGAGAAACACCTTTCAGATGTGACTCTCATTTATACAGAAGTGAATATACAGAGATTTTGGAATGGCTGCGCATGCTATGAAGAGTTAAAAAACTGGCTTGAAAGGCATGACTTTAAAGAAATTTGGAGCGAGATTGTTCCTCATTGGCAAGGAAACGCTCTTTTTTTAAATACAAAAATTGCAGACAAAAATTCCATGTTATACCCAGCCAAATCCATCTAGACAGCAATGATTTGGCTGGGTATAATGAACCCATAACCAGCCAAATCAGGTATTCCGGATGACACAGGAAAATATTTTTGGAAGAGACTCGGAAATAAAAATTTTGGATAGTTTATGGAAATCACCTGAAGCTGAATTTCTGGCTATTTATGGGCGGCGTAGAGTTGGAAAAACACATCTGATACGAGAATATTTTTCTCAAAAACAATGCGTGTATTTTGAGATCACCGGACAAAAAGATGGACATCTACAAGACCAGCTAGAAAACTTTACGCAAATATTATCAAAAACTTTTTTCAATAACATCCCTCTTCGTTCTCCTTCGAGCTGGAAAGAGGCCTTTGAGCTACTGACAAAAGAAATCGAGAAATCTCCCAAATCACAGCACACGGTCATTTTTCTCGATGAGCTCCCTTGGCTTGCAACTAAAAAATCTGGAATGCTCCAAGCTATTGACTATTATTGGAACCGGTTTTGGAGCCGTTATCCAAAACTATTTTTAATCGTTTGTGGATCCGCTGCATCTTGGATGCTGGATAATCTCATCAATGCAAAAGGGGGATTGCACAATCGACTCACCAAAACAATCTTACTCCAGCCTTATGATTTGAAAGGAGTTCAGCTATTTCTCTCTCATCGCGACATTCATTTAAATCGCAAGCAAATCCTAGATCTGTACATGGTATTTGGAGGGATTCCACATTATCTAAAACAAGTCGAAAAAGGCAAGTCCGCCCTACAAATTATCAATAAAGTCTGCTTCCGCCCGGACGGATTGCTGCATACTGAATTTGATCGACTTTTTCAATCCTTATTTTCCAATGCCGAAGATAACCTATCCATCATTAAAGCGATTGCAAAACATCAACATGGCATTTCAAGAAAAGACCTCATTAAAACTACAAAAATCCCCTCCGGCGGCACTTTAAATAAAAGACTTAAGGAACTTGAATCGGCAGGATTTATCCAAAGTTATATCCCTTACGGCCGGAAAATAAAAGACCATTACTATCGCGTAATAGATGAGTACTGTTATTTTTACTTGCGATGGATAGAACCTTTTAAGAAAACCGGGATCAGCCAAGGCAAAGAATACTGGCAAACAAAAGGTAGGACAGCCGCTGCAATCGCTTGGAGCGGATATGCTTTTGAAAATATCTGCTTGAAACATGCAGATCAAATCCGCAAAGCCTTGGAACTCCACAATATTTCTTGCGAAATCGGAAGCTGGAAATTCAGCCCTGCTCCAGGAAAAAAGGATTCAGGAGCCCAAATCGATCTGCTTTTTGATCGAGACGATGGAGTCATCACTATATGTGAAATCAAGTACTCTGAAAAATTGTTTGTCTTAGACAAAGCAGAAGCCAAAAACATCATGAACAAAACGGAAGTCTTGGAAAAACACATCTTTGCAAATAAGCAAACAACCGTTGCTTTGATCACAACGATGGGCCTTAAACCAAATATTTGGTCTCAAGAATTAATCCACCATGTAGTGACTCTAGAAGACCTGTTCTGAAGAGAAATTCCCTTTAGAAAAACAAGAAACCTGCATAAAATGAAGGTCTCTCTTTTACTATTTAAGGTCTATCCGTGACGTTGATTCACTTAGAAGAAAAAACCTCTCCCATGATGCAACAATGGCATGCATGTAAAAAACAAGCCGATTCTGCCCTATTGTTATTTCGTCTGGGCGATTTTTATGAGGCGTTTTATGAAGATGCAATCACTCTTGCAAAAGAACTCGACCTTACTTTGACAAAACGGCAAGAGATTCCCATGGCGGGAATCCCTTTTCATACCAGCGAAGGTTATGTCGATAAGCTGATAGCAAAAGGATATCGTGTAGCAATCGCTGAGCAGATGGAAGACCCCAAGCAAACGAAAGGGATAGTCAAAAGAGAAATAGTCCGTATTGTTACACCGGGCACCGTTGTGACCTCTTCTTTAATCTCTGATAAAACAAATAACTTCGTAGCGAGTCTTTGCTGGTTTAATCATCTCTTCGGCCTTGCCATATTGGACCTTACAACAGCTGACTTTCGAGTCTTCGAATTTGATAAATTTGCAGAACTTCAAGATGAAGTCACTCGTCTAGAACCTAAAGAATTGATCGTCTCTCAAAGATGCCATGATATCCATGCCATCCAAATCCAAGAATGGAAAAAGACTCTCCGATGCACGGTCCAAATCCAAGAGGAATGGCATTTCGATCCCAGACATACCTATGATGTGCTAATCCGTCATTTCCATGTACATTCTTTAGATGGTTTTGGGCTAAAAGGCATGAGTGCTGGGATACATGCTGCAGGACGCTTGCTGAGTTATGTACAAGACGAACTGAACCTGTCAGTTTCCCATATCCGCTCTTTGCGCAAAGAGAGCTCAGGCCTTTATATGTCTTTAGACAGCGCTACGCTAAAACATCTTGAAATCTTTGAATCACTCCAAGAAAAACAAAGCTCGCATACGCTCCTGCACCTCATTGACAAAACGGTCACTCCGATGGGAGCCAGACTTTTAAGACACTGGCTTTTGCATCCTCTGCTAGATATAGAAGAGATAGCAAAACGCCAAGAGGCTGTCGAATGGCTGATCGAAAATCCTTCTGACTTGCGCAAAGACCTCTCGGAAATCCGAGATTTGGAACGTCTGATCATGAAGATTGAAACGGGCTATGCCAATCCCAAGGACCTTCGAGCTCTTGCCCTCTCTTTAAGACAAGCGCCGCTTGTACTTGCACATCTTCATCAAACATCTTCTTCTTATCTATCATCTTTTCTACAGCTTCAGGGCACCTCTGGCATCGCAGACAAAGTATTGCAAGCCTTAGTAGAAGATCCTCCTTTTAGAATTAGCGATGGATCTCTCTTCCGCGATGGCTACCACCAGGAGCTCGATGAACTCAGAAAGATCTCATCAGACAGCCATGAGTGGATCGCTAGCTACCAAATGACGCTTCGTGAACAAACACAAATCAAAACGCTCAAAGTAGGGTTTACAAAGGCTTTTGGATATTATATCGAAGTCAGCAGGGGACAATCGAATAAAATGCCCGAGACATTCCAAAAAAGGCAGACACTGGTCAATACAGAAAGATATATTTCTCCAGAACTCAGCGAATATGAGCATAAAGTCCTCTCCGCGGCAGATCGGCTCTTAGCTATCGAAACGGAGCTCTTCCACCAACTGCGAGAGGAGATTGCAGCTTATGCTCCTGCCATCCGGGACACCGCCTCATCGATGGCGCATATTGATGCCTTGTCCTCTTTTGCCAAAGTCGCTAAAGACCATCGCTATGTGAAGCCGCAAATGAACCAGACTCTAGCTCTTCATATAGAAGCAGGCCGCCATCCCGTCATCGAAGCAAGCGGCCATGCTGACACTTTTATTCCGAATGACCTTCACATGGACACTTCGGAACGCCTCTGGATCCTTACAGGACCCAACATGGCCGGAAAATCCACGTTTATCCGACAGACAGCTCTCATTGCAATCCTTGCCCAGATCGGTTCATTTGTCCCTGCCAAAAAAGTGGAAATGGGAATTATCGACAAGGTATTTACGAGAATTGGAGCCAGTGATAATCTCTCTCGTGGACAGTCGACCTTCATGGTAGAGATGGCAGAAACTGCAAACATCCTTCATCATGCGACAGATCGCTCTTTAGTCATTTTAGATGAGATTGGGCGAGGCACAAGCACCTATGATGGGATTTCAATTGCCTGGGCAGTGGCTGAATATCTTTTAACGACTCCCGGTAAAAAAGCCAAAACCCTTTTTGCGACACATTATTGCGAGCTAATCCGCCTTGCAGAAGAAATCCCCGGCGCCATCAATTACCACATCTCGGTCCATGAATCGGATCAAGGCATCGTTTTCTTACGAAAAATAGCACGAGGAGGGACCGATAAAAGCTACGGAATCCATGTCGGGCGCTTAGCTGGTCTTCCCTCTACAGTCCTTGAGAGAGCAGAAAAAATGCTGCTTGCTTTAGAAAAAGAATCGGGCCGCAAAAAAACAAAAAAGCAGGATTTGCAACTTTCTTTTCTACCTGAGTCTCCACCGATAGACCATTGGATAACCAAAGAGCTCAAAGCTCTTGATACAAACCAATTGACCCCTATGGCAGCCTTATTCAAGCTCGCTGAATGGAAAAACCGCCTATGAGACCGTCTTCCCTTTTTTCTCTTAAATGAACTTAAGCAACTTATTAACAAACACTTACTTTGTCTTTTGCTTTTATTCGCTACAATCCGCTAGAATCGAGTTTAGTTAAGGAATTTCCATATGCGATACCCGTTTTCAAATATTCTCCTCTACGGAGTGATTTTTGGCTCACTAGAAGCCTGCCAAACAAAACCTGTTGCTGCCCCTCAACAAGAAGAAGTCTATCAGTCTTCTATCCATGAATCTCAAGTAAGTGAAGAGGAAGAATCATCGATCCCCAGAAAAAAAGGACAACGTCCGCAAGTCGTTCAGATGCCTTCTCTACCCTCGTCTTAACCGAAATCGGTGACAGATGCCTTTTGATCTGAATCTACTCGAGCATTTTCCAGACAGCCCAGGCATCTACATTATGAAAAACGAGTCTGGCAAAGTCCTCTACGTGGGAAAAGCGAAATCCCTAAAAAAACGGTTAAAGCAATACTTTGGAGGAAAAGACACAAGACCTACCATCCCCCATCTTCTTTCTGAGTTGAGTTACATTGAAACTCTGATGGTGCCAACAGAAAAAGAAGCTCTCCTTGTAGAGAATACATTCATCAAAAAATACCAGCCCAAATACAACCTGGTATTGAAAGATGATAAAACCTATGCAAGCCTGAGGATTGACCCTCATCATCTTTGGCCTCGGCTGCAACTTGTACGCTACAAGCAAGCCCCTCAAGATGGAGCTCTTTACTTTGGACCTTACACCAGTGCTTTTGCTGCCAGGGAAACTCTAGAATTGATGAGCCGCTTATTTCCTTTACGCCAATGCTCAGATGAAGAGCTCAAAAGAAGAACCCGGCCTTGCCTTTTATATGCGATTCACCGATGCCTTGCCCCCTGCGTACACCAATGCTCTTCAGAGGAATACCTAACGCATGTTCAAGGAGCCATAGCTTTTCTGCAGGGCAACAATAAAAAAGTCCTACAAGAGCTGCAAAAAGAGATGGAAAAAGCAGCAGAACAGCTTGAATTCGAAAAAGCAGCAGCTCTTCTTCGAACCATCCGCCAAATCGAACATGTAACACAGACGCGCTGCCCCTCTTATAGAGCTTCTGGAAAAGCAACTGACGTGATTGGCCTCTATCGAGAAGGCGAAGAGATCCTCATCATGCAGCTGATCTTCCGACACGGCAAGATTGTAGGATCTGAACACTTTCACTTCTCTGAAGTGTTAGAAGAAGATGAAGAACTCCTCTCGACATTCCTTTTGCAGCATTATCCTCAAAACACGCACCCTCCTGAACAGATTTTTTTGCCTTTCCTTCTACAAGATGAAAACTCTCTTCTAGCGATCTTACAAGAAAAGCTTCCAAAACTGCAGCTTATCACTCCTCGCAGAGGCGATAACTACGCCCTCGTTGAAATGGCCCAGGAAAATGCGAAAGCTACTTTTTCGCAGATAAGAAAACAGGCAGCTTCCTATGAAAAGCTGCTTCTTGACCTTCAAGAGGCTCTTCACTTAAACCGCTATCCTAAACAGATCGAATGCTTCGACATGTCTAACCTTGCAGGACACCAGCCTGTTGCCAGCATGGTCACCTTTACCGATGGATCCCTAGACAAAAAGAAGATGCGACTATTTCACATTAAAGGCATCCACAAGCCCGATGACTATGCTGCATTGCACCAGGTTCTCACAAGAAGACTTTCTCGAGCAAAAGAAGAAGACACCCTTCCCGACCTCATTATTGTAGACGGCGGCAAAGGCCAGCTTAACATAGGAATCGAGGTGTTAAGAGAACTCGATATAGCGAATGTCGACCTGATTTGCGTAACCAAAGAAGAGGGACGACACGACCGAGGGATTACCTTAGAAAGAGTCTTTATCCCAGGCTGTCCCGACCCAATTTCTTTACCTTACCATTCTCCTTTGCTATTATTCTTGCAAAAAGTTCGCGATACAGCTCACGACCAGGCTATCCGTTTTCATCGCAAAACCCGCTCGAAACAGACGATCAAAAGCGTCCTTGATACCTTGCCAGGCATCGGTCCAATAAAGAAAAGACGTCTTTTACAAACCTTTGGCAGCCTGCAAAAAATCCTGGAAGCCTCTGACGAAGAACTCTTGCAAGTACGCGGCATTACGCAAAAGGATCTAACAGCCTTGCGCAAACTGCAAAAATAGCTAAAAAAAAATTGCTTTTAAATCCTCTCTTTTTCATGCTGGCGTCGATCGACTGCTTCAACGATAGGAGATCTTCCCATGCACAAACGATCTATTTTTCTTGCCCCTTTTTTCATCTTAACTCTCCACGCCGATGAGACGATAACAGTCCCTGAAGGGAAAATCATCGACTACCCTAGCTTATACCAAGATATCACTCCAAGCGCAGGACCTCGTGTTATCGACGGCTATGGTGTCTTTCTGACCGGCGACTATCTCTACTGGACGGGAAGAGAGCAGAACCTGCAATTTGCTTATAGCGGGCAGTCTGCACTAGCCGACACCCCTGCCGCCACCGACAAAGGTAAGCTCTACGGATTTCACTTTGGATTTCGATCCGGATTCCGCGTAGGCCTTGGATTCAGCTTTGGCCATGACAAATGGGATCTGTCTTTCAACTATACATGGTTTCAAGCGGATCATAACCACGGATCGGCCAAACTGAAAAACAGCAGCACACTTCTGTTTCCCGGCTACTATATCCCTCTATCTGGCTATGAATATCTCACATCAGCCCAAGGCGGATGGAAACTCCATTTTAACGCTTTGAACCTCGAGCTTGGAAGAAATTTTTACGTCAGCAAATTCTTATCTTTGCGTCCCTTTTTCGGCCTGAATAGCTCCTGGCAAAGACAACATCTTTCCGTTGATTACCTAGGTATTCTTTCGGCCGACTCTGCCGTATCCAGAAAGTACCATCTTCGCAATGCGTTGGATTTCTGGGGTATTGGCTTACGCGCCGGGGTAGACACGGCATGGCATCTTGCCAGCAACTGGAGCCTTTATGGAGATCTCGCACTCTCCACTCTTTGGGGGCAATTCAGCAATACCCGCAAAGATTCCCTTGCCAATGTTGGGAATCCATGGACTTCCGTTTATCATGTCTCTGGAGGATTCCATACGATTGTCCCTGTTGTGGAGATTGGCGTCGGATTGCGTAAGGAGGAATGGTTTTGCAATGACCGATTCCACTTAGCTGCCCAGCTAGGGTGGGAAGAACAAGTTTGGTTTGATATGAATCAATACGAATCGGGACCTAATTTAAACCATACGGGAGGCAACCTGATTCTACAAGGTCTCACAGCGCGTTTGCGATTTGATTTTTAAAAAAGCATTCCACAAAATTAAAAAATTTTTTATATGGAGGTTAACGCCTCCCAAATAGGGAGGGATTCGAGAGCTAAAAAATATGAAGCTGCTGTTCGTCTTTGTTTTGCTTTGCCTATGCCATATAGCACAAGCAAGAGAATGTAAGCCGCATCTTACTATTTACCTCAAGCAAGAAGGATGTCCTTGGTCAGAAAAACTCTATCGAGAAGTCGTCTCTTCGAAAGAATTCCTCTCTCTTTTAGAACCGCACATGGATGTCCACATCCTTTTTACTGAAGGCTCAAAAGAAACCCCAAACTTTGTCTTGTTAGATAAGCAAGGGCTTCCCATCCATGAAGTGGGCTTTCTTCCTTTGGCAAGCGACCATTATGCACAATATTTTCTAGATCTACTAGACCCTTACTACAAAATCGATCGCATACTCTCCGATGGCAGCCTTAAAAGACTATCAGAACAAGAAGTCGAAGACCTTTACAAAACAGCAAGGCTCCATGGATTCAAGAGATACCAAAAAGAGATTTTCGACTTTGGAATCCACCATATGGAAAGCCTTTTTTTTCTTTTAGAGGCATACGAAGAAACCCTTTCTCACCTCAAACGCAAAGACCCGAAAGTACTTGCTCTGAAACAAAAGATCCAATCTAAAGACCCAAAAAACCGCAAGGGGGCGCATCTGCGGATCGCTATGACCGATTTCAGGGTCAATGTACAAAGAATGAAAGCTCATGAAAGCCCTCATGATGTAGTAGAGCCTCTTTTGCAATATATGAAGACATTTGGATCTAGCGATGAAGAGAATGCATGGCGTATTGAGATGATCATCTCTCAATTCTTTTTTAGCCGCCATCGGATCAAATCAGCAATCCGCCACGCAGAGGAATCCTGCTGCAGAGCACCTAAGATTGTGCAAGCAGAAGTAGAGCAAACTCTACAATTTCTTCAACAATATAAAGACGAGCATCAAGAAAAAGAGGGATAGACGGTCTTCCCCTCTTCCCATCTATGGTTCTCACCGATTTCCCATACGGCATCATCTATCAAGAATTTATATTCGACTCTCTCGTCCGCCGCAATAGAGAAAGAACCTTGCCATGTCCTTTGGTCCATAGAGTAAAGAGGGATACCCTTGTCCCACGTTAAGGGAGTCTTGCCACCTCGAACATATAAAATCTTCCCTTCTGGAAGAACACAATGAGCCTCTACTATCACACTCTTGCCAGAAAACCGAGGGACAACTGGTTCCATTCCACACCGTCCTCTATGATTTTCCCCATCTTCCCATATTTGATCATTCAAAAGCAGTTTGTATTCTACCTCCGATCCTCTTAATACAGGGATCTTAGCTTCCCAAGTCACTCCATCTACTGATTCAAGACGATGTCCTTTTTCCCAATTCAAAGGATATATATTTCCCCGGACATATAAAGTTTCTCCGGCAGCAGCCACATAATGGACTTTTACATGCATAGGACCCACTCTGTCTTGTGCAACTGGAACCTGCACACGATCTGCTTCATATGCAATAAAGTAATGGCGATCTTTACGGATCAGCACCGCTTGAGTGCTTGTTTGCGAGATGCTTCCAATCTCTCTTGTATAAGCTGCGCCATCTTGGTTAATCACCATCACTGGCAAAGAGAATATTGAACAAAGCTGTCCCATGACAGCCTCCGTTGCATCGGTCCCCATCTGCATAACACATTCCTGCAAAATCCCCTCATAATCTTTACTGGCAAGATCTTTTTCTGGAAAATCTGCCATCAGTTGTATCTGTATAATCTCTCGATCCGGTGAACTCCTCATCGATTGATACGCGACCTCTCTTAAAAACCGAACTAAGAGATACATCTTATGATTATCTTGGAAGACAGACTCCAACATGCCTGGATTATGTTGCAATCCGATCAATATATTTTCTACTGCATCTTGTAAGCCTGGCACATCCACTCTTTTAGAACGAACCTGAGCAATAAGCGCATCCATAGAATCTATATGCGTTTCTAAAAGACGGACAGCAAAACTGGTAAAAAAACAGTTGCCATCGCCTGAGATCTCTCGACAAGAACCATATCCTTCGGGAAGCCTCAAAGGGGATCTAGTACTCACCATCTTCCTTGAGACGTTTTTAGACTCCTCGGGAATGTTTATAGTGGGATAATAGGTGCAAATACTGTGAAAACAGTTTTTCAATGCAGATTCAATCCTGTCTATATCATGGGTCTTTTCTGCAATGACTGCCAAAGCAGACTCTCCTCGGCTCGCTAATAGAGACTGAGACTCCTTCCGGATCTGCTCTGCCATTGCTTTGCAACGGCCTTGCATGCTTAAATATGCACGCAAAACGTTTTCTTCACTCACAGACCTTTTTTGGACATTTTGCTGGAATTGAGCCAAAGATGTCTCAATCGTCTGCAGTGAAGGCCCACCTATTGCTGCCATCTCACTCCTTAAATTGCTCTCATGAAAATTTCACCTGCTAATTTTCACACAATGCGCAAAGCTCACTCCATATTAGAAACCGTAGGTTGAATTGCAGACAGAGCTTGGCTTAAGTTAACAGGAACCGGATTGAAGTTGATATAGGTATCGCTGTTTAAGGGCGGTAGTCCAAGAGCCGTTAATATCGCATTGGGATTGAAGTTCCCCGGAGAAGCTGCGGCTGCATTTAGGTTGGTTTGGACAGCATTCATTCCCTCTTGTAAAGGTCCAATTAAGGCATTGATATATGCTGCATTCTGAGAATCTCCATTTGCCGTATAGTCATCCGAAAGTGTTTCAAGACTTTGCAACAAATTGTTCATCGCGTTGGTAAAAGACGTTTGAAACGCACCCACACTCGCTACGCTACTTCCGTCTAAACCGATCCCAATCTGTCCTTTCATATAATTATTTAAACTATTGTTGATCTGATTGTATAGGGAAAGCACCTGTTGGGTTTGTTGCTGTGGGCTTGAAGACATAGGAACTGCAGGAGGATTCCCTGTGAGATATTGTACCATCTGGTAGAGAAATGCGTGGAATCGAGCTTGATAACCAGCTTGGCTTTGTGAGGCTGTATTCGTGCTCACGCTAAGTAAAGATGAGCACGCACTGACAAATGGATCCGACGAACCCTTATTCGCTTGGACGTATGATTGAATCACACCATTAAAAACATTGCAGAAGATCGGGTCGTTCTGCGTCCGGTATTGCCAATCATTAGCACTATTGGGAGCTCCTAAAATCATGTTCTGCATCACAGCCCAATAATCAATTCCGCTATGATCCGGACAAAATGGATAGCTTGGACTTGAAAAATTCTGTAGAGCCATTTGCAGAGACTGCAGCCCTGTAGCCCAACTATTTTGTGAGGCTCTAGTTTGCATCGATTGATAGGTGTGAAAAAACTGAGACATTCCCATAGAGTCGATCTGAGTTTTCATCTGCCTTGCCATTTCTGTGATTTCATACAACTCAGGATCGGAGATATTGCTATCCCCATTATAGGTTCCCGCAAACTGAAGAATAGCCTGTAGATCTGCATTGATTTGACTTTGCTGTTGTGGTCCAGGAGAGGTTTGCAATGCACTCTGTATTTGCTGTGCTAAATCCTTTGCGGCCGTTTGTGCTGTTTGGAGGGTAGGGGGTTGGATTGGATAAGACGGAACGTTTCCGGAACCATGAATTTCATGTATGCCCATAAAAAACCTTCTGTTTTTATTTTCATACTAACATACCTCTATTTTTAAAAAAATAAATTAACTTAAATAAGATGTTAATAATCTATTTCAAAACACAACCTAATCATAACCAGACAATTAAACTTAGAAACAAAATCTAAAACAGACTCTTCTTTGTTAAGTTTCGGGCAATTTATGTACATATTGACCCCCTGAATTAACGGAATTAATTGGCGG
>CAMFIG010000012.1 GCA_945952445.1 uncultured Chlamydiae bacterium
ACTATGCCATTCTATCAGATTTGCTATCAAAAAATTTTAGTTAAATCCCCCTGGGGATCGGAGACGTAAGCTTCAAAATGTTTTCTGTGGTATCCAGGTCGAATCAACAAGTTCGCATGAGGAAAAAAACTCCAGCCTCCTTGGATGAGAAATCCGCCTCTTAAATTTTTCAACTTGAGATCTGAATGATCGGAGGTTCTCTCTAGACTGCCAGAACTGGAATAGGAACGAAGGATGGAAAGCGGTTTTGCGCCGACAACCTCGGCATCTTCCATGTGGAGATTGAGATCGCCAGTGATCACATTCACATGATGGAAAAGAGATGGGTTTTCATCTTCGAAAAGATCAGAGCTTGCTTGAAGAAATAAGGGGAAAAAAAGAATGAAAAAAAGAAAATTCTTCACGAGAATTCCTAAAATATTTCATTCAGCGAAGTTAAATGAGAACTTATTTTTTAGGCAAAATAAACTTATAAAAGATTAAATTTTTTGGAATACGGCGGCAAAGAACCCATCCATCGATCCCCGGGAAGGGAAGCTTTCGAATGGTGTTCCGATCATTTGGACGGGTAGATTCGCGGAGAAATATTGGCATTGTTCCCTGTTTTCTTGAGGTAAGACGCTGCAGGTGGCATAGACGATATACCCTTTGGGCTTCACAAAGGAAAGCGCTTCGGAAAAAATCGCTCTTTGCTGCTGAGTCAGGGAAAGGAAGCTTTCGGGATCGAATTTCCACTTCATATCGGGATTGCGGCGCAAAGTGCCAGAACCGCTGCAAGGGACGTCGGTAAGGACCCAGTCCATTCTGTTTTTTAGAAGGGATTTTTTAGGGTCTTCATAGGGGATGAGCTGTGCATTCTGTATTCCGGCGCGTTTTAATCTTTTTTTAGCTTCCTGTAAGGCATGTGAACGGATGTCATGCAAGTAGATTTGGCCGCGGTTTTGCATTTGTGGCGCAAAAGCTAGAGTCTTACCGCCAGAGCCGCTGCAATAGTCCAACACGTGATCGCCGGGTTTTGCTTTTACAAGGAAAGCGACAAGCTGGCTTGCCTCATCTTGGCATTCAAACCAGCCTTCTTTAAATTCAGGAAGTCCAAAAAGGTTGATCCTCTTAGGAAAGTGCAAGGCCCAAGGAGAGTGGGTTCCTGGAGTTGTGTTATATTGGGAGCCCCATCTTGCTGAGAGCTCTTCGCGGCTTCCTTTTAAGGCGTTAACGCGGATGGTAACGGGGGCAGGGTAATTGCTTTCCAGGCAAAAGCGTTTGGCGGATTCTTCTCCTAGGCTGTCTTTGAGAATCGTAAAATATTTCAAAGGGAAACTACACCGTATATGCAGAGGGATTTCCAGATTTTCCAGATAGGACTCTGGGTGGAGTGTTTGGAAAATCTGGTATCTTCCTTCCCAGGTTGGATTTTTCTCTCCAAAATAATCGAGCAGCCCTTGCCATCGGATCATACCATAAATCGTCTCAGAGAGAAATTTGCGATCCTGAGCTCCAATGGAGTGGTGGAGTTTAAAATAATTTCTTAAGAATAAGTCGAGGGGGGTAGTTTGCTTTGCATACTCGCGAAAGATTTCTAGAAGATGAAAGTCGCGAAATTTTCGACTCATAAACCCTGAGTAATAGATTGAATTTGTAATATTTTATTCAAAAACTTATAACTGTCAATCTGTTTCTTCTGATTTTGTTTTGTGTTTTTTTGTTTTATATGGCATTTTGCAGTTAAATAGATGCGTAAGGGGGGAAGATGTTTCAGGGTTTTATTGCTTTCTTAGGAAGGGTTTGTATTAGTTTGATTTTTTTACTATCGTCAATCCAGGAAATTTTAAACTGGCATATGATGGAGCAATATACGTATTCTCTGTTCTCCAATTTGCTAAGCATATACCAAAACCAGCCGATGGTTTCTTCGGTAGTCATGGAGTTGTTGCCATGGGTTCCTCTTTTTCTTATGGTTGCGGTTGCTTGTAAAGTGCTCGGGTCATTGTTGCTAATCATGGGATGGAAGGTGAGATTGGGAGCTTTTCTTTTGATTGTCTTTTTGGTTCCTGCTACTTTTTTGGCTCACCACTTTTGGACGGAATCCGGAGAGAAAAGAGGCGATGAAATGATTGCGCTCTTAAAGAATGTAGGTATTTTTGGTGGCCTATTACTTCTTTTGGCGTTTGGCAGTGGGGGAAAGCAGAAAGGAGTGCATGCAGGAAAGGGCGCGGAAGCTTAAAAAGTATTTATTCATAATCTGTAGTTTTATTCTTGTCGCTTTTGGCCAGCCTGCTTGGGTTAGCTGGATGAGCTATGGAGCTGCAGCTATCGGCTATGCGCTATTGTGGAAGGCGTTAGATTCAGATCCTTTTCGGCGTCGCTTATGGGTTGCTGGAGGGTGGTTTGTTTGTGTTCAGATGGTGCAGCTGTCTTGGCTTCTATCGATAGAGTTTCAAGGATATTATATTATCGCTGTGTATTGCTTGCTCTCCCTTATTTTGGGGGTGCAGTTTGCGATTTTGACTTGGTTGTTATACCGTGTCTCGACAAAGACATGGTTATGGGCGCTTGGCTGTGCGGGATTGTGGACTTTGCTTGAGTGGAGCCGATTTTATTTTTTCTGCGGTTTCGCGTTTAATCTGGTGGGGATCTCTCTTTCGGCAAGTCCTTATTCTTTGCAGATGGCTTCTCTTTGGGGAGTTTTAGGACTCTCTTTTTGGGTGGTATTTACGAATGCTATTGGGTTGGACTGGCTGCGCTGTCTCGGTGATATTCGCAAAGGTGTCTTTTGGGTGGCGATGGTTTTTTTGCCCTATCTATTTGGATGGGTCCAGATTGCATATCATCATGGACTGCAAGAAAAAAGTTCTTGGGATTCTGCTTTATTGGTTCAGCCAGGATTGGTGCCTTCGCAGAAATATCCAATGCAAGGAAGATTTCAGGATTTTATTGCTCCTTTAGAGCAGTGGGAGAGGATCTTAAAAGAATTTAAAAAGGTAAAAGAAGAGGCTGTCTCTTTGATTGTATTGCCGGAAACAGCTGTTCCTTTCGGGTTTGATCTTTGTATCTATCCAAGGCAACAAGTGATCTCGTTGTTTTACAAAACTTGGGGAGATGTCGTATATCGCTCGTTACCGCCCTTTGAGGCTCCTTATGCGGAAGCTCGTTTGGATTCTCGAGGGGAATCTAAAATCTTTGTGTCAAATGCCTTTATCTGCGCCCTTGCTGCGCATTGTTTACAAACGCCTCTTTTAATTGGACTGGATTATCGAGACTCTCAAGGTGAAAAAAATTTCAACTCCGCGTTTCTTTTTTCTTCTAAAACCGATTGTATTGTTCGCTATGATAAAAGAGTTTTGTTGCCGCTTGCCGAGTATCTTCCTTGGGGTTTTCTTTCTGGGTTAGCGAAAATGTATGGGTTGCAAGAATTTTTTTCTCCGGGTCAATCTGCTGTTGTTTTTCATGAAGGGCTTAAGATTGCGCCTTCTATTTGCTATGAGGAATTGTTCCCTTCTGTTCTGCGAGAGGCAAGGCAAAGTGGCGCTTGTTTATTTGCTAACCTGTCTAATGATGCTTGGTATCCTCGGTCTAGGCTGGCCAAGCAGCATTTCACTCATGGAAGGGTTCGGGCGGTAGAAAATGGGGTCCCCTTGTTGCGCTGTTGCAACACGGGAGTGACTTGTCTTGTAGACAGCTTGGGTTTTGTAGTGGATAGTTTACCGGAGGAGGAGAGTGGCTCTCTCAGAGTTCGATGGCATTCGTATCAATATAAAACTTTATTTTCTTTTTGGGGGAATGTTCCTATTCTGGGGATAAGTTTTCTGTTCTTTTTCCTTGCTTGCCGGGTGCCGCAGATGCGGCGGTTGGGAATTAAGGCTTGATCGAAATTTCTCATTAAGATACCTTTTTAGCAATGAAAATTGCAATTATCAATAAGAGTTATTACGTAAGAGGTATCTTTTGTCTTTTCCTTGTGAAGTAGCTTTGCCGCAATGTGATCGCATTCCGTCTCTAACGAGATCTGCGCGTACAATTCAGAAAGAGGTTGTGCGTGAAGGGAAGGGGTTGTTTAGTGGGGTTGGGTCGATTGTTCGTCTTCTGCCTGCTGAAGAGCGGTCGGGGATTGTATTCCAAAGGCTTGATCTTCCTGGAGCTCCGATATTGCCGGCAAATCTCGAGAATGTACAAGGAACTCCGCGCTGTACTATCATAGGAAGGGATGGAATTTCTGTGCAGATGGTAGAGCATTTGCTAGCGGCATTAGCAGCGTACCAAATTGATAATGTGATCATTCAACTTACGGGACCTGAAGTTCCTGTTTTTGATGGAAGTTCTCTTGCCTTTGTTGAGATGATAGAAGAGGCAGGGGTTGAAGTCCAGGAAGAGAGAAAGACTGTTTATTCTTTGCAGTCTCCCGTGTTTTGGTCAAAAGATGAAATCCATGTAGTTGCTCTGCCTGCTGCAGAGTTTCGGATTAGTTATACATTGCACTATCCGCAATCTCAATTTATTAAGTCCCAATTTTACTCTACTACTCTTTCTCCGGAAGTGTTTAAAAGGGAAATAGCTCCGTGCCGCACTTTTTCTGTCTATGAAGAGATCGCCCCGTTAATCGAAAAGGGTCTTTTTAGAGGGGGGAGTCTAGAAAATGCGGTGATTATTAAAGAAGACCGTGTGTTAAATGAAGGCGGACTGCGTTTTGCTGATGAAATGGTTCGCCATAAAGTCTTGGATATGGTAGGAGATTTGTTCTTGATGGGGGTTCCGTTTGTGGCTCATCTCATCGCCGTGCGGTCAGGGCATTTCTCGAATAATGCCTTTGCAAAAGAGTTGCTAAATCATTTTACTAGGGAGAATGCGTGATGTCTGTAGAAGCATCTAGTCATCCTGCTGTTGTTCTAGGGATTAAGGAGATTGCGAAAATCTTGCCTCATAGATACCCTTTTTTATTGGTAGACAAGATCACTTATCTCAATTTGGAAGAAAATGTGATTATTGGACAAAAAAACGTTACTGTTAATGAGCAGTTTTTTCAGGGACATTTCCCAGGTGTGCCGATTATGCCGGGAGTTCTTATTTTGGAAGCTCTTGCTCAGACGGGTGGCATACTAGTCCATCAAAAAGGATATGGAGAGAAGATTGCTGTCCTTTTAAATATTAATAATGCCAAGTTCCGCAGGCCTGTAGTTCCTGGAGATGTCCTGGTTCTTCATGCTTCGGGTGTTCACTTTAGCAATAAAGGTGGACGAATTATAGCCAAGGCTTTGGTCAATGATCAGCTTACTGTAGAAGCGGAAATCAGTTTTGCCCTGGTTTCAAAAGATCAGCTGTAAAGCCAAAAAACAGTTTAGAAAATTCAAAAAATTGGATTCACATGTCTAATATTCATCCTACTGCAGTTGTCGAGCCGGGCGCTAAAATTGGGAATAATGTCACAATCGAAGCGTATGCTGTTATAAAAAGCACGGTGACTTTAGAAGACAATGTTGTGATTAAATCGTTTGCATACATTGATGGAAACACAACCATTGGTGAAGGTACTGTGATTTGGCCTTCTGTTAGCATTGGGACGAAAACGCAAGACTTAAAATTTCAAGGTGAAAAAACCTATGTCGTGATCGGGAAAAATTGTGAGATTCGAGAGTTTACTACGATTAATTCTTCGTGTCAGGAAGGGTCGATTGTAAAAATTGGAGACCAATGCTTGATCATGGCGTATTGCCATGTCGCACACAATTGCGAAGTTGGCAATCGCGTCATTATGGCGAACAATGCAATGTTGGCAGGCCATGTTGTAGTAGAAGATTTTGCGATTATTGGAGGAATGACTCCTGTGCATCAGTTTTCTCGTATAGGACGCAATGCGATGGTCGGTGGTTTTAGTCGGATTACGCATGATGTTCCTCCGTATACGATTGGAGCGGGCTCTCCCTATAAGCTGGGAGGTTTGAATATGATAGGGCTTAAGAGGCACGGATTTCCTTATGAAGCTAGACGGTCTTTGACCCAGGCGTTTAAGCTTACCTATCGATCGGGGTTGCGTCTTGCAGAAGCTATCGAGAGGATGGAAAATGAGATCCCTTCCGATCCGCATGTGCGTCACTGGATTGATTTTTGCCGTAATTCGAAGAGAGGCTTGATTGGATTTCAGGGAGCTCCTTCTTCTCAGCAAGAAGATGAATTGGAAGAGTTGGAAGAGCTTTTGGAAGAAAAGGCGTAGTTTCTTTTTTTATGAAGATTGTTTTTTTTGGCACTTCTGGATTTGCGGCGCGTATTCTCCAGTTTCTTCTGCAGAAAAATTGTGAGGTGACAGCAATTGTCACCCGTCCGGATCGGCCTCAGGGCCGGATGCAGCTCTGTAAGGCGCCTCCGGTTAAAGAGATGGCTCAAAAGATCAGTCCGAATATTCCAATTTATCAACCAGAGAAAGCTTCGACGGAGCCGTTTTGTGAAGAGATGCGCCGTTTGAAGCCAGATTTGTTTTTAGTTGTGGCTTACGGGGAAATCATAAAGACAAATTTGCTGTCTGTTCCTTCGAAGGCTTGCATTAATATCCATGCAAGTCTTCTTCCTAAATATCGAGGTGCAGCTCCTATGCAGCGCTGTTTAATGAATGGGGATGTAGAGTCTGGCGTGACAATCATGGACATGGTCTTGCAGATGGATGCTGGAGATATTCTTGTGCAGGAGAAGGTTTCGATTCCCTTAAGTATGAATTGTGGCCTTCTGGAAGAGGCTTTATTGCAGGCTTCTTTTCGAGCTCTAGATCGAGTCCTTTCTGATTTTGATGTGTATTATCAGAATAAGGTGCCGCAGGATGGAAAAGAGGTTTCTTTTGCTGCGAAAATCTTACCGGAAGAAACGGGGCTGGATTGGACGAAGGGGGCTTTGGAGCTGCATCATTTTGTACGAGCGCTCTCCCCGTCTCCTGGCGCATGGTGTAGGGTGCGTATTGGAGAGGAGGTAAAACGTCTTAAAATTTTATCTTCCTTGCCGGATTTGGGTCGAAAGGAAGCTCCTGGACGAGTTTTGTCTCAAGAGGGAATCTTGTCAATCGGTTGCGGAGAGGGGGTTCTCAATTGTCTAGAGGTTCAGTTGGAAGGGAAAAAAGCAATGCCGTCGGCTGATTTTCTAAAAGGTTTGCGCAAATCTTTTTCTTTAATCGTGGAATAATTATTTTATTTGCGAATTAAATTTTTTATAACCGCTTTTCTTCCATATTCCTTTACTTAAAATCTTTGTTAATTTATGATTAAGAGTTCTTAAAGCAATCATAAATTTATAAGGAGAAGTTCATGTCTACTCTAGCTGTTTCAAGCGTAAGTTCAATGTCTGTAACAGATTCAAAACCTCTGAATAATAAAGGAGCGCCATCTCTTTGGGGTGTTTTTGCTCGCAGTTGCGCAGAATCATCTTTTGTTAAAGACCTTGCAAAAGCATTCGGATACGGAGTGTTTTGGGTACGGCATGCGGTATCGCAGATTTCTCCTGCTAGTTTAAAGAGTCCTTCCATGGAAGCGTTACAGTCGGCGAGCGGCGCAGCAAAAGACGTGAAAAATTTTCTTAGCGTAGCTGAGCTTCCAGCGAAATGCAATAAATTATTTGCGGGTTTTCGGTCTATGTGGGCGCAGCCTAGTGTTTCTTCTGCAGCCAAGCTGGGCTCTGAAGTAAGTGGTATTGTAAATTCCGCTTACGATGGATTGGAGCTTACATCGAAATTTACTCCAATTCCTTCTTGCTTGATGCGTAAGGCAGCGATTGTTAATAGTGCAGCTACTTTGTATGGAGCTGGAAAGGGAGCTGTTGACGAAGTGTCAAAAGCAGTTGGCGTCTATCATCAAGAGACGAGCGCTCCAAATCAAGTTGAGTGGAAGAAAAATCAGATGTTCTTAAGTGCTTTGAAGGTTGTGAAATGTGTTTCTTATGCACTTGTGGGAGCTTTGGGTCTGGCGTCATTTTCTGGAGCTTTGACAGTTCCTGTGTGGGGCTTCACTGCTCTTCTGACTTCAGGACTTGGTACGACATTTGGTGCGCGTTTCTTTGAAAAGCTAAACCCGGCAGAAGATAAGATGCCGAAGGCTGTAGTGTAAGGTGAATACAAGAGAAGAGAGCTTCGAGCCTCTTCTCTTTTTTTTAAGGAATGGAACAATGATAACGAAAGTTTCTGCTGTTGAAGAGGGTTCTTTTGTAGAGGATGCAA
Organism: uncultured Chlamydiae bacterium; assembly: GCA_945952445.1. GTDB lineage: Bacteria > Chlamydiota > Chlamydiia > Chlamydiales > Rhabdochlamydiaceae > CAMFIG01. Next base: position 8,183 of record CAMFIG010000012.1, read on the forward strand.
GATCTAATGCGAAAAGATTGGGGCATCATGTTGTTGAGCATTTGTCGACTGCGGGTGGGCTTGGAGATGCGGTGAAGGTTGTTAATTATGCTACGCAGTGGTTTATGCAACTGGCTAAGGCTTTTTCTGGAGAAGCAGTCGGGAGATTGCGTAAAATAACGGATGCGACAGCGGCCGTGTTGGATCTTCCTTATCTTTGCTCAGCGGTTGGTAGGTTGGTCAAAACTCTGTGCGAATGGAGAGAGAGTCAAGCTTCTTCGCAGGCTGTAGGAACTAACCCTGGAGTGGGAAGTGTTCTTGAGAGTGGGTTGTCTTGTGTGAATGCTGTCGCTGATGCGGCGGGGAATTTGCATTCTCTAGAGGTTCTTGATTTAGGGAAGTCTGCTCCTGTAGTGAGCGGTGTTTTTCATGCATCGAATATTGCTCTTGAAGGGAAAGAGTTGATGTCGGAGTGTCGACGTGTTCAAGAGAATATCGGAGATAGGTCTCTTTCTAATTCCCAGGAAAAAAATGTAAGAATTCAAAGAGATAGTCGCCTGTCGATGATTCGTATAGCGAAGTGTGTAGCTTCGATTGTTGGATCGATTCTAGCTGGTATTGGGTTGTGCGTAACAGTAGGGGCTGGTGCGGCTGCTATTTTGCCTGTAGCGGGGTTGCTTTGCTCTTCTGTATGGCTTGTCTGCAAGATTGCTGCGCATTTTTATGAGAAAATGGCGTTGAGCGAGCATAGAGAATTTCAAGGTGCTTCTTTGCTGTAATTTTACTTAAGAGATTGTGGGGTGATCTTGTCGCAATGTTGTGCAAAAGGTTCTTTATTTCCAGGGGAGGGTTTGTTGTGGGGAGGCGGTTTTGCTTTCAGCGTGGGCAATCTTGGGTTTCGTTTTTTGGAGTTATGGAACCCTGAGTCTCGCTCCCTTCATTTAAATTTAGCCAATGTTAAGGCGCAAAAAGTGTGGCTGCGGTTTCTGGGTGAGGTGGCGAGTTGTTTGTCTCTTGGGGCTGAATTGGCTGGCTGGATGAAGAGAGTTTGCTGGATTTCTGCCGGAGCTTTCGTGTCGGGTTTTTTTGTGTGCGGGCATCTAGTCTCTATTGTCTCTAATTGTTTTCAGATTGCATGTCACGGAAAGCAGCTAGCAAAAAAAGAAGAGGAGATTCCAGGCGGAGCGATTTCCTTGCAGCACCAAAAAGAGCACAAAATAAGTTCTCTGTTTGAGGTTGTAGCTTCTGTTGCCTCTGTTGCTTGGAGGGTTTTTTCTGTAGTAGGGGTTCTAACGGCCTCTTCTGCTTTTGTTGTTCCGGCGACAGTGTTTGCTGGAATTAGTGTTTCGGTTTCTTTGTGTTGTAGTTTGCGTGATTTCCTTATGGGGAGCGCGCATGGAAAAGAGTGCGAAGAGGGTTATTTGTGAGTTCTCGGAAGCTTCTTTATCGTGAATGTCTTGTTGTGGCGGTGTTTGGGTGTGCTCTTCTTTTGCTTGTGGCAGAGTCTATTTATGCTAAAGAAGCGGCGAGAGAAAAGGTTTCTGAGTGTTTGGGTAGGCGGACTGGTTTAGTGTCTGTTGAGATTTTGGGAGCAGTCCGGCATCCGGGAGTATATGAAGTTGTTAAAGGGACTTCTTTGAAAAAAATTTTGCATATGGCCAAGTTGCAAAAAGGAGCTGTGTGCGATAGCGCTGTGTCTAAAAGAATGATTTTTCGAGACTGTAAGATTCAGGTATCGAAAAAAGAAAATGTTTGCATCTTTCAAGGGTTGGAAAAAACAGTTGATTGATAGATGTGTTTTGAGTAAAATTCACGCAAAGAACAAGCGTCAAACGCGTTCGCACGCAATTTTTGATTGTGTAAAAATCAAGTAGTTTGATAGCCTCTTCGCTTTAGCCTTTTGATAGGGCATTTTATAAAAAAATGCAGCTCAACCATAGGTGGCTTGCCGTTTCAAGTCCCCGTTCTTTGCTAGATCAAAAAGAATGAGAAAGTCTAAAAAAGCGAAACTCAGTTGGAAAGGTAGTATATGAGCCTAACGTTAATGGGAAGAAAGAAAGGAATGATGCAGATTTTCGACGAGAATGGAAACGTCGTAGTTTGCACAGTGATACATGCGGAACCGAATGTGGTCGCGAAGGTGAAAAACAAAGAATCAGATGGATATGAAGCTGTGCAATTGGCGGCTTTTCCTGTTTCTGCTTCAAAGCGAAAAAATATTCCTAAGCCTCAAAGAGAGGCGTTCGCAAAAAAGAATTTAGATCCAAGACGGCTTTTAAAAGAATCTCGAGTGTCGAGCTCAGGTGAGTTTTCTGAGGGGCAAGAAGTTGGGGTTTCTTATTTTGCAGAAGCTGCTTTTGTTGATGTGACAGCTGTTTCCAAAGGGAAGGGGCATCAGGGTGTGATCAAGCGGCATAATTTTGCGGGAGGGCCTGCGGCTCATGGTTCTGGATTTCATCGGCATGGGGGCTCTACTGGTATGAGAAGCTCTCCTGGCAGGTGTTTGCCTGGACAGAAAAAGTCGGGTCGTATGGGTGGTGAGCGCGTGACTGTCCAAAGTTTGAAAATTGTAAAAATCGATGAAGAAAAGCAGTTGATTCTTGTGCAGGGGGCTGTTCCTGGGTCTAGAGAATCTGTAGTATATGTAGCGAAAGCGAAGAAAAAGCTTTCTAAGAAAGCGAAAAAGTAACTGAGGTGTGAACTGTGGCAATTCTTAAAAAATACAACTTAAGCGGAGCTGAGATCGGGCAGGTTGATGTTGATGATCGTCTCTTAGAGGCTAAAGCAAATCCGCAAATGATCAAAGATTATTTGATCGCGATGAGAGCGAATCAAAGGCAATGGTCTGCAAATACAAAGAGTCGAGCTGAAGTATCGCACTCTGGACAAAAACCACATCCTCAGAAAGGTACGGGTAGAGCTCGTCAGGGATATTTGGGAGCTCCTCAATATAAAGGCGGGGGAAGAGTGTTTGGACCCAAGCCTAAGTTTGATCAGCATGTAAGAATTAACAAAAAAGAAAAGCGTGCAGCGATCCGGTATTTGCTGTCGCAAAAAATGCAAGAGCAGAATTTGCATATCCTTAGTTGTTCTGAATTAACTCAGCCAAAAACTCGAGCGTTCGTTCAGTTTCTGAAGAGTCGCAACTTATCCGGTAAAAAAGTTTTGTTTCTTGGAGAGGACTTGATTGCTGCGAATGTGCAATTAGATCATGAAGTTATTGAAAAAAGTCTGAGAAATGTTCCTAAGCTTTCTTTTGGACTTGTTCCTAATGTCAATGGATATGATCTTGCTTTGCATCAAGATGTGGTCATTTTAGACTCGGCTTTAGATCAGTTCCTCATCCTTCTTGGAGGTAAAAATGCATAAGAAAAGTCCTTATGACGTGATTAAAAATCGTCATGTAACAGAAAAAGCAAAAGTCTTGGAACAGTTAAAAACAAGCGAAAAAAACCCTTCTGTTAAGAAATGCCAATCTCCTAAGTATGTTTTTATCGTAGATAAGCGAGCTAATAAAACAGAGATAGCTCAGGCAATTGAAGAGATTTATGCGGAGAAGAGAATCCGAGTAGCGGCGGTGAATACAATCCAGGTAAAGCAGAAAGAAAAAAGAATGCGCGGAAGAATCGGTTTTACAGCGGCTTTCAAAAAGGCCATTGTAACTTTAGAGCCTGGCGATGCGATTGAAGAGAACGTTTAAGAGAAGGGTGATGTGAGATTATGACAAAAAAATTTCGTCCCGTAACAGCAAGCCAAAGACATTTAGTTCTCAACAGTACAGAGGAATTAACTCGAGGTTTGGGTTCTTCTCGCAGAGGGAAGCCTGATCCTGAAAAATCTTTGCTCGTAAAAAAAGTGGCTACCAATGGCCGCAACCACCATGGGCGTGTGACATGCCGCCATAAAGGAAGTGGACATAAGCGGTTCTATCGTCTTGTGGACTTTAAAAGAGATAAGGAAAGTGTGCCAGCTCGCGTGGCTTCTATTGAGTATGATCCTAACCGTTCTGCTTATATTGCCTTATTGCACTATGCAGATGGTGAAAAGCGTTATATTTTGGCTCCTCAGGGACTCAAGAGAGGTGATGAGGTGTTTTCCGGTGCAGAAGCTCCTTTTGAAGTTGGATGCTGTATGCAATTAAAGAGTATGCCTTTGGGTTCTTTTATCCATAATATTGAATTAGTTCCTGGAAGAGGTGGTAAGTTAGTTCGATCTGCTGGCCTTTCTGCGCAGCTTATGGCGCGTAGTGGCGGGTATGCTACAATTAAAATGCCATCAGGGGAAATCCGGATGATTAATGAAAACTGCAAGGCGACTTTTGGGACGCTTTCGAATCCGGAATGGAATCTCCGAGTTGAAGGAAAGGCGGGAAGAATGCGCTGGAGAGGAGTTAGGCCTACAGTGCGTGGTACTGCGATGAACCCGGTAGATCACCCTCATGGAGGTGGTGAAGGTAAGCATAATGGATACCTGCCGCAGACTCCTTGGGCTCAGTATACAAAAGGGTTCAAGACTCGATCTAAGAGCAAAACTAATAAATGGATTGTTAAGGACCGTAGGAAATAGAGGAATATATGGGTAGATCATTGAGAAAGGGTCCGTTTGTAGACCATCATTTACTCGAGAAAGTAAACAAGTTAAATCAAACGCAGTTAAAAAAGACTATAAAGACATGGTCTAGACGGTCAATGATTCTTCCAGAAATGGTGGGTCACACGTTTGATGTGTATAACGGAAAAAAATTTATTTCCGTGTTTGTGTCTGAGAACATGGTGGGCCACCGATTAGGCGAGTTTTCTCCTACAAGGGTCTTTAAAGGACATGGCTCGAAGAAAGTAGCTGAGTCATCTGGTTCTTGATTTCAGCATGATAACACGAGGATAAAAAATTATGGAAACGGCAAGATCAATAACCAAGTATGTTAGAATCCCTCCGAGAAAAGCACGTCTGGCGGCAGATTTAATCCGCGGGCTTGCTGTAGAGGAGGCGAGTCTTCAGCTTATGGCATCTCAGTTAAAAGCTGGAAAGCTTTTAAATAAAACGCTGGATAGCGCGGTTGCTAATGCTGAAACGCAGCTAGAGTTGCAACGCAGAGATCTTTTTGTTCAGGAAGTTCGTGTAGACGCGGGCCCTGTCTTGAAAAGAGCGAAAGGAAAAAACAAAGGTGGCAGGGTGCCTGTGATGAAGAGAACAAGCCACTTTACAATAGTTATAGCAGCAAAATAAAGGTGTAGGAGAACGAATGGGACAGAAAACATCTCCAATTGGTTTTCGCTTAGTTAGAAATAAGAAGTGGAGATCTGTTTGGTATGCAAATAAACAAGAGTTTGGCAACCAAATTGGTGAAGATAAGACAATCAGAGATTTTCTGCTTGTAAAGCCTTGCTGTGTAGGGACTTCTCACTTGGCAATCAAAAGAATGAGTGGGAAAGTCGAGGTGACAATCCACACGGCTCGTCCAGGACTTGTGATCGGGAAAAAAGGTGCTGAAATTGATATCCTTAAAAATGAGCTCCGAAACCTTACCGGTAAAGAAGTTTGGATTGAAGTAGAAGAAATTAAGAGACCAGACTTGGATGCGAAACTTGTAGCGGATGGGATTGCGAAGCAGCTCGAAAGACGAATTCCTTTCAGACGCGTTATGAAAAAAGCAATGCAGGCTTCTATGGATGCAGGCGCGGCTGGCATCAAAGTTCAGATTTCTGGTAGAATCGGCGGCGCTGAAATTGCTAGAACAGAATGGTATAAAGAAGGTAGAATCCCTCTGCAAACATTGCGCGCAGATATTGACTATGCAATGGGCCGTGCAGAGACCACTTATGGTTCCATAGGTGTAAAGGTTTGGATTAATCGCGGTGAAGAAGTCGTAAGTAGACCAGTGGTGGGAGGCTAAAGCATATGGCATTGATGCCTGTTCGAACGAAATATAGAAAAATGCAAAAAGGTCACATGGCTGGCCTAAGCAAAGCAGCTCAATTTATCGATTTTGGTGAGTTTGGCATGCAAGCACTAGAGAGAGGAAGGATTACACAGCACCAAATCGAAGCTTGCCGTGTGGCGATCAATCGCTTTTTTAACAGGCGTGGTAAGGTGTGGATTCGTATTTTCCCAGATAAGTCTGTGAGCAAGAAGCCTGCAGAAACCCGAATGGGTAAAGGAAAAGGCGCTCCAGATCATTGGGTGGCGGTTGTAAAACCAGGTCGTGTCTTATTTGAAGTGGCGAATGTGCCAAAAGAAGTCGCTCAGGATGCTTTGAGAAGAGCAGCTGCGAAACTGCCAATTAAGACCCGGTTTGTAGAAAGAGTAGAACGAGTCTAAAAGAGGAAGAGAAATGACAACTGCAAAAAATTATCGAGATCAATCTGTAGAAGAATTAAAGGCAGCTTACCTGGATCTTTCTAAGGAGCTCTTCAAACTCAAAAACGAGCGTACAGTTACACGCAAGGTAGAACAACCTCATGTAGCGAGATTGCTCAAAAAAGACAGAGCTAGAGTTCTGACTGTCCTGAGAGAAAAAGGCGAAAGGTTAAGTTAAAGAGGATACTATGCAAGAAGCGAAAAAGAGCAAAGCCGCCAGAAAAACAAGAGAAGGGGTTGTCGTCTCTAATAAAATGCAAAAGACGATTACTGTGCGGGTAGAGAGAACGATTAAACACCCACACTTTGAGAAAGTTATTACTCGCGCAAAGAAGTACTATGCTCATGCTGAAAATAGCAAAGAGATTCCAGAGGGACAGCGAGTCAGAATCGAAGAGACAAGGCCTCTTTCTAAGTTGAAAAGATGGCGAGTAGTGGAAGTCTTGGGTTAATATTATTAAGACATGTAGAGAGTGAACCATGATTCAACAAGAAAGTAATCTGGAGGTTGCGGATAACACAGGGGCTAAGCGCGTGAAGTGCTTTAAAGTTCTCAAGGGTTCCAAGAGACGATATGCAGCTGTGGGCGACGTGATCATTTGTTCCGTCAAAGAAGCGGATCCTAAAGGCAGTGTCAAGAAAGGCGATGTAGTGCGCGCAGTCATCGTGCGGACAAAGCAATATATTAGAAGAGCCGATGGTTCGTTACTGCGATTCTATGATAACAGTTGTGTGATCATAGATGACAAAGACAACCCAAAAGGAACGCGTATTTTCGGCCCTGTGGCTCGAGAAGTTCGCGAGTGCGGGTTTGTAAAAATTAGTTCATTAGCACCGGAAGTTATTTAGGAGAAATGCGAAACATGAGCAAGTGGATTAAAAAAGGCGATAAGGTCGTCGTAATCTCTGGAAATGACAAGGGAAAAGTGGGAGAAGTGCTCCGACGTCATGAGGATCGTGTTGTGATCCAAGGCGTCAACATCCGTAAAAAGCACGTCAAGAGACGCGCGGATAAAGGACCTGGCGATATCATCGAAATGGAAGTGCCCATTCACGTTTCCAATGTCAGTTTGTGCGGTGCGGAAGGAACGCCTGTTAAACTGAAGGTAAGAATGAAAGATGGAAATAAAGAGCTTTTTTACCTCGAAGGACAAAAAGAAGTTATCCATCGGCAGATTAAGAAAAACTCATAGGCGTAAACCATGTCTCGGATTATACAAAAATACCACAAAGAAGTAAAAAAGCAGCTCCAGGATAAGTTTAACTATCAGAATCCGATGCAAATTCCCGCGTTGAAAAAAATTGTAATCAGCATGGGGATTGCCGAGGCTTCTAAAGATAAGAACGCAATTCAGGACTGTGTTAAGGAGATGACGGCTCTATCAGGTCAGAAGCCGATTATTACAAAAGCTAAGAAAGCGATTTCTAACTTTAAGTTGCGCGAAGGGCAACCTATCGGCATAAAAGTTACTTTGCGAAGAAAGCGCATGTACGATTTTTTAGATCGGTTTTGCAATATCGTAGCTCCTCGGGTGCGCGACTTTAGAGGTTTTCCGGAGAAATGCGACGGAAAGGGAAATTACACTCTTGGACTACAAGAGCAGATTATATTTCCGGAACTCAATTTAGATGAAATTAAGAGAACACAAGGGATGCACGTGACATTTGTCACCACGGCTCAGACAGATAAAGAGTGTGTAGAGCTACTCAGTTTGCTCGGATTCCCTTTTAAATCAATGAGCTAACAGGAAGAGGTAGCAAAAATGACAATGAGCGATCCGATTGCAGATTTGTTGACGAGAATAAGAAATGCGATCACGGCAAAGCATAGATATGTTGATCTCAGATCTAGTGAAATGAAGTTGAATATTGTAAAAATCCTTCAGAACATGGGTTTGGTTGAAAATTATTTAGTCAATGATGAGCAGCACAAAATGCGAGTTTTCCTCAAGTACGCAGAAGGAAGAGAGGCTTTGATTTCTGGACTGAAGAGGATTTCTTCTCCTAGCCTTCGACGCTATGTTGGATATCGCAGCATTCCAAAAATCGATGGAGGCATGGGCGTCGTGATATTGTCGACATCTAAAGGAGTTTTAGATGGAGAGACAGCCCGCAAGGAAAAGGTCGGCGGCGAGCTGCTTTGTTTTATTTGGTAAACGGTAATTGAGGTAAGAGCAATGTCACGATTGGGAAAAACTCCTATTCTCATCCCTAAGGGAGTAGAAGTAAAATATGCGAATGGAGTTGTGGATGTGAAAGGCCCTAAGGGAACGCTCTCTCGTTCGCTCCAAGATGGGATTTCAGTGAGAGTGGAAGAGTCTATGCTGTATGTGGATCTTGATGAGAGCAAAATGCTCCCTCGATCTATGCACGGTTTGTATCGTTCTTTAGTATCTGGTATGATCCTCGGTGTTAGCAAAGGTTTTGAGAAAAAATTGTCGTTAATCGGGGTTGGATATCGTGCTGCAGTGCAAGGACAAGTATTAGATCTGCAGCTTGGGTTTTCTCATCCTACAAAAATGGAAATACCTAAGACTGTGCAAGTCGCAGTCGATAAGAGCACGCTCATTATTATTACGGGAGCTGACAAGCATGCTGTAGGACAATTTGCTGCAGCGGTGCGGGCGAAAAAACCTCCAGAACCTTACAAGGGAAAGGGGATCCGTTACGAGAATGAATACGTGCGTAAGAAAGCAGGAAAAGCTGCAAAAGGTAAAACAGGGTAAATTATGGAAAATAGATTAAGAGAACGCAATGTACAGCGTGCGCGACGTAGTTTACGGGTAAGAAAAAAAGTGCGAGGATGTGCTGAAAAACCCCGCATGAGCGTCTTTAAGTCCAATTGTCATTTGTCTGTGCAAATCATCGATGACGAAAGTTCAAAAACGTTGTTTAGCATCAGCACGCTTTCTGACGAGATGAAAGCTTTGAATCTCGGGAAGAAATCGAAAGAAGCCGCCAAAGTGATGGGTCAAAAAATTGCAGAAGCTGCAAAAAAACAAAACATTGGATGTTTTGTATTTGATCGAGGTCGATATAAGTATCATGGACTTCTAGCTGAGATTGCAAATGCAGTGCGAGAAGCTGGACTACAATTTTAGGGACGAGAAGAGGTAAAATGAAGCAAAAAAAAGCGTTTCATAGAGTAGAAGATTTCGATACAGAGTTTGAGGAGAAAGTCCTTTACATCAACCGCTGTTCTAAAGTGGTCAAAGGGGGAAGAAAGTTTAGTTTTTCAGCCCTGATCCTGGTTGGAGATGGCCAAGGAAGGATTGGTTTTGGATTTGCAAAGGCCAATGAGGTCTCTGATGCGATTCGCAAAGGCACGGAAGCTGCGAAGAAAAATGTTGTTACATTTGAAATGGAAGGCACAACGATCCCGCATGAAGTTGTGGTAGAATGGGATGGTGCAAGGGTCTTACTTAGACCAGCACCGGAAGGAACCGGCGTGATTGCAGGATCTAAGGTCCGTTCTGTCCTAGAACTGGGAGGAGTAAAAGACGTGGTAGCCAAAAGCTTTGGGTCCAATAATCCTCTCAACCAAGTTAGAGCCACCCTTTGTGCTCTTTCTTCTTTAAAGAATAGACAGCAGACAATGCAAAAACGAGGAAAAGAGGTCTAGAAATGCTTACATTGTCCACATTGCAAAATACACACAGGCCTGCAAAAAAAGTACAAAGAGTGGGCCGAGGAAACGGTTCTCGCCGGGGAAAAACCTGTTGTCGAGGATCTAAAGGAGATAAGTCGCGTTCTGGATATAAGCGTAGATATGGAAGAGAAGGTGGTCAGTTGCCTTTGTATCGACGTGTTCCTTGCCGAGGTTTTACTAACGGCCGTTTTCGTTCTCGTGTATTCACTTTGAATCTACGGGATATCGATCGGTTGTTCCAAGATGGCGAAACAGTAAGTTTTGAAACTCTTTTAGACAAAAAAGTGGTGACACCTAGGTATACTGGCGGGCTAAAAATCCTTGCTCTAGGAGATCTTACAAAAAAAGTGCGCATTGAAGCGCATTCAATTTCTCTAGAAGCACAAGAGAAGCTGCAGAAAAGCGGAATTGCTTTTCAAGTCGTAGGAGCAGAATAAACTCCAGATCGGGGATCGTTGCCAGGCAACACATAACGGAAGCGAAGCATGATAGAAGGAATTAAAAGAGTTTTTTCGATACCTGAATTGCGCGCGAAGATTGTATTCACCTTGCTCGTGCTGGCCATCTGCAGGATTGGAGCTTACGTTCCTGTTCCTGGCATTAACGGTGCAGTTGCGATTGAGTTGTTTCGCAGTGTGACAGGAGGCAGCCAGAATCTATTCCAGTTAATGGATGTATTTTCTGGAGGAGCTTTTGCTCAGATGACAGTCTTTGCTTTAGGTGTAATGCCGTATATCTCTTCTTCCATCATTATGCAGCTGGTCATGGCATTGGTCCCTTCGCTTCAAAGAGAAATTAAAGAGAATCAAGAAGCGGGTAAACGCAAGCTTAGCAAATGGATTCGTTTCTTGACTGTAGGTCTTGCGTTTTTCCAAGCTGGGCTTTATGCGAAATATGCAGTGCAACTCAATAGTTCGAATCCTGGCATTATTGTGTCTGGACTGATAGAGAAACAGATGTTTGGAGTGCCTGTTTTGTTTTTCATTGTTGTCATGTGCACGATGACGGCGGGAACGGTGCTTTTGATGTGGCTTGGCGAACAGATTTCTGAAAGAGGAGTTGGCAATGGAATTAGCCTGATTATTACGATAGGCATTCTTTCTTCTTTGCCGCGTACTTTGGGAACAATTGTGCGCCAGCTGAATTTGGATTCACAAGAGCCTGGGCAGCTTACATTTTCTTCGCTAGTGGTGCTTTCTGGTGTGTTTGTTCTCATTGTTGTAGGAACGATTTTAATCATCCAAGGCCAGAGGAAAATCCCTTTGCAATACGCTAGACGCGTTGTTGGCAGACATGAAACGCAGGCTAGTGGAAGTGCTTATATTCCTTTAAAGATAAACTATGCAGGGGTTATTCCGGTAATTTTTGCAAGTTCTTTGCTAATGTTTCCTGCGACAATAGCCCAATTTTTAGGGAGAGGATCTTGGTTAGGAAATGTGGCGAGTTCTTTATCGCCCGGCAGCGGAGTGTATTCTGTAATTTACGTATTGTTAATCCTGTTTTTTACATATTTTTGGACTGCAACGCAATTCCATCCGGAACAAATCGCATCGGATATGAAAAAAAATGGGGCTTTTATTCCTGGAGTTAGACAGGGGAAGCCTACGCAGGATTTTTTAGAAAGCACGATGAGTAGGATTACCTTTGCAGGGGCTGTGTTTTTAGCACTCATAGCTATCCTCCCCACTTTGATTGGTAATTTATTAGGAGTAGATCAGACCATCTCCTACTTTTTTGGAGGAACCTCTTTGCTGATCATGGTAGGGGTTGTTCTGGATACTGGTAAGCAGATTGAATCCCATCTGCTGATGAAACGGTATGAAGGATTTATGAAAAAAGGCCGTTTGCGTGGTAGGTAATTCATTTTTTAATGGAGCTCTCCTAAAGCAAGGCCTTGTAATTTAACAGATTATTTGGTAAATTTTGTAGTCATCTATGATGGACAAAGATTTTAAACAGAGGAAGAAGACATGCCAAGAGTGATTGGGATAGATATCCCTGATAATAAGCGGCTAGAGATCAGTCTAACATATATATATGGTGTCGGTAGAAAACTTTCGAATGAGATTATTGCAAAACTCGGACTTGATCCAAACATGAGAGCGCACAATCTAACGGAAGATGATGTTGCAAAAATCAATGCAGTTCTTCAATCAGAATATGTGGTTGAAGGAGACTTGAGAAGGCAAGTACAAAATAATATTAAGCGTTTGATTAGTATTCACTCTTATCGTGGTATGAGACACCGATTAGGTCTTCCTGTTCGTGGACAGCGCACACGATCTAACTCTAGAACGCGTAAGGGTAAGAGAAAAACAGTTGCGAATAAGAAGAAATAATCAATTTTAAGGAGTGCGAGCTTTGGCTAAACAAGAAACACAAAAACAGCAAGTAGCAAAAAAACCGACTGTAAAAGCAAGAAAAAAAACAGCCCGAAATGTGCCGAGCGGAATTGTCTTTGTCCGAGCAACGTTCAACAATACCATTGTGTCCATTACCGACTTAGCGGGAAATGTGATTGCATGGGCTTCGGCTGGAAAGGTGAATTTTTCCGGTTCTAGAAAGTCTTCTGCTTATGCAGCAACCGTTGCGGCGCAAGATGCTGCAAATGCAGCGATGGCCATGGGGATGAAAGAAGTTGAAGTCAATTTGTCAGGCCCGGGAGCAGGTAGAGAGTCTGCTGTTCGAGGATTGCAGAGTTCGGGGCTTTCGATTACGATCATCCGAGATAAGACTCCGGTGCCGCATAATGGATGCCGCCCTCGCAAGAGAAGAAGAGTGTAGCGAGTTCTCTCTCGTTCCCTGAAGGTAAAGATCAATTCTATAGGAGTATCAGTCATGGCAGTAGTGTATGGCATGTTTGAATTGCCAAATAAAATTAAAGTGGATGAATCGGAGAAGAAAGAAAACTATGCTCGATTCATAGCAGAGCCTTTTGAGAGAGGATTCGGACATACGATCGGCAATGCATTGCGCCGTATTATGCTTGCCGCTCTAGAAGCTCCAGCGATTATTTCTGTGCATATCGAAGGCGTTCCTCATGAGTATATGGCAATCGATGGAGTCATTGAAGACATGACGCATATCATTTTGAACTTAAAAAATGCCTTGCTGAGAAAGTTGCCTTCCGATGAGGAAATCGGTTCCAAAGAGTGCAGAACAGTTTCTCGTATTCTCGATGTTACGCCAGATATGATTGAAAAAGGAAATGGACAATACGTGGTGACTTTGCGCGATCTAGCGGGGAACTCTCAGTATGAAGTGGTCAATCCAGATCTAAAGATTTTCACCGTTACGAAGCCAATGACAAGAAAAGTGGATCTGAAAGTCGCTATTGGAAGAGGGTACGTGCCTTCTGAAAGACATGTGATTTTGGATAAAGTAGCAGATGAGATCATCATCGACTCTGCATTTTCTCCTGTAAGGCTTGTGAATTATTACGTTGAAAATACTCGAGTAGGACAAGATACGGATTACGACAGATTGATTTTGGAAGTGACGACAGATGGGCGGGTTAAACCGGAAGAAGCATTGACATTTGCAACGCAAATTGGAGTGCTCCATTTTCAGATTTTCGATCAGCTGAAAATGCATACGCTGACTTTCGATAAAGGCGAATCTGAAATCAACACAGACCGCGATGCAATGATGCAAAAGCTGTCGTTGAAAATCAACGAAATCGAACTTTCAGTTCGTTCTACGAATTGCTTGGCAGGAGCTAGCATTGAAACAATCGCAGAGCTCGTGATTATGCCAGAAGTGGAAATGCTGAAATTTAGAAACTTCGGAAAGAAATCTCTCAATGAAATTAAATCTAAACTTGAAGAGATGGGACTTTCCCTTGGAATGGATCTCGCAAAACTGGGAATTACCAGAGAAAATGTGAAAGAAGTGATCCAGGAATATTTAAATCAAAAAGCAGGCGCAGAAGTTTTATGAGACATGGAAAACATACATTTAAAATTGGTCGGACAGGATCGCATAAACGCTGTCTCTTAGCTAACATGTTAAAATCTTTGGTGGAGCATGAGCGTATTGAGACAACGGTTACAAAAGCGAAAGAGTTGCGAAGGCATGCTGACCGATTAATTACCCTTGCTAAGAAAAACACACTAGCAAGCAGAAGGAAGGCGATTGCTGATCTTATGATCCGCTACAATACGCTGACTCCTCAAGAAGCGCGTGCTGTGAAGCAAGGAGCTCCAAAAGAACAATATTACAATGCGGATCGTATTGTGATCGGCAAGTTATTTGATGAGCTCGGCAAGCGTTTTGCAGAAAGAAAAGGCGGGTATACACGCATTATTCGCAAAGATCAGCGCGTAGGAGATAATGCCTCCACATGCTTGATTGAGTATCTTTCAGAATAGCTTGAGAAATAGCTCCTATTCTGTATAGAAAAAGACCGCTCTTTTGGGCGGTCTTTTTTTCTTTATGCGGGAGGAGAAGATGCTCTATATTTTGTTGTTGCGATTAATCTTGGAGCAAAGGATACTCGCCCGCATGGAATGGAGGCAATGCATAGATAAGATTTTTGCAATCGGTGAAGCTAAAATGGAAAGCGTAAAGCATCTGGGAGACTTGTTATTTTCGGAGGGAGAATGCGGATTAAAGTAGCCATTAATGGGTTTGGAAGGATCGGAAGGCTTGTTTGCCGAGTGCTCATGGAAAAATATGCTAAAGAAGTCGACTTGGTGGCTATTAATGATTTAGTTCCTCCTGATAATTTAGCCTATCTTCTTAAATATGATTCTATTCATCGATCAAGCCAGCTAAATATCAAAGCTGACGAATCTCATCTTATTGTGGATGGCAAAAAGATACGTGTGTATTCCGAGAAAGATCCTTTGAACCTCCCTTGGCAATCCTTAGAAGTCGATTGTGTAATTGAATCAACTGGGCATTTTGTAGAGCGCGATAATGCTAAAAAGCATCTCGAAGCAGGAGCGAAAAGAGTTTTAATTACAGCGCCGGCCAAGGGAGATGTTCCCACATTTGTCATGGGTGTGAATGAGTCTTTGTATGATTCTTCTAAAGATGTGATTGTGTCGAACGCCTCTTGTACAACAAACTGCTTAGCTCCTTTAACAAAGGTGCTTTTAGAGAATTTTGGGATTGAAGAAGGTTTGATGACGACAGTGCATTCGATGACAGCTACCCAGCCTACGGTAGATGGCCCATCGAAAAAAGACTGGAGAGGAGGAAGAGCTGCTAGTATTAACATTATTCCTTCTTCTACAGGGGCTGCCAAAGCCGTTGGACTATGCTTGCCAGAAGTGAGAGGCAAACTCACAGGCATGGCATTTAGAATTCCTACTGCGGACGTTTCCGTAGTAGATTTAACAGTAAGGCTGTCTAAGGATACGTCTTATGAAGAAATATGCGATGCGATGTATAAAGCATCACAAGGGAGTCTAAAAGGAATTTTAGAGTATTGTGATGAGGAGGTCGTGTCGAGTGATTTTATAGGAGCAACAGCTTCCTGCATTTTTGATAAGGGAGCCGGAATTGCCTTAAATAGTCGATTTTATAAATTAATCGCCTGGTATGATAATGAAATGGGCTACTCGCATCGTGTAGTAGACCTTATGCTCTATATGGCGAAACAAGAAAAATAAGGGATTGCAGCTAAAGCCCAATTAAGGTCTTTTAGTAATGAAATACTGGATGGCTGTCATATTCCTACCTAAACATTTTAACGATGGAAGTGAAACGTGAATTTTACTCGTGAACCTATCATAGAGACAGTAATTTCCCCGAAAGACGGGTATAAACTCTGCATTCGTAGCAGTAAACTATCTCAACAAGAAGAGTTTTTTGTTGATGCTGTTGAAGTGGTTTCTTTTGGTCAGGCTTTTTTCTTTCGAGGACAAGAACGCCCAAAACCTTTTTTGGTCCCTGTCACCGACTATGAAATCTTTGAAGTCAAAGACACTCGCGTTGTTTTAAAGAACATTGCGCATGAGAGAAATATTAAAATTGGAGGAGGAAGAGACGCTCCTGTGCGGGCAGCGAAAGAAGCTCCTGTTGAAAAGGTTGAAGAAGAAAGACAAGAAGCTCATGCAGAAGCCTCGTCAGAGACAACTCAGGAACCAAAGGGCGATCGCAAAAGAGACCGCCGCAGACATCGCCGCCGCAGAGGCAATGAAGAGAAAAGAGAATGGACTGATCGAGAGCATAATGCTTCTGAAACAGAAGCTGGATCTGTTTCTTCAGAAGAAGATCCCTCTTCAGAAAAGACCATAGGAGAAGAACCTAAGATCACATCAGCTCTATTTTCTCATCTGCTTCCTCCTCCTCCTACATTGATTTCTGAGAAGCTTAGCCGGTATAAGGAGCTTTCAGAGGAGAAGCCAGTTCAGCCTGCCCAAGAAGAAGGCGAGACGTTGTTTTTTCGTGAAGAAAGCGAAGAAAAACTGGTTCTACCTTTTCCTGCACCTTCTATGGATATGGAAGGAGAAGATAAGCACTTTTTCAGTTAGGTCTTGATTCTTTAAAGCTTTTAAGATAAACTCCTGCTCGTTTATTTCTAGCAAGAGTTTATCTTTAGTGCTCGGATGGTGGAATGGTAGACACTGGAGACTTAAAATCTCCTGGGGGCAACCCCGTGCAGGTTCGACTCCTGTTCCGAGCATTTTGATAATCAGCAGCTAGAGAAAGATGCAACGTAAACTTCTCGTCAACTTTGCGGCTTACTGGGCCAATTTGGGCCACTAAAACGCATGAACCGCTAAAATTCCCCAGTGTCTTTGTGACACCGCGTGATTTTTTCTAACTTTCATTTTAATAATAGCAGGCATACAATCTTTCTTTTTTAGGAGGTCGCATGCAGAATTCGAAGGCTCCTCAGAAGGCAGTCAACAAAATTGCTGTTTTTGAAGATAAAAAGATTCGTCACATCTTTCATAACGAGGAATGGTATTTTTCTGTTATCGACGTAATAGATGTTTTGACAGAGAGTTCTAATCCACGTCGTTATTGGTCAGATTTAAAAATTCAACTAGCTGAAAAAGAAGGATTTATTCAGTTGTACGGAAAAATCGTACAACTGAAATTGGAAGCCAGCGATGGTAAAAAGTATGAGACTGATACTGCCAACACTGAAACCATTTTCCGCATTATCCAATCTATTCCGTCTCCTAAAGCAGAGCCGTTTAAAAGATGGCTTGCTCAAGTTGGATATGAACGGGTCCAAGAGATCGAAGACCCGGAACTTGCCACAAAGCGCACGCGCGCGATTTATAAAGCTAAAGGTTACAGCGAAGAATGGATTGAAAAGCGGATGCGCGGGATCGCGATTCGTGAAGAACTAACTGACGAATGGGACAAAAGAGGGATCAAACTACAGAGAGAATATGCGATTTTAACGGCTGAAATTTCCAAAGCGACATTTGGGATGACTCCTTCAGAATATAAAGAGCATAAAGGATTGCAGCGAGAAAATCTCCGAGATCACATGACTGATTTAGAATTGATTTTCTCGATGCTAGGTGAAGCTTCAACAAAAGAGATAGCGGTAAATCGAAATGCCCAAGGTTTTGATGAAAACAAAATAGTTGCTGCAATAGGTGGCAAAATTGCGGGAGATGCAAGACGCCAACTAGAGAAAGAAAGTGGCAAACCTGTCATTTCACAAGAAAATTATCTGGGACATCTTATCTCCATTCCCGAAGAAGCTGGACAAGACGATTTGTAAGAAAAGGATAGAAGTTTATAACCACCAAGTATATACCCAAAAAGAATTATTTGGTGCTAGAATCCTCAAAAATTTTCATGCAATTTCCCTGAGGAAAAGTGCGATTCTAGTTTAAGCTTTTGTTCTGAATGATACCAAGAAAGAGCATTTGTCAATCGTGGGCCACAGAGTCTTCTAATTTCTCATAACTTGTGGAAACATTTGCATAGGTGAAAAAGAAGGAAAGTGCATATTTTTCTCTATGCAACTGTTAGGCTGTGTTACGCAGCGTTTCAAAGGCGGAGCAGACTTAAAATCTCCTGAGGGCAACCCCGTACAGGTTCGACTCCTGTTCCGAGCATACTTATTTTCGATGAGTTACGATAAGCACCTTTCGATAAAAAGTTCCAAAAGACAGTTTTTATCCAGCCTTTTCATGCTAACGGAGAGTAGAAAAAGTACGGTCGGCTTTTGTTTGCCTAGCAGGTGAGGGAAGAATTTAAAGCTCATCTAAACAGAAGAGCCCTCTTTTATTCCTGAAAAATTCTCAAATTCTTTCCGAGAATCTTACTCAGAGATTATGTTCCTTCTGAGAGGAACGCCAAATACTCCCAGTAACTATAGCGCTTATCGCGCCGTTTGCCTGTGATCTCTTTTAAGATTTCAGCCGCGACAAATTGCTCTACTAACGCTTTGGCTCCTTGATAAGAAATTTTAAGGTGATTTGCCACATCGTTGATGGTGAGATGAGGTTTTTCAAAGAGATAATCCAGCAAAGCGATTGCGTAAGGAGTTGAAAGTTTTTTTGAGATGAGTCTTTTCTTGTGGTCTTCTTGGAGCCGAAGTAGGTTTTTAATTGTTTGTAAGGCAGATTCAGAAGTCCAAATGATCCCCTTTAAAAAGAAAATGATCCATTGTTCATAATCTCCTTTTTCTCTAACCAGATTCAGGCGGTCATAATATTCTTGGCGGTGAATTTTCAAGTAATAACTTAAGTATAGAAGTGGGTATTGAAGCGCTCCCTTCCAATAGAGATAAAATGTGATCAGAAGCCTTCCTAAACGGCCATTTCCATCTAAGAAGGGATGGATCGTTTCAAACTGGTAATGTACAAGAGCACAGTTAATCAGCAAAGGAAAGTCGGAGTCTTTGTGGAGAAAAAGTTCTAATTCTCCCACGGCATCCATCGCTTCCTTGGGGGGTGGTGGAATAAAAGAAGCTGTAGCTAAGGTAGATCCAGGAGGGCCGATCCAATTTTGACTCTTTCTAAACTCTCCTGGTGTCTTTTCTTTTCCTCTTGCACCTTCGAGTAGAATTTCGTGGATCTCTTTAATCAAGCGAATACTCATGGGGAATTCAGCCAGTCTGTTTATCCCGTGATTTAAGGCCTTGATATAGTTAACAACTTCCTCTATATCATTGATATTTTTAAGGGGAATTTGGCTTTCATATTCAAAAATGTCTTCCAAAGAAGCCTGCGTACCCTCGATCTGGGAGCTGAGGAGGGCCTCTTTTCGAACATACATGGCAATAATATGATCTAAATTTGGGGCTAGGTAACCCATTGTGTCCATTTTACCAATTGCGATGTTTGCACTTGTTAAAAGATGCTGAATCTCTCCTTCAATCTGGATAGGGGGGGTTGGAGGAAGTGGGTTGGGGATAAAAGCCTTATATCCAGTAGTCTGCGTGATTTGTCTGCCGCTTCTCAAGGTGTCTCCTTGCTATAGTTATTCAAGTAGCTCGGAATAACGATCTGGAAATTAACTCGTTATTCAAGTTTACTTCAATAAGATAGCATAAATCAGATCGTTATTCAAGTTTTGTTAAGTAGCTTTCCTAAGTGATTGATACCAAGCATTTTCTTGTCCAGAAAAAGAAACGTTCATCGAAAAAAAGTTATTCTGAAGAATTGGAGGCAACAGGGCTTGATAGGTGTTATGAAGAGGACCACAACAAAGGGAGAAAAAGGCACTATCAGCCGCAGGATTATTCGCATGCGTAAGAGAAACGTTCCAACAAGTGCCAAACGGCCGGAAAGAACGTCGTCTCAGACTAGTCGACTGACAAAATTTTTGTTTGCAATCTGAGAATGTTTTTCGTGTCTATATCAGTTGATCAGGAAGGCTGGTATTTCTATCTTGGTCTGATGAGTATGAAAGATGCCTAAAAAGAGGAATGCAGCATCAAATTAGGACGTTTCTGTTTTGGATTAAGAGTAAAAAAATATCTCGCAGAAAAACATGAGCTTTGCAACGCTGATTCCAGGTTTTTCGAGAAAAGAGGATATATGAGATTGTTTATGGTTGCAATGATGTGTGTGCGCTTGTGTTTAGCTCTAGAAATTGATTATAGTTCGTTCTTTTCTCCGGAGGAAGTGATTGCTTATGAGGAGTCGAGAGTGCAAGATAGCGAGTTAGAAGGGATGGATCTGGCAGATGCTTATATTGATTTAGGAGAAAGCTATCTACTCTGTGGACACTATGAGAAAGCGTTGTATAATCTTGGTGTAGGAGCGGAACTTGCTCGAGATTGCCAATTAGAAAGAACCTTTCCTAGAGCTTTTCTGGGTCTTGCAATCACTTATGCCAATATGGGATTAATGGAGGAATTTTATGCAGCAGTTAAAGTTATGCAAGCAGAACTTGAAACGGGATATTGCTTAGACTGTCAGAAAGCTAGAGATAGTGCATATCGCATAGAGCTGACTTATTCATCTGAGATTTTAGGACCGGATAAGATTTCAATTCAAGATTGCATTGATAGAGTACAAGGGACGGCAGATTCAGCAAATGAGTTAATTTCGTTTGTCAGGCGACCTGAAGTTCAGTTTATACTCAGAGGTGTGATAAGAGATCTACGAGATAGAGCGCTTCATTGTTGTCGGGCAGGAGGCCTTTGGAAGGCCTGTCTTCAGCCTCTTACGAACAAATGGGCTAAATGGAATGAGAAGTGGAAGTTATTCGGTATTCCACCAGATCCGTCATGGGACTAGCCACTGGGAGAATTTATGAAAGCAATCAGAGTGTTATTATTTCTGTGTCTTTCTTCTGTCTGTTATATATATGGACAAAGTATAGAAACAGACAATGCGACCTGTCAGCCAGATAGTTTTGGGATAGATCAGGATTGTACAAATCCTTTGAAGGGTTTTTCGACATTTGTTTTTTCTGCCGACTTTCCTGGCGCAACTAAACAAGAAGTCGATAAGATTAATGAGACCATAAAAAAGTGTTTGGCTTCTTTTGGAAAAGTAGTTCCATCGAGTCTGATTATTGAGGAGGAAGGACGGGAAGCTATTGATTTTAGAGGAATGGCCTCAGGATGTTTTCTGAGATATGAGATCTCCGATCTTATGGATTTAAAAGGGAAGAAACTGGGTATTCTGAAGGCTACGTTGACTCTAAATACTGGAATAGACATTTATAGAACGAGGCGATATTGCTTGACCGGTATCTGGTCGGAGAGTTGTTTTTTAAAAGGGAACACGGAGAAAAAATTAGACGACTCCATTTCAAAGTCTTTAAGATGTCTTTTGGAGGGATTTCAGCGGGAATACTTATTGGGGAATGAAGAGAAGCCTGTTTTTAATCTGTATCAGTCTTAAGGGCTCTCATGTAGTAAATCATGATTATCTTCCTCATGGAATTGCAAAAAAACCACGTTGCTATAGTGCTCCCTAGTGTTAATATAGGCTGATTTCATGAACTACAAAATTTTTAGTTGTGACCCAAGAATATTAGCGGTCGTATCATTCTGTCTTGCAGAAGTAGGACTGACGGAGGAATATGAAGAGCGATTCAGTCGTATCTATCAAGAAAAATTATGGGGAGAAAATGAAGCTGGCGAGGGTTTCTCTGGAGGGGGATCCAAGTTAGAAAATATTGTGTTTTACTACCAATATCTAACAGAATTTTTGCAATCAAAAAACATTGAATCAGTTGTTGATCTAGGCTGTGGGGATTGGGAGTTTTCCAGGTATGTCAACTGGAAAGGAATCGATTATAAAGGTTTTGATGTCGTCGGCTCTGTGATAGAAAGGGATAAACTTCAATACGAAACAGAACATGTCCATTTCTATTGCTGCAATTTTCTTGAAGCAGAAATTCCTTCTGCGGATTTATTGATATGTAAGCATGTGCTTCAGCATATGCCAAATAGGGATGTATTCGTGTTTTTGAAACTGATGCCCAAGTTTAAGCATTGCATCATTGTGGAAGATGTGACTCATTTTCAGGGAGAAAATACCATGCATCCAATAATGAAAGAGTTCCCCTTTTGGGATGATAGAGGAATAGATCTTTCCGAGCCTCCCTTCAATATCAAGGGAAGCAAAACGTGCTTCTATTCTCTTGATGGTAGAAAACACCTGATTTTTCACATTGAGAATAGCTCAAATGGAATATCGGAAGGCGGATGATAAAGTTTGTTTGAGAGGTGAAAATCAGCTTATTTTCTTAAGTCTTGTATATAGATGGAACATAATACCAAAGGCCAAGCAAAAGCTCAGAGGAAGGATGGGTTCCCACTCGGGTAAGATAGCTTGGGTACTAAGAACTCCTATGCTGCCGACGGACATATTTAAAAAGTTCAGCAAGGCAGAAGCGTTGGATTTATTCGTTGCAGATGTTAGGCCTAGTGAAGTTATGTTGGCAAATACCAAAGATTCTGAAGTGTAAATGAGGATCATTGGGAAGAACAAAACGAATATGCTTAAATAGCCCAGCAGAAATGGAACAAGCATACAAAGAGAAAATAGGAAAGAATAGAAAATTCCTGTTTTTAGGATGGTCATAACAGGAAAACGTCCAGCGAGTTTTGTCGCTACAAATGAGCCTAAGAGCATGCCTATCGGAGGGATCAGGTTCCAGAGTCCAAACTCTCGAGGCGACAGACCTATCTTGGTAATTCCAATGAACGGGGCTTTTGCTGCAAAGATATAGATCACGGCTGTGCCAAGTCCCATGATAAGAGCTGCATAAACCAGCCGGCGGTTAGATATTTGCTCTGTATAGCCTGTAACGATAGCTGAGAGCCGGCAGGCGTTGGCATCGAGGGTTTTGGCTGTCTCCGGGAGTTTGGAGACGAGGTATAATACGAAAAAACCAAAAAGGGCTAAAAAATAAAAGCAGGATTCCCATCCCAAGGTTTGCGTTAAAAAACCTCCTGTAGCAATCGAGAGTCCGGGCATAATAGCAAAAGCAACCATCAGCTTAGCGATCATTTTAGTCGCTGCAGTCTGCTCGTAGAGATCGGCAACCATTGTAAAGCTGACTTTCAAGCCTACGCAGGCGCCTAAAGCTTGCAGAAAGCGCGCTAGAATTAAAAGAGAGAAAGAGGGAACTAAAGAAGAAAGGGCGCAGAGAAGAGCTCCGATGATCGAAAGAGTAATGCCTATATATAAAGCTTTTTTTCTTCCAAATCGATTTGCTAAAGGACCGTAAGGGAGTTGTCCTATCGCATATCCGATGAGGTAAGCTGTTACAGAGAGCTGAGATTCTGCTACGGAGATGTTAAAAAATTGTTGTATAGTAGGCAATGCGGGAGTGAAAAGGACAGCCCCTACGGAAGCAAAGGAGACAAGTAAAAAAAGGCAGAAAAAAGGGGGCATAAAGCTCTGGGGTAAGAAGTGGTGTTATTTGCGTCTGGTTCCGCAAATCCCGCACTTTTCAATGCCTTCTAGATTGCTATAACCACATTTGGGACAGGTCCATTTTTCTTCTTTCATCTCTTCTGTTGGTTTTTGCGAAGCGATCGGAGTGTGGCATAAAGACATGCTAGCTAGAGCTAGCAGGATTAGCGACAAAGCAATGAAAAGATATTGCCTGATGTCATTTTTTTTAACCCCGGCTTTAAGACAATGGCGGATGTTGCGCTCTTCTTGTTCTCTCCAGTCTGCTTTTATGTCCATTCAAGCCTCCAGGTCAATGAAAGGCTTCAGTGTATTCTACAAAACGACTAGATGCAAGAAAAATATACGTTGTTGGGAGAGGTGTAGATTTTAAGAATCTATTTTTTTTGAGATGCGCAGGAAGCAAGAAAGAGCTTCTTGAGAAGAGATCCTCTTTTCTGGATTTGTAGAGAGCATCGATGCGATAAGAGGATATAAAGGATGTTGATTGTGTTGAGTGTCTATCCAGTTTTCCGGAAGAGCGCTAATCATGGAAAGCATTTTTTTTTGGTACGTGTAGATTTCTATGAGTTCTTGTTTTTTTTTCTCTGATTCTGTCCATCCGTTCATGTCTGGAGGTGTGATTTCGATATCAAGCCATGGCAAATGTCCATCTAGAAGAAGCTGGTATAAAAGACATCCAATAGCCCATACATCTAACTTAGAAGTCATCACAGAAGCCAATTGTTCGGAGTCTTGGAGATCTTGAGCAATCAGCGCCTGAGCGTATTCCGGCGCACAATAAAAGGTGTTGAATTGTGCTTTCGACTTTTTTATAGAATCATCGATTTCACAGGCGAGGTTGAAATCGATGATTTTGGCTTTTGTGCAGGGGTGAGAAAAGTCGATTAAAACGTTCTCTGTTTTGATATCTCTATGGATAATCCCCTTTTCAGAAAGGGATACAAGACCAGATAATAGATCTTGAGCAATTTGCATTTTGTCTTGCTCTGAAAGAATCTTGGAAGAAGCAAGCGTAGAAAGATTATCGCCTTCAATTAATTCCATGATTTCAAAGAATTCTAGTTTGTTCCCTATAGAAAAAACAAATAGTTCATGGAGTTGGATAATACCTTCAGCTCCTTGGAGTTTTTTTAGCAGCTTGGCTTCCTGCCATATTTTTCTAGAGTTGCTGAGTGCAAAAGCCTCTTCGTTTTGAGAGCCTTCGATATAACGGTCCTTTGTTCTGGGACGGATGAGTGCGTGCAAAGAACCTTCTTCCAGCTCAAAGGTCCTAGCAACGTACTTGCCCGATCCAAAACCGATGCAATGTTCAACATGAATAGGAACGCTGTAGATTTTGCCTTCTGGAGTGTAGATGAGCGGATATGGACAGTCTTTGGGGGTTATATAGATGCTGCGGGCTTTTTCAAGGACGATGGCATCCCAATCTTGGCGATGCGCTTCGATATATAAAATAGCTTGTTTGAGCTCTTTGAGGATCTTAGAAAAGACAAGAGAAGCCATTTGAAATTCCATGAGATGGATGATCTTCTTTTGAAATTCTTGGAATATGACGGTATGGAGCGAGAATTCGATTTTCTCTAGAGAATGGGTAAGGGGATGAAAAAGACGCTGCCGTAGCTTTTGGACTTTGGGTAAAAAGACAAGAGATTGTACAAGCAAACTATCGCAGCGAAGGATCTCTGTTTTAGCCTGGTTTTCTGTCTGAGGGTCTATGCCATGGATTTTTTTTGCATATTCCATTTGGAGCGTAAACAATTTCTTTGCTTCAAATAGAGAACGGCGCAAGTTGAGATATTTTTTCTCAAAATCTCGATCTAGAGCTTGAGACAGCAGCTCTAGTTCTGCAGAAAGTGTATGCAGGTTTTTTTGCCAGACATGTTCTATCAGTAGTGGCAGCGTTCCCCCTTCAAGAAAAAAAGACTCATAAAGAGATTGGAAGAGCGCTTCTTCCAGTGCTGCGGTGAGCTCTTCTTCTATGTAAGGGGATTTCACATAGAGCCTTAGCTGGGAGGTAAAGCGGTATAAATAGCATTCCAGTCGGTTGTCATTGTTCCATCATAAGAAGGGCCAAATGGCGACTGTGAGTCAGCTACGAATTGCTTGCAAGCGTTGTAAAGATTAGAAGGAGATATTTTCAATTTCAAACATCGCGATAATACGTCCGCGAAAGTAAACGCAAACACAGGATCGTTCTGAGATCGGTACTCCCAATCATTGCCGCTGTTGTCTTTCATGAGAAGCCCGAGTATTTGACCATAGTCTGGAGATCCTGTTGCAGGAGGCGTTGAGGAAGGGGAGTAGTGAGTAAGAGCTTCATAAAAAGGGTCTAAAAATGTGTTCCATCCGCTTTGATCCGCTCTTTGAGAGATTGTGGTGCCGTATCTATAATCAGCAACTAATGAGGTTACGGTCGCATCTGGTGTTGAACCGGTAGGATTCGAGAAGACTTGCAATCCGTTTGTAGAATATGAAGATGGATTAATCAAAGGCAAATTTTGGATAAATTGTGCAATGAGGTACAGATGTGGGTCGTTAATTTGATAGATATTGTTAATTCCTACTGTATCGCTGATGTATTTCGATATGGTTTCTAGGTCTTTTACCATATTGGCTTGATTGGCTTGGTAGCCTTGAGAAGCAGCCGAGCTTATATTATTTGCTAGGTCTGCCATAGCTTGTTGTAATGTTTCTTGGGAAGGAGGTTCGGGTGGTGTAGGGGGGGGGATTCTTTGGATTTCATGAATGTCCATACAACCTCTAATCCTAAACAATGAGCCGATACCCTTATTTTAAGCCGGAAAGAGATCTTGTGCAACATTTTTTTTGATTTTTTAGATCTAAAACGTTCCAAGAGAAGAGGATGGTTTTTTCACAGCCAATCTCTTGCTTTTTTACCAAGAGATTGGCTGAAGTTCTTCAGTCCTTCGAAAAAAAAACCTTAATTTTATCGAAAAATGATTTTTTTCTGGGGGAATTGTGTTCTTTTTCATGCTCGGCAAATTCTCGTAGAATCTCTTTTTGTTTTTCAGAGAGATCTACAGGAGTTTCTACGGTGATTTTGACGAGAAGGTCTCCTTTCCCTTGGCCGTGGACGTTGGCGATCCCTTCGTTTTTAACGCGGAGGATTTTTCCGGACTGGGTTCCTTCCGGGATTTGGATGCGGCAGAGGCCATCGAGCAGTTTCGGGATCTCTTTTTTACAGCCAAGAGCTGCTTCTACAAAGGAGACGGGAAGCTCGATCAGCAGGTCGTCGCCGTCGCGGTGGAAAATTTTGTGAGGCTCTACCATAATATGGACATAGAGATCCCCTGCAGGGCCTCCATGATCACCGGCATCTCCATATCCCGGCATGCGTAGACGCATTCCTGAGTCGATGCCAGGAGGGATTTTAATTTGTATTTTTTGTTTGGTTTTGACTTTCCCGGCCCCATGGCAGCCTTTGCAAGGGTCTGTAATCATCTTTCCTCGGCCTTCGCATTGAGGACAGACGGTGGCCATGGTGAAAAAACCTCTGCTTTGGTGGATTTGGCCTCTGCCTTGGCAGCGGTTGCATTTTTTTAGGCTGCTTGAAGAAGCAGCGCCCGATCCGTTGCAGGTTTCGCAAGATGCATAGTTGGAAAGGGAAGCCTCTTTCTCAACGCCGCGAGCCGCCTCTTCTAAAGTAATGGTGAGATTCATTTTCTTGCTGGCGCCCTGGGTTCCCGATTCTGCAGCTTCTGGATTGAACCCAAAGAAAGAGTCGAAGATCGTGTCTTGTCCGCCGCCGCCGAAAGCTCCCATAAATGTGCGCAGAGCTTCCTCCATTGTAGAGAATCCTCCTCCGGGACCGCCTGGACCACCCATGCCTGCCGCTCCTTTGAGCGCGTCAGCTCCGTACTGATCGTAGATCTGCCGTTTTTTCTCGTCGCTAAGCACTTCATAGGCTTCAGAGATCTCTTTGAATTTTTTTTCAGCTTCCGGATCCCCGGGATTTTTATCGGGGTGATGCTTCAGAGCTGCTTTGCGGTATGCTTTTTTGATTTCGTCTTGAGAGGCGTCTTTTGCGATGCCTAAAACATGGTAGTAATCAGCCATAAAGATCCTTGAGATATCTAAAACAGACAGTGTAACAAATAGAACGGTTTTTGCCAAGTAGAAGTTAGCAGTCCTTTGATTGGATTGCTAACTTCTGAAAGATGGAGAATCAATTAAAATCCGGAGCGTGAGCTTTTGATTTTCTTGTACTTGAGAGCAGCTTTCGATTTAGCGCGGCTTTTCACGGAAGGCTTGTCATAGAAGCGGTGTGCTTTAGCGGCTTTCATGATCCCTTCTTTATCTAATTTTTTTTTGAGAGCTCTCAGGGCTTTATCGAGAGGTTCTCCGGCTCGAACTTTTACGCTGGGCATGTGAATTTTTCTTCCTAATGGTTATAAAGTTGCTAAACTTCGTTTATCTCATTTGAGCTCAATGACTCACGCTTGTTTTGTATCGGAAACCCTTGTTAGATTTCTCTACCTCAAAAGATAAACAGAAGCCATCTTACAAGAAAAGTTGATATCTTTCAAGAGATCGCATGGAGATAGATGATTTGTTCGAAAGAGGTCGGCTGGGAAGTTAGGTGGGGAATCAGGAAAGAAAAGTTGGGTTGAGCCGGGATCCAGAGGTGTTTAGAAGAGGTGATTTCAGAATATTTAGCGGAGAGTTTTTCTGGATTAAATGACAAGATAGAAGAAGTGTCAGTCAAGTGGCTGGGCAGTTCTTGGGGAGAGAGCATGTGGCGGGTTAGGTTCTTTTGCAAGCGACCTTCTTCCTGGTAGCCTTTTAGAAGAAAAAAATGTCCTTGAGCTGAGTTTATGATAAAGGCAAAAGGGCCCTGAGGGAGCTTGGGAGGCAGAAAAGCTAATGGAGAGCAGAATGAACAAAGGGGGAGGGAAGCTCCAAAGGAGAGGGTTTGGGCGACTGTGACAGCAACTCTTGTCCCTGTATAAGATCCGGGTCCGATGCCGACTGCGATTTTTGAGATTTCTTTAAGATGCAATTGGTTTTTGAAAAGAAGATCTTGGATAGAAGGGAGCAGTGTCTTGGCAAGGTTTTGTTCATGAGGAAATACCAGGGAGTCTAAAAGGGTATGATCTTGAGAAAGTCCGATGAGGCAAAGATCTGTGCTTGTATCTAAAATTAATCCTATCATAAAACAGAGTGTATAGAGTAAAAGTGGACATTTTAGCAGGTTGGCCTGAAAAAGAGAAAGAGTTTGGTCTTTCTTGCGAGTTTTTATCATACTTGATAGTCTCTTGGGGTCATTTGCAAAGAAGTGATGAGCGAACTCGGGTATTGTTAAGAGCAACTGTCATAAACCTCTAACTGCGTAGGTGGATTTTGAGCTATCAACAAGAAGAGAATGAGAAAAATGATGAGGATGTGCTTGCACAGACGGTCGAGGATTCCATAAGAGAGGATTTGGAAGCTCGAGATGATCGAGAACCGGAAATTCCAAGCGAATTATATATAGTTCCTTTGACGCGCCGCCCCTTTTTCCCGGGAATGGCAGCTCCTCTTGTGATCGAGCCGGGCCATTATTACGAAGTGCTCAAAAATGTAGCAAAATCAGATCATAAATATATGGGTCTTTTCTTGACGAAGGATGAGGACGTCAATATTTACAAAGTGGGCTTTGATGATCTTTATTCCGTAGGGGTCATGGCGAGAATATTGCGTATCATCCCCATGGAGCAAGGCGGCGCACAAGTCGTTTTGAACATGGAAAAAAGGATCTCGATTGTCCGTCCTGTCAAGTCTGGAAAGTTTTTGAAGGCGGAAATCAAAGTGTACGATGATTTGTCTGGCAAGCTGTCTAAAGAGCTTAAGGCGTATTCGATAAGTATCATTACGACAATTAAAGAATTGCTGAAACTCAATCCTCTTTTTAAAGAGGAATTGCAGATTTTTCTTGGGCATTCCGATTTTACGGAGCCGGGAAAGTTAGCGGACTTTGCCGTAGCTCTCACGACAGCCACTCGAGAAGAATTGCAGGAAGTTCTGGAGACATTCGAGCTCCAAGGCAGAATTGATAAGGCTCTTATGCTGCTCAAAAAAGAATTAGACTTGAGCAAGCTGCAAAACAGTATTAACCAGAAAATTGAAGCGACGATTTCTAAAACGCAGCGCGAGTTTTTCTTAAGAGAGCAGTTGAAAACAATAAAAAAAGAGCTGGGGATCGAAAAAGAGGATAAGACGTGCGATTTAGAAAAATTCGAAGCGCGCCTTAAGAAGAGAGTCGTTCCGGAAGATGTGATGTCTGTCATAGCAGATGAAATGGAAAAGCTCTCGGTATTGGAGGTTCAGTCTGCAGAATACGCTGTCTGTCGCAATTACTTGGATTGGCTGACGATCGTTCCTTGGGGAGTCTTAAGCGATGAGTGCTTAGATCTCACGCATGCGGAAAAAGTTCTTGATGAAGACCATTATGGTTTGAAGGATATCAAAGAAAGAATCTTGGAATTTATCAGCGTCGGCAAGCTCTCTGGGGGCGTTAAAGCAAATATTATTGGATTGATAGGCCCTCCTGGCGTGGGAAAAACCAGCATCGG
The DNA here is from genome assembly GCA_945952445.1 of uncultured Chlamydiae bacterium. Classification (GTDB taxonomy): domain Bacteria; phylum Chlamydiota; class Chlamydiia; order Chlamydiales; family Rhabdochlamydiaceae; genus CAMFIG01. The sequence continues at coordinate 38,050 of CAMFIG010000012.1, forward strand.
TAAAAGCATCGCAAGAGCTTTAAATCGCCCCTTCTATCGGTTTTCTGTGGGTGGGATGCGGGATGAAGCGGAGATTAAAGGCCATCGCAGAACATATGTAGGCGCCATGCCGGGAAAACTCATCCAGGCTCTTAAATATACAGAAGCGATGAACCCTGTGATCATGTTGGATGAAGTGGATAAAATGGGAAACAGCTATCAAGGAGATCCTGCATCTGCATTATTGGAAGTTCTCGATCCTGAGCAGAATAAAGACTTTTTAGATCATTATTTAGATGTTCGCTGCGATTTGTCAAATGTATTATTTATCGTGACTGCAAACGTTTTAGATACGATTCCGGAACCTTTAAAAGACAGGATGGAGATTCTGCGGCTCGCTGGATATATCCAAGAAGAAAAATTGGCGATTGCAGAACAATATCTCATTCCTCGTAATCGGAAGGCGATGGGGTTGAAAGCTTCGCAAGTTGCGTTCTCCAAAACGGCGATTAAAGATATCATCAATGGATATGCAAGAGAAGCCGGGGTGAGAAACTTAGAAAATTATATTAAGAAGATCTTGAGAAAAGTAGCGCATAAAATTGTGCTTGAAATGGAGAAGAAAGAAGAGAAGAAAAAAAGTACTCCGCAAAGATTTTCCATCTCGGATGCGAACTTAACTGAATATTTAGGCAAGCCCGTTTATACATCAGACCGTTTTTATGAAAGGACTCCTGTAGGAGTCTGTATGGGTCTTGCTTGGACTTCTTTAGGCGGGGCTACTCTTTACATTGAAGCAGTCAGGGTGCCGGCAGAAAAAACGGAAATGAAGTTAACTGGCCAAGCTGGTGATGTTATGAAAGAGTCTTCTCAAATTGCATGGACCTATTTGCAGAGCAATTTAGCAAAATATGCTCGAGGAGTTCCCTTTTTTGAAAAATCTCAAGTGCATCTGCATATCCCAGAGGGAGCAACACCCAAAGATGGACCTTCTGCAGGCGTTACTATGGTGACTTCTTTAATTTCTCTGTTAAAAAACAAACCCATTTTGCCGGATCTTGGGATGACGGGGGAGTTGACTTTGACGGGAAAGGTACTTCCGATTGGAGGTGTCAGAGAAAAATTCATTGCGGGAAGAAGATCGGGGTTAAAGACCTTGATTTTTCCAAAAGACAATCAGCGCGATTATGACGAATTGCCCGCATACATTAAAAAAGGGATTAAAGTGTTCTTTGTCGATTACTATGACGAGGTATATCGTGTCGCGTTCCCTGGCTGACGGCTCTTTTGCTGGGGCGATTCGCTGCAAATATATCGCCCCTTTAGAGCTCGAAGAAAAAATATTAGAGCTCAAAGAATCTGGAAATACGATAGCTACATTGAATGGATCTTTTGACTTGCTCCACGCTGGACATCTCGAGATGATTTACCAAGCTTCTTTGCAGGCTGATTTGCTCATCGTGGCTTTAAATACGGATCGCTCGATCCAAGAGTATAAAAGCCCATTAAGGCCGATCATCCCTTTAGAATATCGACTACAAATGATGGCGGCGTTGGAGATGGTAGATTATGTGACTTGGTTTGATGAAACCGATCCGAGAAGAATTCTAGAGAAAATTATTCCCGATGTCCATGTCAACGGCGCAGAGTATGGAGAGAATTGTATAGAAGCAGAAGTGGTAAGGCGAGGTGGAGGTAGAATCCATATCGTTCCATTGGTTCCTGGACTTTCCACTTCGGAGATTATAAGGAAGATTATTAAAACATGCGGCTAGTTGGGACTTTTACTACAGAAAAGCAGGCGTTTGTATTTTCTTGTTTTCTACAGAAAAAAGGAATGGACAATACGTATGAACGCTCCTTGACTCCTAAAGAAGGAGAGGTGTTTTCTCTTTGGGTCTATGATGAAGAAGCTTTTGAGGAAGCCTGCCAGTTATATGAAGATTATCGAGCGCATCCGGAGGATCCTCAATTCCAAGTGCTTTCTCCTCCTCCGGTTCCAGAAGACCCTCAGGAGGAGTTGAAGATTGATGGTGAAGGGAGGATTTTGCGGGTTGTTGTACGCAAAACAAAATCTCCACTTTCTTATGGGCTTACCTATTTTTTTCTGCTAGTTTGCGTGGGATTGTTTCTTTGGAATGAATTCCAAGAGGCTTCCGTCCTAGAAACGAAGGGGTCTTTAGCCCTAGAGGTGGGATTAACGCCTTTACAACAGACTCTTTTATTTGACTATCCAAACGCGATGGAAGCGCTGTCATCCGTGATAGCAAAGGATGCAATTCCTTCGATGGAGGCTTTGAAAGAGATGCCTCTATCTGTACAGGCGGAATTTAAGCAGGCAGAATCGATTCCCTATTGGAAAGGGGTTGTTCCGTTGATTTCGCAACGCTATAAAACGGGCGGGTTTCCTCAAGTTTCAGCTCCTTTATTCGAGCAGATCCGGCAAGGACAGGTTTGGAGGATTTTTACCCCTTGTCTATTGCACCGTGATTTTCTCCATATACTGTTTAACATGGGATGGCTTTGGCTTTTGGGCAAGCAAATTGAAGAGAGGATAAAACGGGGGAGAATGCTCTTGCTGTTCCTTGTGATCGGTTCTGTTGCAAATATAACGCAATATCTCGTAAGCGGGCCTTATTTTCTTGGGTTTTCTGGGATCGTCGTCGGGATGGCGGGGTTTATCTGGAGTCGGCAGAAAATAGCTCCCTGGGAGGGATATCCTCTGCAGAAAATGACTTTGCTATTTATTCTTTGTTTTGTTCTAGCAATGTTTGGGTTGGAGCTTGTCATATTCGGATTGCAGTTATTCGGATGGATTGAAGCTTCTGCGAACATTGCAAATACAGCGCACCTAGTCGGAGGGGTGGTTGGCATTCTCCTGGGCAGAATCCGATTTTTTGCAAAAAGGGTTGTATGAGCGCACGCGACTTGATTATTCTCGGCTGTTCCAGTCAGCAGCCGACCCGTCTTCGAAACCATGGCGCATACCTTGTGCGATGGAATGATGAGGGATTTTTGTTTGATCCGGGAGAAGGAACGCAACGGCAATTTATTTTTGCAAATGTGGCTCCTACTTGCGTGAATCGGATTTTCATAAGCCATTTCCATGGAGACCATTGCATAGGATTGGGTTCTATGCTCATGAGGCTCAATTTAGATAAAGTCACTCATCCTATTCATTGTTACTATCCCGCGAGCGGAAAGGTGTACTTTGATCGGCTTCGATATGGGAGCATGTATCATGAAACAATACGGGTGATTGAACACCCTATAAGCCAGGAAGGATTGGTGGAAGAGACTCCAGGCTTTCGTATAGAAGCGTATTTTTTAGAGCATGGCGTTGACAATATCGGTTGGCGTATCCAAGAGGTAGACACGCGGAAATTTGATGCGGCTAGCCTGAAAAGGCATGGGATTCAGGGTCCTCTTGTTCGAGAGTTGGAGCTTAAAAAGAAGATTATCGTCGAAGGTAGAGAAGTCTCTTTAGATGAAGTCAGTTGGGTGCGGAAGGGGGATGTGCTAGCAATTGCAATAGATACTCTTCCTTGCTCGAATGTCCTTCGTATAGCACAGGGGGCAAAGCTGTTTTTGTGTGAAAGCACCTATCTAGAGCAGCATCGCCATTTGGCTCAAGAACATTACCATATGACAGCAAAGCAAGCCGCTGAGATAGCAAAAGAAGCAGGCGTATCCCAGCTGGTATTGACTCATTTTTCGGCACGCTATCAAGATCTTAGGGAGTTTGCTGAAGAAGCTCAGGCGATTTTCCCCAATACCGTGATAGCAGAAGACTTAAAGTATATTCCTTTTCCTCGATAATCTTATGCAGATCCAAGTTCATTAGAAAGGATCTCTAATTCCCGAATCAGCGTTTCTGTCGGATCTTGGAATTCCACCCACATCTGCATGATTTGACCGAGGTCCGAAGCGGGTTCCCCGCTCTCATCGAAGCTAAGAGCCGCACCAAGCAGGGTGATATCTCTGCTTGTATCAGGCATCGTTATGGGCTGATTTAAGATGTTTTGGACGATTACTGCAGCGTCTCGAAGATGTTCTTGGAGCATAAGGCCTACCTTATGTGGAGAGTTTCTACAGACTGATGTAAAGACAAAAGATGATTTCTTACCTCAGACAGAAAAGATCTGTCTTGAGACAGGTGAGGCTCTTGAAGCAACTTTTTCAAGTCCTTTGTAAATATGTCGATCTGGGCTCGAAGATCTTGCGCTGCCTTCCGGAGGTCTTGATTTGGTCCTCGAGGAGGTTCCAAAGGGGGAAGCCCATGAATGCGATCGACCATGGAAAAGCCTTTAGTGGGTTATTTCTTTTTTAAATAGGGTTTTCGGATGTAGCGATAGTATTTTTTTCTTAGGTGTTTGTGGTATTTAGGTTCTTGTTTTTCCGCAGAAGAAAGGTAATGGATAAAGGAGGAATAGACAGGCCATCCAGATATGGGAGGAAGTTCTTGCATACAAATCTCCTGGTGTCTTTTCTTTACAACTAGATCGATCAGAGGAAAATGTCAAGATAAATCGGCGTTATTAAAAATAGCCACAATCTTGTTGAGATGCTTTTAGAGGGAAGGATTTATATGTTGAGCTCTAATTTCAGCGGCAGCGATGGCAAATGCAGCCGCTACGTTCAGGGAGTTTTTAGAGCCTACAAGAGGGATTTCTACAATAGTGTCTGCTTTGATTAGGATATCTTTAGTAATTCCCGTCTCTTCGTTGCCGAGAAAGAGGGTAAACTTTTTAGGAAAGGGGAAGTTGCGAAGGTTTTGCGAAGGAGAGGCTGTTTCTAAACAAATCCAAGGTCTTGGCAATTCTGTGTAATCTGCGCTTTCTATATAAGGGACCAGAGAGCTTGCTCCCATAGAAGCTTTTTGCACCTTAGGATGGAAGGGAGTGGGGGTTTTAGGGCAGAAATGCACAGTTCCTAAACGAAAGGCTTCTACAGTTCGTAGGATGCTGCCTACATTAAAGGCGGAGCGCAGGCGATCGAGGTAGATGTGGATAGGAAGGAAGGGAATATCGCTTGGAGTATCGAAGTGGCGAACGTGGAGAAGGCGATGTTCTTGGCAAGAGAGTTTTGCTAGAGAAAGGTGATAATGAAACCGGTTTGAGAGCTGTTCTGGAGAGGTTAAGTCGAGAGGAAGCAGCGACAGCCAGGATTCGATGGATCGATATAGAGGGAGGTAAGTTTTGTCTCCCTCATGGATTTTTCGGAGGATTTCTCCTGCTTTTTTATGCTGTTGCGACTCCTTTAAAGAAAGGAATTTGGGTTGCGTAAAAGAGGTGATTTTCATGACCTATGAGCAGTGAAATACTCATTAAGAGGCCCATCAAACAAACGAATCCCTTTTTCCTCAAAAGCAAGGGTCTTCTGGGTTGATTTTTGGATAAGGTCTCGGTCATGGCTCGCAAGCAGTACCGTTCCTTTAAAGTCTTCCAGCGCCCAAGCTAAAGCAGAAACAGCTTCCAAGTCAAGGTGGTTATTCGGTTCGTCTAAGATGAGAACATTATAGTTCCCGAGCATTAAACTTCCGATTAAAAGCCTAGCTGTTTCTCCTCCAGAGAGATGGGAGATGGGCTTAAAGGCATCTTCGCCTGAAAACAGCATTTTCCCAAGAATGCTCCGGATGTCTTGGTCATACACCCCGGCTTTCTTGCTTTTAAGCCATTCAAAAGCTGTTTGAGAAGATTTTTTGTCTATGACCTCTTGGTGGTTTTGAGGGAAGTAGCCAATTTGCACTTGGTGTCCGAGTTCTATTTTTCCAAGGTCTTGGGCGAGCACGCCTGCAAGCATTTTCAGGAGGGTTGTCTTTCCTTTGCCGTTATTTCCGATCACAGCTACCTTATCCCCTCGGTTCACCTCAAAAGAAAAATTATCGATAACGGGGTGTCCGCCTTGGTAGGATTTGGAGAGATGGTCTGTTTTAAAGACAATCTGCCCAGACGGCTTTTCCGGTGGATAGAAGCGGATGTAAGGGCGTTGGATATTGGACTTTTTAAGCTCTTGCGGCTGTAGGCGCTCAATTTCTCGGACGCGAGATTGGACTTGACTTGCCCGTGTCCCAGCACCGAATCTAGCTACAAACTCTTTGAGTTGTGCAACCTTTTTTTCTTTAGATTTGTTTTCCTCTTCTGTGCGCTCTCGGACAGAGGTTTTTGTGACGAGCATTTCGTCGTAGTTGCCCGGATAGATAATCAGTGTTTCATAGTCGATGTCTGCGATATGCGTTGTGACAGCATTCAAAAAATGGCGGTCGTGGCTGACTACAATAAGGGTTCCTTCGTAAGCATGGAGGAATTCCTCGAGCCATCCGATCGATTCCAGGTCTAGATGGTTTGTAGGTTCGTCGAGGATGAGGGCTTGAGGGTGGCCGAAAAGGGCTTGACAGAGCATGACGCGGAATTGTCTGTCTGTCGGGATCGTATGCATTGGCTGATGGTGCCACTCTGCAGGGATACCCATTCCTATGAGTAGGATCTCTGCGTCTGATTCTGCGCTATAGCCATCTTCTTCGCTGATCACTTCTTCGAGTTCTCCAAGGCGGATTCCGATCTCGTCTGTCATCTCTTGTTCGTACAGCTGGTCTCGTTCGGCAAAGGCATTCCAGAGGCGGAGGTTTCCCATCATGACAACGTCGATGACGTTTTTGTGATGAAAGTCCTCTATGTTTTGTTTTAAGTATCCCACCTTTTTAGGGAGAGAGACGCTGCCGCTGGTCGCTTCTTCTATTCCCATGACGATTTTCAATAGGGTTGATTTTCCAGCGCCATTAGGACCAGTAAGACCATAGCGATTGCCGCGGTTAAATGTAATGGTTACATTTTCAAAGAGTACTCGTGCTCCGAGCTTTTTTGAGACATTCAATAAAGTGATCATAGTAAATTCTACATGCTTCTTTTCAAAAATCAGATGCAATTCTACCATAAGATAAGCGAGAAGAACAAGGAAAAGAAATGGAAAAATATTCCTCTTATCTAGCCGATTTTTTGCAACACTTGAAAGTAGTGAAGCAGGCTTCTGAGCATACGCTGAGAAATTATAAGCTTGACTTAGTGGCTTTTTTTCATTTTTTAGAGAAGCAAGGAGGTGGAACAATAGAGAAAAGAGTTGTCAGGATCTACTTGTCTGATCTTAGTGCGAGCGGATCCAAGAAACGCTCTATCTTACGCCGGCTTTCTTCTTTGCGTTCATTTTGTGCGTTTTTAGTGAAACAGAAGCTGATAGACCAGAATCCTATGGAGGAGATAGAAAGTCCGAAATTAGAGAAAACACTGCCGCCTTCGATTTCTTATGAACAGATAGAAAATTTATTTCAGCAACCTAATCCAGCGAACTATTTAGGATTTCGCGATCGCTGTATGATGGAGGTTCTCTATAGCTCAGGATTGCGTGTGAGCGAGCTCGTCGGATTGAACCGGGACGATTTGGATTTTGGAAATTATAAGATGCGCCTGCGGGGAAAGGGGCGAAAAGAAAGAATTGTGCCTATAACGCAAAATGCTGCGGACTGGATAAGACGATATTTGGAGCATCCAGAGCGGCATTTAGACATAGGAGATCATCGTGCAGAGATGGATTGTAAAGCTGTTTTTTTAAACAAATGGGGTAAAAGACTTACAGTCCGCTCGGTAGACAGGCTGTTTGACCAATATCTAAAAGCGAGCGGCATTGTAGACAAAATTACTCCGCATACGATTCGGCATACAATTGCTACGCATTGGCTAGAAAAAGGGATGGATCTAAAAACGATCCAAGTATTGCTTGGACATAGCTCGCTTGCAACGACAACGATTTATACGCATGTATCGAATCGGTTGAAAAAAGAAGTATATGATGACGCGCATCCTTTTGCGAAAAAAGATGAAAAAGGGGATGCGATAAGCCGGATTTTGTCTTGAGCAATCATTCATCTAGGGGTTTTGTTGCCAAAACCCTCAAGCGACTATCAAGAGCCTCCTGGAGCGGGATATGGCTCTTTTTCTTGCTTCAGATAGGGTTTACACGGAGGCGTCATCTCTGACGCCCGGTTCGCTCTCAAAGCGAACGTTTTCATCCTGTCTTCATAAAGAAGCGGTGTGTTTTCTGTTGTACTTTCCGTAGCTTTACAGCCCCCAGTCTTTCACTGGTATCTGCTCCTGCGAAGTCCAGACTTTCCTCTCCGATAGCTTTGGGGCCATCGCAGCGATTGCTTGCATTCCCTTTTTCAGTAGGATTATGTATTTGCCATTCTTCTTCTTCGTCTCTTTGTGCCGGCAGCAGCATCGCCGCTTTCCGTAGCTTCGCTGTCTTCCCAATAATGGACGCGAGAGCAGTGTTCACAGAAAATGAGGTTTTCTCCCTTGCGAACGAGGTTCTCATGCTGTGCTGTTAGCACGATATGACAGCCGCTGCAAGTCCTGTTTTCGATGGGGACGACAACGCGGTCTTTCTTGTTTTTTAAGAGCCTTTCATAGATGCGTAGCATTTCGGAATCTGCTTTTTGAGCAAGAGCGTCTCGTTGTGTTTTTAGAGCCGCGCCTTCTTCGTTGATCAAGCGGACGCTGGAGAAGATTTCCTGTTCCAGAGCGGCGCTGCTTTCTTCTGAAATTTTTAGACTTTGCTTAATTTTCTCTAAAAGCTCTTCTTCTGCTACTTTTTTATCGACAAGATCAGAGACTTTTTGCTCTATGGAAAGTTTTTCTCTTTCCGCAGCTGTCGATTCTTGGGTAATGGCATTAAACTCATCGACTTTTTTAATCGAAGCTTGCTGCGTTTCGAGCTTCTTGATTTTCGCGGTAATCTCTTGGATTTTCTGTTCGTGTTGGTCGATGTTTTTATCTAGTTCTTTGATTTCAGTTTCTTTTTCGGAAAATTGCTGGTGTAGTTCTTTTCTCAAAGCTTCGATTTGAGAGAGCTCTTTTTGCCTCTCCTTTTTGAGCCGCATTAAGCGGATCATTTTCATGTCGAGTTCTTGTATATTGATAATGACCTTAAGTGCTTCTTGCATGTATTACTCGCAGGTTGGGTTAACGCTTGCTTTGTGATGAATGACGTTTGGGTCCAGCTTGGACTCTCTGGTTCAACAGAGAGGTATTCATTTTTCACCGACTCAGCATACCTGTTTGTAATTTTTTGCAAAAGTAAAATCGGGATGAACCGCGGAAAAACATAAAAAATTTATTTGACATCGGCTTGAAGGGAATGCCATTATGAAGAATAATGCATAGGGAGGAGCTATGGCTTTGGCTAGAACATCTAAAAAGAAAGAAAGCGCCCGAGGGGTGACTCGAAAAAAAACTTACAAGGCTACGAAAATTTGCACGGGAAGCAAGCCGGTAAAAGTTGTGCGTAAAGCAGTTCCTGTCTCTTCGAAAGTTGTGATTAAATATGATGTGGGATTTCCAAACCAGATCTATATTCGGGGTAATGGGCCGGGGATGAGCTGGGAAAAAGGAGTTGCAATGCGAAATGTGGGTCCCGACGAATGGGTATGGGAAACTTCTCAGCCTTTTAGCGAGTGCGAATTCAAAGTTCTCGTCAATGATTACAGCTTTGAAGAGGGAGAAAACCATAGGCTGTCGAAGGGAGAGTCTGTCCAATATACTCCGCATTTTTGAAGTATCTTATCGACGAGATTTCCTGCTGTATGACACAATGACCTTTTCACGTACAGCAGGAGGAAATCGATGTCATATCTAGGTCGATATTTTCAAAAAGTCTCTGAAGCAAAAAGAAATACTGCAGCCATTGCATACATGGCAGCATTAGATCATGTACAACAAGCCTATCCTTTAATTGCCGATAAGATTGTGCAGGAGCTAAAAGACCAGCGGTCCTATTTAAAAATGATTGCTTCTGAAAATTATTGTTCTCTTGCCGTGCAGTTGTCTATGGGAAATCTCCTTACGGATAAATATTGCGAAGGGTATCCGCAGCATCGGTTTTATGCAGGTTGTGAAAATGTGGATGCGATTGAAGAAGCAGCTATAGAAGAGCTCAAAAGGCTATTTCATTGCGAGCATGCTTATGTTCAACCTCATTCGGGAGCCGATGCGAATCTCGTCGCCTTCTGGGCGATTTTAGTGCAAAGAGTCCAAAGTAAAGAACTAGAAAGATTGGGAAAAAAGACCCTAGATGAACTTTCTCCCGAGGAGTATGAAAAGATCCGCCAAGAGCTCGTCAATCAAAAAATGATGGGGCTTTCCTTAAGTTCGGGGGGACATCTCACGCATGGATATCGACATAATATTTCTGCGAAAATCATGCGTTCTGTCTCTTATGAGGTCGATCCTGCAACAGGAAGAATCGATTATCAACTTCTGCAAAAACAAGTTCTGCAAGAAAGACCCGCCGTGTTAGTTGCTGGGTATTCTGCCTATCCTCGTAAAATCAACTTTGCAAAGATGCGGGAAATCGCAGACAGCGTAGGCGCCGTTCTTATGGTGGATATGGCGCATTTTGCAGGACTAGTTGCTGGGAAAGTGTTTCGAGGGGAATACGACCCGGTTCCTTTTGCGCATATCGTCACTTCGACAACGCACAAGACATTGAGAGGCCCCCGAGGCGGTATTGTCCTCTGTAAGAAAGAGTTTAAAGAAGTGGTTGATAAAGGATGTCCTATTGTTTTAGGAGGGCCTTTGCCTCACGTCATAGCTGCCAAAGCGATCGCATTCCGTGAAGCAAATACTCCTGAGTTTGCAGCGTATGCAGAACAGATTGTGCGCAATGCAGAAAGTTTGGCTATAGCCCTGCAGAAAAAAGGTGTTGCCATCGCAACCGGAGGAACAGAAAACCACCTTTTGGTGGCTGACGTTGCAAAGAGTTTTGGTCTTACTGGCAGACAAGCGGAAAACGCTTTAAGAGAAGCGCATTTTACTGTAAACCGCAATGCGGTTCCTTTTGATGCCAATGGACCTTGGTATACTTCCGGGGTGCGGATGGGGACGCCTGCGATCACAACTCTTGGTATGAAAGAAAAAGAAATGGAAGAGATCGCAGAGTGGGTTGTAGATCTATTGCAAGCTACAAAGCCGGCCCTTGCGGAAAATGGAGAGAAGAGCCGAGCAAAAGTCGATATCGACCCTGCCGTATGTTCTCGAGTTCGTGGAAAAGTCGCAGAACTGCTGGGTAGATTTCCTCTCTATCCCGAGTTAGTCCTAGATTGAAAAAAAAGATGTGAAATACAATAATGGCTCGAAACGAAGGAGACACCATGATCAGACTAGACGAGGAAGAAGGAAAAGAGAATAAAAAACTCAAACTGATTGATGACAAAATTGATGAAGTCCTGTTGAAGTCGCGCCGTGTTTTTCTATCGGATCCTGTCGATGGAGAAAGTGCCAAAGATATCATTCGCAAGTTGTGGTACCTGGAACTCATTGATCCCGGCAAGCCGATTTTATTTGTCATTAATTCGCCCGGAGGGTCAGTCGATTCAGGTCTTGCTATTTGGGATCAAGTGAAGATGATTACATCTCCTGTGACTACTTTGGTGACAGGCCTTGCGGCGTCTATGGGTTCTATCTTAAGTCTTTGTGCAGAGAAGGGAAGAAGGTTTGCAACGCCCCACGCTCGGATTATGATCCACCAGCCTTCTATCCATGGATTAATTCGAGGGCAGGCGACAGATCTAGATATCCAAGCAAAAGAAATGTTGAAGACACGAAAAGCTATTATTCAGTTCTATGTAAAAGCGACAGGGAAAGAAGCATCTGTGATTGACAAAGCGATTGACCGCGATACGTGGATGAGCGCGCAAGAAGCTTTGGAGTTTGGTTTGTTGGATAAAGTTGTGACTTCTTATCGCGAACTCCAGTAGTCCTAATGGCTCTTTCTTTTTCTAAATATCAGGGAGCTGGTAACGATTTCATCTTAGTAGACGATCGTTCCGCTTCCTTTCCTTTAACGAATGCTTTTTTGATCCAACAGCTGTGCCACCGCCGGTTGGGGATAGGCGCTGATGGACTTATATTGCTACAAAATTCCGAGAGGGCATCCTTTCGGATGAGAGTGTTTAATTCCGACGGCAAAGAAGCCGCCATGTGCGGCAATGGAATTCGTTGTTTGGTTCAATACCTGCGCAATCTTGGATTTCGCGATGAGATGTTTTGGATTGAGACGATGCATTCGACTCTGCCTTGCTGGGTTCATGGAGAAAAAGTCCGTGTACAGCTGGGAAAGCCAGACATCCTTCATTGGGGGATTCCTCTGGCAGAAGGAGAAGCTTTTGTGGTAAATACCGGAGTTCCTCATGCGGTTCTTTTTGTTGAAGATCTCGACCAATATCCAGTTGTCGAAATAGGTAGGAAAATCCGTTTTCATCCTCTTTTTGCGCCTCATGGCGTCAATGTGAATTTTACAAGAATGCTGCCTGATGGAACCCTTCGGATGCGAACTTATGAAAGAGGGGTTGAAGAAGAAACTCTCGCTTGTGGTACAGGGGCTGCGGCTGTAGCTCTTGTTGCAGAGCAGAAAAAACTTTTAGCAAGCCCTATTCGGGTCGTTTCTTCTGCTCGGGAAACTTTGGAAATCTCAATCGCCGAATCTAAGAGCGGAGGTAAAGAGATCGAGATGACGGCGGCTGCAGTGCATGTATTTTCAGGTCATGTAGAAATCGAACAAATGGGAGGATGCTTATGAGAATTGGAGTGCCAAAAGAGATTAAGAATCACGAATATCGAGTGGGGATGACTCCGGAGATGGTGTTTGTATTTGTACAAGCAGGCCATGAAGTTTTTGTTGAGACGGGAGCTGGAGCAAAGATCGGTTTTACTGATGAGATGTACAAATCTGCCGGCGCAAAGATCGTCGCTGCGCCAAAAGATGTTTATGAAGCAGAGATGGTCATTAAGGTAAAAGAACCTCAGCCAGAAGAATTTCCTCTGCTCAAAGAAGGACAGATTTTATATTGTTATCTGCATCTTGCTCCAGACCCGGAACAGACTAAATATTTACTCGAAAGAAAAGTTGTTGGGATTGCATACGAAACAGTGACAGATAGCAGTGGAATGAGGCTACCTTTATTAATCCCAATGAGCGAAATGGCAGGAAGGATTGCGATCCAGGTGGGGGCGACAGCCTTGCAGATGGCCAATGGGGGTAGCGGCGTGCTTCTTGGAGGCGTTCCCGGAGTCACTCCTGGGAATGTGGTTATCATAGGAGCTGGCGTTGTAGGTACACATGCGGCTAGAATGGCTCTTGGATTGGGTGCTAATGTCACGATCTTAGATAAGAGTCTTTCTCGTTTAAGAGAACTCGATGCTCAATATGGTCCGGCTCTTAAGACTCTCTATTCTTCTCCTATGAATTTAGAACAGGCTGTAATTCATGCCGACCTTGTTGTCGGGTCTGTTTTAATCCCTGGTAAGATGGCTCCAAAGTTAGTGACTCGGTCTATGATACAGAAAATGGCTCCGGGATCTGTGATTGTCGATGTGGCGATTGACCAAGGAGGGTGTTTTGAAACTTCAAAGCCCACCACGCATTCTGCGCCGACTTATGTAGTAGATGGGGTTGTCCACTATTGCGTGACCAATATGCCGGGCGCTTGTGCTCGCACTTCTACGCTTGCTTTAGTAAATGCCACGATGCCGTATGGGTTGCAAATCGCAAATAAAGGGTATAAACAGGCTTTGAAAGAAGATCCTGGCCTTATGCTGGGATTGAATGTTTGCTTAGGGCATGTCACTCATCACCATGTAGCGCAAGACCTTGGTTACGAATACGTCCCTCCGCAAAAGCTATTCTAGAGTAAGAATATAGGATCCCCTGGCTTCTGGGGGATCTCTGTTTTTCTATCCTCTGATTCTTCTTGTGTAACATGAGAACCTCTTATTACAAGAGATTGAGCAAATGTAAACGGAATAAAGGTAAGGTAAAACGATGAAAATCAGCTTTCTTTTCGTCCTTTTTTTGGTTTTTGCACAAGCATTTTCAAGTAATACAATTGATTGGTTAGAAGAATCCACTGATTTAGTAGTGCTTAAGGATGTGACGGCGGTGAAATTCTTTTTTCTAGCCGATGTTCCGAGAGAAGAAATGCATTCTTTAAACCAGATTGCAATGCAATCATTGGAAAAAATAGGTAAGGTGAGTCCAAAATCGATCAACATCCAAAATCCCCTAGAAGATTTGGATGACTCTGACGGTTTTTTTTAAAGTCCTTCTTTGATCTATACGATAGAGCAAACGAAAGGCATGAAAGAAAATATTCTTTGCATATCTCGAGCTTCTCTCGGCCTCAAAAGAGGCGTAACGATCGATAAGACGAAAGACCATATTCAGGCCTATCTTTGGAAAAAAGAGTGTTTTATGCAAAGTGATCTGGTGAAAGATCCTAATGTGGTAGTAAAAGAGACGTTAGATTATTTGCTAAAGGAATTCTCTTCTGATCTTCAATATGCAAACAAGGAAAATCGTAAGATCGTGTTTTATTTTGCTGAATAAACAAGCCTTTTACCAATCGGAGTTTTGATTTGCGAAGGATCCTTCTTGTTCATCGAACTCGCAATGCTGTCAACTTAAGCATTAACACACCCGAGGCATAGGAAAGAATCGCTTT
>CAMFIG010000013.1 GCA_945952445.1 uncultured Chlamydiae bacterium
AACGTAGCTATACAAGGACTCAATGATGAGATTTGTATAGGTTTTTAGAAGCGGCTCTTGAATCAAGAGCCTTTTCCTCTCTCCTCTATCGAGTAGAGTCGGATAAAAATCGTTCGAGATTTTTCAAAGCGTCTTTTAAGGCTGTGATATAAGCGATTCTTTGCAGCTCCTTGTGCATTGTAGGCACTTCTGTAAGGTCGATAATAGCTGCTTTTAGGGGAGCTTCCCATCTTTCAATATGTCTATGGTGCTCATTGATGATTTCGATGAGCTGCTCAGCGAACCGGTTGAGCTCATTTTGTTTAATCGAATAATGTGGGTCTTTATTTGCTTTGTGGATCAATGACTCAATTTTGTCATGGATTTTCAGTATTCCTTTTTGTGAAGGACCTGCCTTCTCTGGTACAAAAGAAAAATCTCTAGCAACACTCATAATAACTCCTAAATAACTGTCTCTATTTTTATTATTATTAGTTTCAGATAATAATTCAATGTTAATTTAGTTTTTTTAATTGTTGCTATAGATTTTGTAATAGAGTTGTGTTTCGCGGTTTTGACTATAGTGCGTTTCATATGACTTCATACGAAAATATTTTTTTCTTAGACTTCGACAGGGTCTAAATATTCTTCTTGGGTATACCATTCCCTCATGGAAGGCTCTTTTAACTTCTCTAATAAGAGCAGGTTATGCCACCAAGGTAATTGTGTAAGCACTGCTTGCACAATTTGGGCATCAGGGTAAACTTCCGCAAATTTCCTCATGTATTTTAGATTTCGAGCTGAAAAGCCAGATACTCCTGGGAAATCGGAGGTCAAATCCTTTGCCACTTGCTCAATAATTTTGGACACATGATTTGTGGTATCAGGTAGCTTGCTTCTGAAGAAAGCTGCTGGCGCACATGGTATGTGCGAAGCTTACCATAGACTTGGGACATGAATCTCTTCAGTTTGAACGCTTCAAGCAACTCAACTAAAAGTTACAATAAGAATTCTGTCATTCTACCGTCACGGATTTTGCAAGGTTTCTAGGTTGGTCAATATCCGTTTTTCTCTCTAAAGCTACATAGTAAGCAAATAGCTGCAAGGCTATCGTAAGTAATATTGGAGATAGAGCATCTGATGTCTTTGGGATCCATAGGATGTCATCGGAAAAAGGTGCAAAGTCTTTTGCGAATTTCTCCCATCCGATTGCAATAATGGGAGATCCGCGCGCTTTGCTTTCCATGAGATTGCTCATTATTTTGGACTGCATTTTTTCATTGGCTAAAAGCACGACGACGGGCATTGTTTCGGAAAGAAGGGCTATCGGACCATGCTTCATCTCTCCGGCTGGATAGCCTACAGCGTTGATATAGGCGATCTCCTTGAGTTTGAGGGCGCCTTCTAAAGCAATAGGGTATAGGATATCCCTTCCCAAAAAATACATGTGTTCGCAATGTGCATGTTTTTTGGCTGTTTGCTCTATGTTTTTTTTGTGAAGAAAAAGATCGTAGACTTGAGCGGGGAGTTCTAATAGCTGTTTTAATGCGATCCTTCCTTGATTGAAGGGCATCCTTTCTTTTTTCCTAGCTAGCAAGAGTGAAAGTAGGTAAAGGACTGTAAGTTGGGATGTGAATGTCTTTGTAGAAGCGACGGAGACCTCAGATCCTGCATGAAGGAAGATAGTGGCATCTGCTTCTCTTGCAAGAGTTGATCCTGGCACGTTGCATAAGGCAAGGACTTTGCCTTTTTGTGATTTGACTTGGCGCACGGCGGCGATCGTATCGGCGGTTTCTCCCGATTGGCTTAGTGCGATGACAAGAGAGTTGCCCGGCAGTATTGTTTTCTTGTATCGATATTCGGAGGCTATTTCTGCTTTGGTGAAGATCTCGGGCCCATTTTCAAAGAGATAAAGAGCTGTGTAAGCTGCATGCCAAGAAGTGCCACAGGCAACGAGGATGATATGGTCGATTTGCGATAGGTCTCCAAGAGGAGATAGCTCGGGAAAAACAGCGGTATTTTCTTCGACATTGTAGCGTCCTTTCATCGCATTTAGGATGGTGTTGGACTGTTCGAAAATTTCTTTTAGCATGTAATGCGGGAATGACTCTTTGGATAGAGAATAAGGGGTCAGGCGGAGATCTGTAGGGGATTTTGCAGTAGAAATCCCTTCGCGGTTAAAAAACTTTGGAGGGTGCCCCTGTTCTAAAAGGGCGATTTCTCTTTCGGAGAGGATATATAATTCTAAGGTTTTTTCTGCAAGGGCTGTAGGATCAGAAGCGATAAAGGTTTCCTGGGTTTTTGGATCGAAGCCTACGATGAGAGGGCTCGTCTCGGCAGAGACGAGGATATGATGAGGGTGGTTTTTATGGATTACAGCGACAGCAAAAGAGCCTTCCAGATCTCGAAAGGCTTGGACAGCAGCTTGCAAGAGATCGCCTTGATAGTAGAAGGCGATCAGATGTGCGATTGTTTCCGTGTCGGTCTGAGAGGAGAACGGTTCTTGAGAGAGCTTTTCTTTGATGGCAGAGTAGTTTTCTATGACTCCATTATGGACGACAGCTACTGTGTTTTTGGGGTCGAGCTGAGGGTGGGCGTTGGCTGAGGTAGGTCTTCCATGGGTAGCCCAGCGAGTGTGCGCTATGGCAGAAGAGAGTTTAGGATAGTCTTTGGGAAGAGACTGGATCAAAGCATCTACTTTTCCAACTTGTTTGCAGAGAAAGATTTCTCCTGAGTAAATTCCTGCAATGCCGGCAGAATCATAGCCTCGATACTCTAGTTTTTTTAAGCCTTCTAGACAAACGGCAATTGCATCTTTGGGGCCGAGATAGCCAAAAATTCCGCACATAGATTTCCTTGAATCTGTTTAGTTTAGTAGAACACGGCAAGAGAAAAATATCAAATTTTTTGTTTTAGTTTAATTGTGGAGTAGTTACTTTGATCCTTAGGAGAGTGCTATGAGTTTTGAACATCCTATTTTAGCGGAATATAGAAAACGGATTCCAGAAAAAGTTAAGGTGCTGGAGCTGGCCATTCGAGATGTGCAAAAGGAGTGCTCTATCCAAAACTTGCAAAACCTCCGTAAGGAAGTCCATAAATTATGCGGCAATTCCGGAGTTTATGGGTACCATGCTGTCAGTAAGTTGTGTAAGCAATTAGAAGTCGATCTTCTCGAAAAGATGGAAAACGTTCATGTTGTAAAGCCCGATGCGGTATGGGTGCATTCTTTAGATGGATTTCTAAGTCAGATCAAAGAGGGATTTTCTTGGAAAGAGGAAAAAAGCGTGAAAACAGAAAAAAAACAGGTAGTCATTGTCGATGATGATGCGGATATTCTAGCTTTGTTGTTGTATGAATTCCAGGAACTGGGCTTTGAAGTCAAACAATATAAAACAGGAAAAGAAGCCCTGGATTTTTTGTCGGTAGAAGAAAATCTTGCCAATGTCTCTTTACTGGTTTTAGATCGGATCTTGCCCGATATGGATGGCCTCGATATTTTGCGTCAGATAAAACTACCTGGCAAGGTCCCGGTCTTGGTAGTGTCTGTGCTTTCGGCTGAAAGCGATGTGATAGAGGGCTTACAAAGCGGGGCTGTCGATTATATCACCAAGCCATTTAGCGTATTTTTACTCATGCAAAAGGCGTTGAATCTCTTGAAGTGATCCTGACATCTTCTTTAGGACTTGCCATGTGAAGCTGGATCTTAAGATGCTTGGCAAGGCAGTAGCCAATAGAGGCATTTCATCCTATGTTTTTCAATCTTCACTAGCTCTAACTCCATGATCTGTTATAGAAGCACTATTCTTATTCACAAACTGTTCCACTTGGGCAAAGATGCCTTTTGCCTTCAGGGAAAAGAGAAGGATTAGATGGTAATTCTAAACTTTGCGTGGTTTTTTTGCATGAGTTCTTCCAGTTTTGGATATTGCTAGAAATTAGAGCCAATTGTTCATGAGTAGTCATAAAAACTCCATTATTTACACTAAAAGATCTTGGCATCGCAGTATAGCAAGTAGTGAATTGAACAACAACCGTATTTCAAAAGATTCATACATAACCTGTCTTTAATTTCGCTAGCTTTACAAAAAAATATTAATCCCATACGATCGCAAACTTCTTTTTGAGGTTTCTATGCGCTGGCTGCTTCTTTTCACTTTCAGTTTTAAGCTTTTTGCAGGATCATTTGATGATGTTACTCCTTCGAGCTCTGAAGAGATCCTCTCTTTAACTACTGACTTATTGGTTGATGGATTTGTTTCGGTTACTTCAGGACAAATCTCGATCTCTGAAGTTGATTTGACAGTAAGGGGGGCTCAAGATTTGGTCTTAAAAAGGACCTATGTACCACCTCGCATTTTTGGGCGTTACGATGATAAAGATAAAGCAGATCGTTTAGCCTTGGGTAAAGAGCTTTGTCAGCTTGAAACCAAGGGGTGGGTTGTTCATCCTCATCTTTGGGCTGGCTATAATCGCAATTCTAAATATTTTCAGATTCGTGATCCTCAAGGGTTTGTTTTGGAATTTCAAATCCATGGCAACAAGGGAATTTTAAAAACAGCTTCTTATGGCTGTTCTAATTTAAGAGGAGAAAGACCTAGCAGTTCTGCAGATATTCGCAATATTCAGTTTTTGGTCGAAGGGGACTTTGTTAAAGTTACTTGGCCTGATGGACTCATACGCTACTATTTAAGAAGCCGTCTGGAAACATACCATCTTGAGAAAGAGATTCTTCCCAATGGGAAAATGATTCGATATGAGTATGATTCTCAAGGTCTTTGTAAAATAGTATCTTCTGATCCAACAGGTAAGTTGATGTACGCCTCTATCGTAAAAGAGGGTAATGATCATCACTATGTAGGTTCTGACGGAAGAGAGGTTGATCTTATCTATGAAAGAAGAAAAATTAAGGGGAAGTATAAAAAGAAAGGATTTAAGGAAGCAGCAACCTTTCATTTTCCCGTAATGACTAGAGGATCTAATCCAAGCTATGTGAATACTGTCGGTTATAATGACAGAACCCTTCTCAATTGGTACGATTCGAAAAATTATCCTGTTTTGTGTACCTATTTCCAGAACAAAAATGTGCAAGCCCGCATTCAAACCTTCTCGAATCCGTCAGGTTCTTTTTCTTTTTCCTACGATCCAGCGATTCCTAGCCAAAAAGGGGGTTCTACAACTGTCACCCATCCTAATGGCGTACAAATGATCTATCGCTTCAATAAACTCCTACTTCTGGAAGCAATTGAAAATTGGTTTGCTGGCAAATTAATCAACAAGAAGGCTTTTGAGTATGATCACAAACAGCATATCAAAAGCATAGAAACTCTAGATGGAGATGGCAATCGTCTCATAACTAAACGATTTGAATGCGATGATACAGGAAATGCTACTCTAGAAAGGACAGAAGGAGATTTTGGGTCTTTTAATATCAAACGTAAATTCGATAAAAATCGCCTGGTCTTTGAAGAACACGATGATGGCCTACAATATGCATTTACCTATTTAGGCGATACGAGACTTGTTACATCCAAGACAACTCTGGAATCGGGGACCGAGCTTCGTAGAACACTCTATTCTTATGATGATGCTAATAATCTTGTTCAAGTGGAAGAGGAAGGTAAGACAAGAACAACCTACACGTTATACCAAACAGCTCCTCATTTGCACCGCATTGAATGGGAAGAGCAAAGAGATTGGGAAGGTGGACTGCTCTACAAGATTCATTATGGCTACGACCAATGGGGAAATACGAGCATAGAAGAGCATTTTGGATCAGATGGTAACTTGGCTTACACGATTCATCGAAATTACAATGCAAAAGGGGAGCTTCTCAGTGAGACCAACCCTCTTCATGAAACAGCTATTTACGAATATGACTTAAGAGGTAGGTGCTTTTATGAAGAACCTTTTTCTAATGGTTTAGTGATTCGTCGCACATTTGATAATAAAGGGCGTCTAACTCTTCTTCAAGAAGACGATCATGAGACACGATTTGACTATAACGCATCCGATGAGCTCATCAAAAAAGTCGACTATCTAGGGACTACAACGACATATCACTACCACCCAGTACATGGAAAACCAGATCGAATAGAAGAAGAATCTTCTGTAACTGAAATGAGTTATGATTCTTTTGGTCGTCCAGTTGTCACGATAGACTCAATGAATGCTAAGACGATAAAAAAGTACAATAGTTATGGAGATGTTGTTCAAATCACCTATCCAGAAGGAGGCCAAGAGTCTTGTACCTACTATTCAAACGGGCTCCTTAAATCACATACAGACCCTGATGGTTTAATAACTACCTATAAATATGACGTTCTTGGCCGCAAAAAAGAACAAACAGTAGGAAAATTGGTCACTAGCTATGAATACGATGGGTATAACCTTTGTCGAACGATTGATTCTGCAGGCTTTTTCACAACCTATAAATACGATTTCGCTGACAGAAAAATTGAAAAAAATCGAGAGGGTCGCATCACACGCTATGGATATGATTTCTTAGGCTTTCTAAACAAAGAAGAAAAAGGCGAACGCAAAACTGACTATATAAATGATACTTTAGGCAGAGTCCTCACAAAGTCCGTTGACGGTATTTTAGAAACTTCTTGGGAGTATGATGCTGGGGGAAATATCGTCACTATCCAGCAAGGAGGAATGCGTCACTTCTCCTACGATTCTCATAATAGATGCAGAGAAAAAATCGATGAAGAAGGAAATAAAACGGTCATCTCCTACGAGAAAGGACCTAAATTCCTCATCAAGAAAATAACTGATCCGATGGGAATTGAAACAATTCTTACCTACAACCATAGAGAGCAGCTTTTAACAAAAGTGATAGATGGCCAAACCATTGAAGAGTTTGAATATGACCCACTTTTTCGACTACAAAGACAAGATCATATTCGTTTCGATCACACCCTAAACGGAAATAGAGAGCGGATGCAAGAAGCAGGTCACCGCACTACTTATTGGACTTATACGCCAGGCAATCTAACTCTCTCTAAACACAAGCCTGATGGAATCATCGTTTTATACCGCTATAACGAACAGCTCCTCCCAGAAAAAATTGGATCTCGTGAATTTCAATATGACCAGCTAGGTAGGATCATTGGGGGTACAGGATTTTCTAGAATCCTTGATTCTTTTGGCAATATTTTGCGAGAAGAATGGTCGAATGGTCTCTGGATTGAAACAGACTACGATGAGCTGGATCGTCCTCTTGTGCGAAAGCTGCCAGATCACAGCCGAATTGAATATGAGTACTATGGGCCGTTTCTTAAAAAGGTATCTCGATTTTCTCCCAAAGGCGACGAGCTCTACTCTCATATCTATGATGAGTATGATGCCAAAGGTAATCCAAGAATAGAAAAAGGGCTTTTTCAAACCACTTATGAATACGATAAAAAAGGGAGAAGAATCAGCCAGGAAAATCCTTATTATTCTGAACTCATTGAATATAATCCTTCAGGGCACCTCGTACGAAAAGGAAATAGAACCTATACCTACGATTCTTTATCGCAAATGACTTTAGAGTCTGGCAAATTTACAGCTTACTATGATGTTCATTACAACCTAAAAAAACTCAATAACGAGTCGATCGAAGTCGATTTACTAGATCAAGTTGAAGGACTCCAGTATGATTTAAACGGCAACTTGATCAAGCCTGGGTTTGTTTATGATGAATTCGATCAGTTGATTGAAGCGGCAGGCGAGAGGTTTACCTATGACGCTCTCGGCAGAAGAATACAAAAAGGAAAAACTGCCTTTCTCTATATCGGCGAGGAAGAAATAGGGACATTCGAGCAAGGTGTAGCAAAAGAGCTCAAAATTCTAGGGAAAAACACACCCGTCGCTATTGAAATGAACCAAGTGCCCTATGCTCCGATTGTCGATGTGCAAGGGATAATACGGTCCCTAATTGACCCACGCACCAAGGAAATCTT
This sequence comes from uncultured Chlamydiae bacterium, assembly GCA_945952445.1. Classification (GTDB taxonomy): domain Bacteria; phylum Chlamydiota; class Chlamydiia; order Chlamydiales; family Rhabdochlamydiaceae; genus CAMFIG01. The sequence goes on from CAMFIG010000013.1 coordinate 7,926, forward strand.
CAACCAAAATGATTGCGATGCGTTTGGAATGGGCTTATCTGAAGAGATCCCTTATGCTTATGTGGGAAAAAGATACGATCCAAAAACAGGGTTGCTCTATTTTGGAAAACGCTATTACGACCCAACTTTTAGAAGATGGTTGACTCCTGATCCAATCGGATCTTCTAATCACTCAAATCTATATCAATATCTTTTTAATAATCCTTATTTATACCAAGATAACAATGGGGAGTTTGCTTTTGTAATTCCTCTTTTATTTTGGGGTGCAGAGCTAGCCCTACCCACTATATCTGCTTGCATTACTGCGATTACATATACTGCAGCAGCTAGCGCCGTTGCTTATGGCGGTTATAAACTCGTGGAAACGTTCAATGATCGGGGATACCCTTCTATGGGCAATTATTATTCGGAGGATTTAATTCCTAACATCTCTTGGAAAAATACCAATCCTTTCGAGGGACCAGTTGATGGAGAAGTCTTAGTTGGAGACGCCGAAGGCAATATTATTCCTGTGCCTACCGGATATCAATTAGGAGGCTCTAAAGATGGAAAATGCATCCAACAAAAAGACAAAGATGGAAAAGCAACTGGCATCAGAAAAGACGGTAAAGGACATCCTCCCAGTCCAGTTCATGAAGACCCTCGCTCTCAAAAGCCCCATGCTCATGTGCCTGGAGTAACGAATCCAGACGGAACTCCGTGGTTACCAATCTACTATTAGAGGATCAAATAGTTTATGACAAATAGAGAAACCAATTTATTTACGTGGAATGATCTTATAGTAATTAAGTATAACGCACCTTCTCCCTATCCTTCAGGAAAAATAGCGGTAGTATGCGGAATGGAACAGGTTAAGTCTGAAAAACTATCCAAAGAATTTAACATTCGTATTGGGGATTGGCTATATACAATAGAATTTGGCGATGGCAGCTCTATTGAAATCCCTGAGTCATATCTAGAAAAATATATTAAATCGGAAAACGACGATGAAAATAAAAATTAGGGGCAAATGCCCCAAGCCTTAGTCGTTTATCACTACTCTTCCAGAGGATCTATCTGAAATGCCATCCAAAAAGTCGATTGTTTAGTAAGCGGTAAGCCGAGGCATCTTTTTTTGGCCAATAAGCTTTCTTCGTAGAATGCCGTCTTTCTTTTTAAGCACAGGAGGTGTTATGAACGATCTATGGAGAGAGCGAGTCAGATTGTACAAAGAAAGTGGAAAGAGTGTGAGGAGCTGGTGCCGTGAGTAGGGAGTGTCAGTCTCTAGCATGCGGTAGTAAAAGCGACTGCATGCATAAAGGGCTTTCAAACAGTGTCCTTGAATCTATGGGGTATATCTCAACGATGACTCTAGTATGTGCTAGGTCATAGTGATGGTGAACTGCCGTATACGGATCCGTACGTACGGTGGTGTGAGAGGACGGGAGTCTTATGACTCCCTCCTGCTCGATCCTAAAAGCTTTTTCCAGTGCATGATGTTGACAAGGCGATTAATCGAACCCGTTATCGGTCAGTTATCTGAGAGATTTCATATTGAAAATTAGAGCTTGTGATTGGTGGCATCAGGCGTCTTGCTTTTGGCGAAAGCTACTAACCCATACAGTATATGTGAAAATTGCTCGTGATTTAGGACATGCACCTCTCCAATTCGAATACCTCATATAGGTCAATTAAAAGTTGCACATGGCATGTATTTTTACTCATGCAGAAGGCGTTGAATCTCTTGAAGTGATCCTGACATCTTCTTTAGGACTTGCCATGTGGAGGCGCTTGACTGTGTTTGTGATAAAAATATGATAGTTGAGCTTGGAGAGAAATCGAACAAGCAGGATCGCCGCAAAAAAGAAAGTCAAAATACTTGCAAGGCAGTAGCCAAGACCGTAATACAGAAAGCCGAGCTTTTTCAGGGCTAAGGTGAAAATGGTGTTACTGAGAAATAAGCATAGGGATATTTTAAGAGCGTTATTTTGGCTGTCAAAGTAGGAAAAAAGAATCACGATAAAAAATATAAGAGCGAGAAAAAAAGCTCCTAGTGTTCCAAGGCGGAAGATGCTCAGCTCTAAAAAGTCTCTCCCTATCCATGAAAAGAGGCTAGGGGCCAAAGCAATAATGGAAAAGCTGATACACCCTTGTAAGATGAAAAATGCTCGGCTGTTGCTGAAGATTTTCTTCTGGATGTTCTCTTTTTCTTCTTCGATGAAGGCAAGAGGGGCGTTGCGTTCAATGTGGTTGATATAGAGGATGTACGATTCGAAGAAGTTCGTCTCTAAGCTAAAGGTGAATAGGGCAAGGCCTGGGATAATCGTTAGATAAGAGAAAAACATCGCTCCATCATAAGTAGGATAAGTACTCAGATTATTGGAATAGGTGATCGCTTCAGGAGCTCCCCACATGATGATCTTATCAACCCACATCCCTGCAAATAGAAAAAACCCGCTCCAAAATAGCTGTTTATATTTGCGAAAGTAAAAGGGGAACGCATAGGGAGTCTGATAGCGATAAGGATATTCTGCAAAAATAGCAGACTGTTGAGAAAATAAGAGCAAAGCAAGGCCGATGTTCATCCCTCCTAGAAGTCCTTGAAATCCGTAGTTTTGTCCTAAAGAATAGGCAGAAAAGATGGCAGCAGCCATGCCTAAAAGCCAGCAGAGGGTGATAGCGCGAAAGTTCCGGATGCTGCCTAAATACAGCATGGCGATCCAGATTTGAGATAGCAAAGAAAAGTTGACGATACTTAAGATGATAGAAAAGCGAGTTAAATCTGCATAGAAAGAGTAAAATAGGGTGGCAAAGATAAGAGCAGGGCATAGGGTAAATAGAAGACTATAGATCAAAATTCCAGGAACTGGGGAAGGTGTTTTTGCATAGAGGCAGTCCGCTACATAGCGAGCAGAGACCATATAAAAAGGGGCTGCTATGATAAACGAAAAAAAAGAGTTATAGATAAAAACAGATTGGAATTCTCTTAGCGTTTCCAGCTCCAATCTAGGATAGGAAAGAGAGGTGATCGCAGACATACAGATCACAATCATGATCCAAGGCCCCACCGCAACGACTGCCGAATGGAAAAAAGCGCGGATGACTCCTGATAGATCGTTTTTATCTGTAAGTTTTCTCAAAACAAAACCAATGCCTGCCATGATCGTCACCTTAGGGGTTGTAAAAATGCATTATAGAGTTGTTCGTAGTACAGCTGTTCTTGTGCGAATTGATAATGGGCTTGGATTCTTTGTGCGATATTTTGGCTGCAAGATTGATAGAAATCGGAATCGGTAAGAAGCCGTATGATTGCAGCTGCTGTGGCATCAGGGTCTGCTAAAGGAGTGACGATCCCTCCGGGACCAAAACGGGGAGACTCTAGATCGCTTCCATGGATGATCTGATGGCAGGCGCCGACATGGGTTGCAACCGAGGGGATCCCTGCAGCTCCCGCCTCCAGCATGACAAGAGGCTGTGCTTCGCTCAAGCTCGTCAAGACAATGAGATCGATCATCGGCAGGTACTCTAGCAAGTCAACTTTTCCTGCAAAGGCAAGATAAGGGGAAAGATCCAAATGGGCGATGAGCTCTTGGCAGCTCTTTACATATTCAGGGTCTTCATCGATAGGGCCTAAGGCTAGAAACGAGACATCGGGGATTTGCTTTTTTACGATAGCGCAGGCTCTAATGAAAGACTTTACATCTTTGATCGGCACGATTCTTCCTATAAAAGCTACTGTAGAGGCTTTGGTTTTTTTTGGGCGAAGATGCCGGTATTTTTCTATGTCGATCCCGTGGACGACCGTAGAGGTTTTTTGCGGATCGGCTCCTCCTTGTAGCTGGATCTCTCGGTTGCCGTCAAAAGTAGAGAGAACAGCATCGGCGGATCGGTAGGCTGCATGGGCCATAGAAAAAAAAGCATGGAGCCAGAAATCTTTTAAAGAGACAGATTTATGTTCCACATCCAAGTTTAAAGAGCTCATGTCTGTGATCCAATCTGCCATGGCAATTTCAATGCGTCGTTCATTGGAATAAACCCCATGTTCTGTGAGGATGCAAGGAACGTTCTGTTCGTACTTAGCTCGGCTAAGAAGAAATCCGGCATATCCTGTACAGACGGCATGAAATACTTTAGCTTTAGGGAGTGGAGGCAATAACAAGGAGTAGATGCTGCGGCTTAATGTGAAGATTGTGGCAAAGTAGGCTTTAAAAGGTCCATGGGGGATCATCGTGTGGTAGAGTTCTATAAATAGGTCCCAGGATTCTTGCGATTCAGAGAGGATTTTTTTTCCTAGAATATCTGCATGTTCTTGAAAAAACGCCATCAAAGGATGAAACCCTGTAAAGGAAGAGGAGCTCATGATCCCTTCAAAAAAAGGGCGGAAAACTTCTCGGAAATTCTGAGGAGTTTTGGAAGCTCTTTGTCCAGAGGGCAGGTCTTGGACAATATAGGTGGTATGTGAAAGAACATTATCTGGAAGGTGATATCGTCGTGTGAGATCTGGGTGAGGTGGTGCTAAAGAAAGAACGTGGAACGTTTTTTTGGGATGGGATTTAATGAGCTCATGAATCCATTGGGACACTCCGCCGATGGAATAAGGATAGGAGCCTTCGCAGAGAATGCAAATGTCCGCTTCATTCATGTGGGTTCTCTTCTCCAATGCTTTTTAGTTTTGGGCATGCAGTGGGTATATGATTACAGCCTTTACTGTAGGCAAGGTCTTCGGTTTTTTTCTAGGAAATTTTCACTTTATGCTCTTGATGCAATAGCGAGTTCTTGGTATCGATGCAGTTGATATAAAACTTCGAGATACCAGATATGGGCTATATGAGGGATGGTCTTTTCTTTTTTTTTGTATTCTTCATACCAAGAAATGTAAGGTAAAAAAGCACGGCTGTGGAAGAGAAGAGATCCGATGGCAAAATGTACTTTAAGATCACTCGGAAAAGATTTTAAATATTCCCGATATAAAAGAAGCGCTTGGTTTTGATGGTCTTTTTTTCTGTGAGAGTCGAAAACATCGCAAGAAGAGACCAGGTCATGAAACTGCGCGAGCTTTAGGATCCAAACGGGATCGAGACGCCGATTTTGCAAGAGGATCTCTTGCATCTCTTTTTCTAAATCATCATCGATTTTAGCGACGATGGCAGCAGCTTGGATACGGACAGTATTTGCAGGGTCGTTTAGTGCTCTTCGTAAAATAGAGAAGTAAGAAGGATGAAAATCTTTGACAATCACATCGAGAACGGCTTGTTTTTGCTCTAAGGAGCCATAAGAGAATAGGTCGTGGAAAGAAGATGGCTCTTTCATCTGCTGGTAATCATCAAGGCCGGCAGAAATCCTTTGAAAAATAGAAGACGCAGGAGAGACGCTGGCTTCAGGAAAGAGTTCAGAAAGCCATATCTCCATAGGGGTTGCCTGTCTTTTAAGCAGGCAATAGAATCCACTTTGTATAAGAAAGCCTAAAGCTCCGAGAGGACCTGCTCCAAAAACAGCTAGAATACATAATAAAAAGTGGCGTATATCTTTTCCTTGGAAGTACGACTGGATGGCAAGAGACAATAGCATACCCAAAAAGATGCCATGATAGATAAGGAGAGCTGGCGTATTGATGAAGGATTGGAAGTACAAATAGAAGAGTGTTATTTCGTAAACTAGGGAAAGAGCAGCGAGAAGGACAGGCTCTAGCAGGTTGGAATCCGGCAAGGCTTGGTGTCTTTTTTCTGTCATATTTCATCCTCCGCTTTTTTTGCTTAAGGCGGTGCCAAGCCAAGAACCGATAGTGCGCAGTAACATCAGATTTAAGGTAGTAATATGTAAAAAGGGGATCTCTTCTACTTTGAGGATCCCTAAGGTTTTTGAAGAGTTCTTATCTAAAATAGGGACAGCTAAGAGACCTTCTTGTGCCAAGGTGTTTGGATGCGTTAACAGAGAGATGCTGTTGTTTTGAAGAAACACTTCTTGGTAGAGCAGAGATTCCGGTGTGATCGTCTTGGAAAAAACCTCTTTTTCTTCCCATCCTTGTGTGGCTGCGCAGGAAAGTAGAGAGTCTTTGAAAAGAAAAATAGAAAATTTTTGGGGGGAGATTAGTGCTTGGATGAGGTGTTGGGCCCCTTGGATCACCTCCTCCGGATTTTGGAGTTGCTGGATCGATTCTATCATCATGCATGTGGTTTGAATGTTGGAAACCACTCGCATTTCTAAGTGTTCTTTGATTTTTTTTAGACCTTCATAGCTTTCAGCGATTGTCTTTTCTTTTTGCTCCGACTCTTGGACTTGTTTTTGAAGATCTCTATTTTGCCGGATACGCCTCATGGCAATTTCGCCAAGGATAGTGGCAAAGATAAACCATAAGATGGGGAGTTTCATGATGGTAAAAAAATATTCAAATTGATCTTGGAGTACATTGTGGACGGGTAGAGGTCCTATTAAAAATAGTGCAGAAGATATAAAAGCTGCGATGAGGCCTTCTTTTGTGCCGTATTGCGTAGCTACGAGAAGGACGATAACCCAGAAGGGGTGCAATGGTGTATTAGAGAAATTCAAGGGAAAGTCATAGATCCAAGCAATCAGCGTTGTAAGAAGAAAAAAGAGGCATATCTCGATATAGACTGTAAACTGTATTTTAGCAAGTTTCACAACAGCTCCTTGTTAATAGCGCCCGGTCAGGGAAAGGGTGACATAGATTGCTTGCGCCCCTTGCACCGTTATACTCGGAAACTTATATGCAGACAATGTAAACTCCAGCCCATGAGGACAAGGCTTTATGTATTTCATGTCGATCCCATAGGTGCTGTCATTGGTGCCAAGGCGATTGAATGTTTCTCCTGCAAATAAGGTGAGATACAAACGGTTTCTCAGCGTATAGAACAGGTAGGCACGGAAGCTGTGGTCTTCAAAGCTTGTTAAAGGCACAGGCTGGTAGGGAAGGCCATCGACGCCGATTTTGACAGCATGATGTCTGACATATTCTGCGTCGATTCCATAGTTCAGAGCAAAAGAGGGGTTTGTGGTCGTGCAGTAGAGGAAAAGCTCGCCTTCAAACAGGATGGAAGTGTAACCGTTGGGCACCCCTGTAATACCCACTCTTCGCCCTCCGCTGCCAAGACTCCACTGAAGATATCGATTCACGGTGGCATCGATTCGGAATGTTGCTATGTCTTCCCGCCCATGATACGCAAAGGCTTCAAATACCTCCCAGCAAGGACGATGCCAGTCTAGATTGAGAGTACAGCGGCCTTGGAGTGCTGGGAAAAGCCAAGATCCCTCTACGCCTGCTCCGAAGACCCCTGTCTCTTGCTCATAGAGCGTTGCTTTCATAGATTGCCCTTGGGTCCAGGCACTGCGAAGAAAAAGGTCTGCTTGGTATCGATTCCCGAAAAAAGACGTTGGGAGTCCTTGGTTGTTTACAATAGACTTTAGTTTTCCTCTCCAAAATTGGTAGTCGGCGCCAAGGTAGATCGTGCGAGAGCTGTTTTGTGAGAGGATCGCTTCCATCTCGAAAGGAAATAGCCAAATCGTGGCATAATTGATGGTTTTTTGGAGTTGCCATCCAGTAGAGAGATAGGAAGAGTGGGGAGTATAAGCGTCATAGTAGAGAGTTTGGACATCATCATCCCAGGGGTATTGGGAGGAGAGCTCTTTAAGCTGCCAAATTTGCTGCTGGGGTTTTTGTTGTATTCCTAAGAGCTCTGTCTGGAGTAGGAGAACGTCCTTATCTTGGGGGTATTTCTTTAACAACTGATCAATAACGCATTCCGCCCTTTTATAGTCTCTTTCTTCAATGCAAAGACGGGCATAGGCAAGTTCTAAAGAAAAGGAGGTGGGGGCATCTGCTTCATAATCCGGGCAGATGTCAATATACAATGTCTGTTCTTGCTGTTTTACAGAAAAGATAGAAGCTCTTTCGGGGACAAGGTAAAGAGTGTTGTAGCCATTAAAGAGCCCTTTGAGTAAATAGCTCAGCTTCTCTTGCACCTTAGCAAGGTCAGTGGAGTCGATCGGCTGGTTGAATATGAGATATAAAGAGCCATTTTGGAAAGTCTCTTGGTATTCAAGAGGGTAGGGGAATGTAATCGAGATTCTCCATGCGCCATTTTCTAGATAAGAGGCTAAGATTTGAGGTTTTGCTTTGCCCGCAATCTCCTGTTTTTGTTCAGGGGAAAGAGGCTCTTGCGGCAAAGAGAGCTCTTCTTGAAAGTATTCTCCCATTTCCTGAGAAAATTCGAAGCGTTCGCTGGGAAGCGTACTTTCCGGCGCGACAGGTAAGTCAGGTGGGATATCTGCAAGAAGGGGCAATAAGCTAGATAAAAAGATCATCGCAAACACTCTTCTATGGTATTTTGTAAGCGGGCATGCTCGAGTGCATGCTCAAGAAGAGCTTTTGCCGACTGCAGATACCCTTGAGTGAGTAAGGCATTTGCATAGAATGCTGCGATGTCGGGGTTTTGGCCAGACATTTCATAGAGTTTCTGCATGAGCTTCTCTGCTTGGGAAAATCTTGCTTGCTGGATGAGAAGATCCGCTTGTGTTTGTTGCATCAGGTAGGTGGGTTCTTTTTCTTTTGTAATTTGGTCGAGAGACCTTCGATAGAAATACTTTGCGCTTCCATATTGGCGTAGGTGTTCTAAGATAGCTCCATATTCATAGAGCATTTCATAATAAGAAGAAGAGGACTTGTAATCTACAGAGAGAGTTTGATAGGTGTTGAGTGCTGAATTTGCAAGGGTATAGTCATGCGCATCGAATGCAGCTTTTGCGAGATTTTTCCATACAGAAGCATCCCCTGGATATTCTTGGGCCATTTTCTTCCATATTTCTCGCTTGATCCCTGTCTCTTTGGCGGCTTCTGCATACAACGAGAGTTGTTGGTATTGCCGCAAGTCTGTCATGAGAGGATAGGCTTTTTGGACAGCGTGAGCGAGTTCTACTGTATTCTTTTGAAAGACGAGGGCGTCCATGTAGGCAAAGCGAGCATTCAAGAGGATCGGTTCATTTTCTCTTAAATGATACAAGCGGATTGTCTCTTGGTATTGCCGCATTGAGACAAGATAAGAAAGCCAGTAGCCGAAGTCTTTGGAAGAAGAAGAGAGAGCTTTTTGGACGACCCAAGTAATCTGTTCCTCTGAAGGATTGGGTCCCCATATATAAATGAGTGTCTGGACTGTAAGGCTCTCTGCAGGTGCCTCTTTGGCAAGAGCAAAGAACATAGACTCTGCTTGGGGGATGTTTTTCACACCATCGAGATAGGCATAAGCAAAGTCGGTTGCCAGATCTTCTGAAAGAGGGCCTTTTTTTGCGCTGAGGAAATCGAGGAGGTTTTTAAGGTATTTCGGATGGGACCTAGAGGCGAGGACTAGCGCTTGCAAGTATACCTTTTCAGAAGCTTCATCAAAAGAAGAGGAGGGAATTGTTTTTAAGAAGTCTACGCCAGCTTCTACTTTTCCATTTTGTATTAAAGAGAGTCCATAGGCAGTTTGGGCAAAAGAAGAGGGATATTGGTTGCGCATTTTTTTAGCTATATAAAGAGCTAAGGGATACTCTTTATAGTCTTCGGCAACAGAGTATAAATCATAGAAGAAATAGAGAGGCAGTTCTCTTTGCCAAGAAAGCCAAAGAGCCGTTTTCTTTGTTTTCCCAAGCGCAATATCTAACAGGGCTAGATATTGTGCTGCACGCTTCTCTCCTATATGGACGGTAGCTTTTTGTATCAATGTATAAAGGGTCAGGGTTTCATGGATCGAAATATAGCCCATGGCAACTTCTGCTAGCTCATAGTCAGGCATGCCGATGAAAGGGAAAAGAGAGGCTCCTAGCTCTAAAGCTTCTTCTCGAAACCCCGCTGCCACTGATATGCGAAAAAGCTCGTAGCGATCAGACGGGGTTAACTCTGAGCTTTTGATGAGGCTGTGAAGATGGGCTTCTCCGTCGGGAGATTGCATAGCAATTAAGATCGCTTGAGCGATCACAGGATGAGAAGAGAGGTAGCCATTTCCGAGGGCTTCTTGTAGCTTTTCAGCAAGGACTGGTTTGTTGTTTTTTAAAGAAAACACACATAAGGAGATTAAGTTGGGTTCATCAATCTCTCCAGGGTGCATGGAAGAGATCATCTCTAGAAGGGGGGCTGTTTCTCTTTTTTCGATAAAGGCATTCCAAAGAACATTAGATAAAGCCCCATTTTTAGGGTTCTTTGCTAAAAGTTCCTGTATCTGAGAGAGGATCTCCTCTCTGTTTTGAGAGGGATCTTCCCAAAGAATCCTAAGAGCGATGGTTTGCAGACGTATATTATTTTCTAGTAATGGAGCGATCCTCTGTGCGAGATATGGAGCATACAGGGGATAGTTTTGTTGATAGTGGAGCAGAGCATAAGAGATTACAAGCTCTTGAGGGTGGGAAAACAGATATTCTACCAACATGTTGGTAGCAGACATCATTAAGGTTTGATTGTTGCCCTCAAGCTCGCTCAGCTTCCAATCCACCCAAACTTCAAAAAGAACATCGCTAATCAGAACATCATTTGGATAGATAGCTCTTCTCTTCTCTAAGGTCGTTTTGGCTTTTATGTATTCTCCTTTCTCTGCATACAAGGCTGCTAAGTCGAGAAAGTATCCGGCATTGGCTTTTTCAGAGATGATTAAAGACTCTAATACAGAGACAAGGTCTTTCGTTTCTCCTCTACGGATAGATTCTGCTGCGAGGTCTTCTAGCATATCCGGCTGAGCGCCCAATGCTTTCATAAGCGCTAAAGTAGCGAAGTAGGCATCATATTGCTGGTCATCGAAATAGAGGTCTGCGAGGATCTTTAAAGCATATACATCTTGAGGGTGGGCTGCAGTATATTCGCGCAAAAGAAAGATCGCTTGAGATAGATCTCCTTTTTGCTGGTAGATCTTTGCCAAAGGGATTACAACCTCTGCCGACTTATGGCCTTCTCGGTATGCTTTTTTATAGTATTGCAAAGCACGTTCATACTTTTTCTCTTTGAACTCAATGAGGGCAATTTCATTCAAAGAGGGGATGAGATAATAGGAAAAAGAAAGCCCAAGAGCTGTGCATAGAAAGATCCATATGTAATGTGTTTTCATAGGCGGTCTATCGTAATGTGGATTTCTTGGTTGAAAGGCAGTTCTTGTTCTATCTGAAGAGTCTCTGTAATCACTGCGATCTCTTTTTCTTGGGCAGCTTTGCCAAAGCCGATCCGATAGGTGCCTATAGGAACATTCTTCCATGTCATCGCCATCGTTCCAAATCCTCTAGAGGAAAAGGAGATCTGCGATGGGCTCATCTTTAAATCCCATATTTCCCAGCTGCTCTCTTCGAGGTGGGGAGTAGGTGGGCCTTCTCCAAGCGCAAGGATAGGCTCTTCTATGGCAGGGTCTAGATGTACATAGAGAGAGCCTTGGTATTCTTTATACCCTAAAATCCCATGGCTATTTGGAAAATCCACTACTTGGTGAGCATGGTCAAAGCGGATCGTTTGCAATCCTTTGCGGTGGTGGAACTTCCAACTGCTAGAAGATAGAGGTTCTATTTCTATGGAATAGAACCCTTCTGCAAGATGGCAAAAGCGAGAGGTTTGGATCGCGATAGGATGTGTAGACCGAATATATTCGATATTTTTTAAAACAGCATGGAGGCTTGAAAGAAATTCTCCCGAATAGCTGTGGTAGTACAGAAGAATCGGTTTAATCCTTCTTGGGGTTTCTGTGTTTTTCAATGTCTCAGGCAAGTATTGGAACCCGTAAAATCGGTTGGACCATCCATGCGTATAGATATTTTCTGCGTTGGCAGAACTATAGATCTGTATTTTGCCCTCAGGTTTTCTTCCGAGCGGATAGACAAAGAGAAGAGAGGGATATTCTGCATCGAATTGGACAAATCCTCCTCCTATGTGGGTTAGGTGTTGCTCTTCGCACAGAGAGATAGCCCGTCCCCAAGGACGCCCATCGCCGGACCATATCAGCGTTTGAATGGTTTTTTTTGTAGGCGCAAGTCCGTTGAGAAAAGATACGGATCCTTTGATCTCCCTTTCTAAGTTGAAAGGCTCGTTAGCATAGGCCCTGGGAGTTGCGTATTTCCATGTAAGCGCCGTATCATAGCCGCTAAAAGGATCTTCTTTGAGGTGTTTTAATTCCGCCTTATTTAAGGTGCTATAGTATTTAGCTCGAAACCAGCTTAAAAAGCTATTTTGCCAGGTCTTGCTAGGGTATCTGTGTAGATAAAACAGTTCTTTGTCCGGAGTTCCTGTCCGGAAGAAATCCCAGGCGAAAGGATGGCTGTAGGTGTGAGATGCTGCCTCCACTTGAGGGAGCTGAAAATATTTCCTAGCGATCTCTTGGCTTTGAGGCTTGGCTTCCCATGACGGGTCGACATCAGCTGCAACGACTCCTACTGTGACGGGAATGTCTTGATTGGGCAAGATGACATTTTCTAAAAGGACCTCGGAGCAATATTTTGTTTGGCCTTCAATCGCTGTTTTTGTGTTCCAGTTGTCTCCATGTAAAGTAGAGTAGAAAATCCTTCTGCCTACAAGAGTTGTCGTATCGGGGATCGGCAGACCTTCTCGAGGGAAAATCAGTTCAAAGAAATGGAATGGATCGATAAACCATTGCTGCATCCTTGGATCTGTAGAGAATTGGTAGCTGTTGGCAAAATAGTCAGCTACATAGGCTCCATGAGGATGGATGACGATGAGGTCGGCTTCGCTATCGGGTTGTCCTGGGATGCCGACTTTTAAATAACAGCAAGCTTTTGGGTCGAATGCCTTTGTAATATAAAATGAAGGGAGTATAGAAGGATAATTTCTCTCTGCTGGATATAGCTTGTCAGAAGCAGATAAAACTTTGTACCCAAAGGGATAATCTATGTATTTTTGGGTGTGGGTGATTCCTAGCTGTTCGAGTAGGCGGTTAGAGACTGAGCTCGGCATATAGTTTCCATCCAGATCGGCATAAAATCCTCCATTTCTCATTATAACCACTTTTTTTCCAAGGTGGATCGCTTGGACAGCCCATTCTATGAAAGCTTTAGGATCTTTCATTTTCGTCTCTTCATGGAAGCAGAGGAGGATGCCGAGGATGTCTTTTCTTTGAGAAAGGTCGGGAAGTGGTGTATGGATGTCGTAGTAAAGAACATCGATCCCTAGGTGATTTAGAGGCATTTCGAGCATTCTATGGACAAGGCTTTCTTCTACAGCTTGGTTGACACGGCTATCCCAGAAGGCGAGGACATGTCTTGGCATCTTCTCATCAGCAAACGCGTACAGGGGAAATAACAAAAGAATCAGCAAAACCCGCAAAGGACCCTCATTTTGGAGATCTTTTTGTTTTTTATCATAGACAACTGAATAAGTGCAAAAAATGATTTTATATATTCCGTGAGAAAAATAACACGATTTGTACAATGGCGATAAAAGAAGAGGAAATCATGGAAGGGGTGCTTGCAGATAAACTTCTAAATAAGACAGCGCGCATTGCGGTCATAGGCCTTGGTTATGTCGGTCTTTCGATTTTAGAGGCCTTTGCGGAAGCTGGATTCCCTGTACTAGGGTATGATTGCGATCAAGAGAAGGTAGATACGTTGCGAGAAAAAAAAAGTTATCTTTCGTATCTGTCGCCAAGATCTCTTCATGCTGTCATAGAAGGGAAGAATGCTGCATGTTCCACAGACCCTCATTCTTTGGAGGGGATAGATGTGTTTATCATCGCTGTCCCCACTTCGTTAGATGCGCATAGGGTCCCTGATTTGTCGCATGTGGAAGATGCGGCTAAATTGCTTTCTCACTATTTGCGACAAGATCAGCTTGTGGTCATGCAAAGCACAAGCTATCCGGGAACGACCGAAGAGAGGGTGCTTCCCTTGCTGCAGTCAGAAGGCCTGAAGGTGGGAAAGGCTTTCTATCTGTCGTTTGTTCCGGAAATTTCAGATATTGGTAACCCCGATTTTTCTTTTGGCAAGATCCCTAAAGTGATCGGAGGTGTTACGGAAACCTGCGGCAAGCTCACACAAATCCTTTACGAGCATGTCTCTGAACATGTGTATTTGTGTTCTTCTCCTAAGATCGCAGAAGCCGCTAAGATCTTACAAAATGCTTATCGTCTTGTGAACATCTCTTTTATCAACGAGATGAAAATCGCTTTGGGCCGGATGGGGATCGACATCTGGGAAGTAATTGGAGCTGCCTCGAAGAAACCCTTTGGATTTGTCCCTTTTTATCCGGGCCCCGGCATCGGAGGCGACTGCATCCCTGTAGACCCGTATTATCTTGTATGGAAAGCAAGAGAAACCGACAGTCCTACTTCTTTGATCGAAAGAGCCGGAGATATCAATGCAGAGATGCCCCACTATATTCTGGAGAAGATCAAAGATGCTCTTTCTTGCGATCATAAAGCGCTTGCTGATGCGAAGGTGCTCGTCTTAGGGGTTGGCTTTAAAAAGGATGTCAATGACCTTCGGGAGTCGGCCGCTTTAAAAATCTTACTGCTATTACAGCAAGCACATGCCAAGGTAAGCTACCACGACCCTTACGTTCCCAAACTCATCCCAAGTGGTCGGTATCCTCTTTCTATGGAGAGCGTTGTTTTAGAGTACTCAAACTTAAAAGAGTATGACTGCACTGTGATTGTCACAGATCATAGCTTTTATGATTGGGATGCCGTATTGCAATATAGCCAAAGGATTGTAGATACCCGCAATGTACTCAGAAAACAGGATACAAAGGTGATAAAGGCATGAGAGTTTTAGTGACGGGAGGTGCTGGATTTATAGGATCTCATCTGGTGGACTTTCACCTACATCGAGGAGATTTTGTCATAGCGATCGATAACTTTTCTGCAGGAAGAAGGGAAAACATCGAATCTTTCCTATCCCATCCTCGCTTTCGACTGATAGAAGGGGATGTAAGGCTGATCGATCTCCAAGAGCTAATCTCTCAAAGCGACAGGGTCTATCATATGGCGGCCCTTGTCGGGATGAAGCTTGTTCTTTCCCATCCTGTAGAAGCTTTTCTTAGCAACATCGAAATGTCTGCGCATGTATTACAAGAGGTGTCTATCAGTAAAAATCGCCCTCGCGTGTTGATTGCTTCCTCCTCATGCGTATACCAATGCCAGGATTTTGCCAAAGAGGATGATCCTTTGCTATCGATTCCTGCGGGGCAATATAAACAGCATATGTATGCGCTCAGTAAGATATCCTCTGAAGCCATTGCAGATGGATATATAAATCAGGGATTGCACTGCGTCATCGCCCGGCCTTTTAATGTGATAGGCCCTCGCCAAACAGGGCGTTATGGGATGGTGGTGCCGAACTTTATTGAGCAGGCTCTGCGAGGAGATCCTATTACGGTGTATGGTGATGGCAAGCAGACGCGTGCTTTTTGTGATGTGCGCGACGCAGTCCATGCTATGCATCTATCTTTAGAAAAAGAGGCGTGCAAAAACCAAATTGTCAACATAGGATACCCTCAAGAGATCTCGATCTATGCGCTTGCAGAAAAGATCAAAGAAAAGACGAAAAGCTCTTCTCCTATCGTTTTTGTCCCATACCAAGAAGCCTATGGGATGGAATTTTATGACATCCAAAGAAGAAATCCGGTGATTGACCATCTACAGCAATGGACAGGGTTTGTGCCGCAGTATGGGTTGGAAGATACGCTCGATGCGATCATCGACGCAGAAAAAAAGAAGAGAGTCCTATGAAACAAGAGATATATCGCATTTTTTCTTTTTGTGCAGCTGCTATCGTGGCTTTTTTAGGGGCTTTTTACCTGTTCTGGTGGTATTGGACTCAAGGGCAATATCCGCAGACGATCGCCATCTCTTATCCGGGCTGCTATGCTTTTATGTTGATCGGGATAGGCCTTTATTTTTTTACTCTGCAAAAAAAGAACGGAGTCTACAGAATCGCAGGAGCGGGTCTTTGTCTCATCGTAGCGACCCTTTTTATTTATTACCTATTTTTGCAAGGCTCTTTTTTATCTGCGTATCCTTTTTTCTCTTCTTATCCGAACCCTCTCAATATGATCGGATTTGGACTTATAGGAACTGTCTTCTGCACAGCGCGCCAGGGCAGCGCAAGTCTGCTCCAGCATCTATATGGTTTTTTGGTCAGCTTTACCTGTATTGGGCTTGCTCTATTGGGCTTGCTACTTTATTTTCATGGATTGAATTCTCTCCATGGCAATACCCATTTGTTTGGGTTGGTAGGACTGATGGTTGGAAGTCTGGGGTTGGTTGCATCGTTTTTACGTTCTATCTTGGAAAAACAAATCAATCTACATAGATGGCTTCCATTTGTCATAGGAGCCAGTCTTTGTGTTTTTGTGTCGTTTTTAGCCGTTTCTTTGCAGCTTAGCCGTGAAACCGAAACGAGGTTCACGGACTTTTTAATTTGGTATGCAGCCATTGGCGGCGCTGTGTTTTCTGGACTTGCGGCCTTGCTTGTGTATTTATTGTTGCAGTCAAAGAGAGAGCTTCGGCAGAGGATTGACATGGAAGAAAGAGAAAAAATCTCTTTAGAATTGGCGGAAGTGGGTATTTGGCGTTGGGACATTCAAAAAGACCGAGTCTATTTGGATGATATCATGCACAAGCTCTTTGGACTGCCTCCAAGAACTTTTACAGGATGTTTAAAAGACATTATGTTTTATTTGCCGGCTCAAGATAGAGACCAGTGGCAAGCAGAGATCGATAAAAGTCTTCAATATCAATTGCGATATGAACAGGACATGAGAGTTGTTTGGCCGGACCATTCCATCCATGTGCTTCATGTAAAAGGGAAATGCATCGTGGATGCGGAAGGATCGCCTTATATAATGCTAGGCGCTGCGATCGATGTCACTGAGAATAAAAATATGGAATTGTCTTTGAGACTTTCTGATGGGGTTGCGAAGATCCTGGCTTCAGCTTCAACCATCCAAGAAGCATCAAAGAAGTTAATGGGGCTTTTCCATCACCTTTTAGGCTGGCAAGTTTTGATGATATGGAGAAAAACCGAGCAAGGATTAAAGTGTCTTATCGCGCAGTCCATTGAAGACTCTGACCTCTCTCAATTTTTACAGCAAAAACAACAGATTTGTAAGGAAGGATGTTTTTGGAGAATTATAGAACAAGAATTACGTCCTATGGCTTTTGAAGATATCAGCAAGCTGAATACCTGTGCTTGCGCAGAGATCGCCCAGCAGTCGGGGGTGCGAGGGTCTTTTGCCTTTCCTGTCCAAGAACAGGGACGGTTTTTTGGTATGGTAGAACTATTTAAAAAAGATCTTTTTGAACCTAAATTCACCTCTGCTTTAACCGATCTATGGAACAAAATAGGGGGTATGATTGGGGAGTTTATCCAAAAAAAAGAAAAGGAGCGAGCGTTTTTCGATCTTGCGAAAATTGTGATGATGTCTCCTCAGCCTATTTATAGTTGTTCTTTAGATGGAATTATTTTGAGTTGGAATCAAGGTGCAGAACAGACCTTTGGGTGGAAAGAAGAAGAGATCATTGGAAAAAGCATCAAGGAGCTCTACCCACAAGATCTATATTCTGAGTTCCATCTGCTCATCAGAGAATTCCATGAAGGGAAAGACCTGATTCGGATCCACTCGCAAAGGGTGACAAAAACAGGGGAGCTTCGCTTTGTCCAGAATATGTATTTCATTCTTTCCAACGGTGGGGAACATGAAAAGAAAGTAGCGGTCATTGTCAATGATATCACAGAAGAGATGCAAGCTCAAGAAGCCTTAGATCTTATAGAAAAGAAGTATCGCGATTTTGTAGAAAGCACAGAGGATTGGATCTGGGAGATGAACCTCAAAGGGGTGTTTACCTACTCCAATCCGGCAGTCATCCGGATCCTTGGCTATTCCCCGGAAGAGATCGTAGGGCAGGCTATTTACTTTTTTGTGCCGGAAGGAATGAAACAAGAAGTCCATCAGGAACTAGAAAATAGCATCTATACGGAAAGAGCTTGGAAACATAGGCTCTTTACTTGGAAAGACAAGCACGGAAGGGACACAATCTTAGAAAGCACGGCGATGCCTATATTTGACAAACAAAAGAAGCTCATAGGATTCCGGGGTGTCGACCGAGATGTGACGGAACGGGAAAAAATCGAGCAGACTAAAAATGAATTTATCGCGAAGGTAAGCCATGAAATCAGAACACCTCTCACCGCAATCCATGCTGCTTTAGGGCTGCTAGCGGTACAACAAGAGCTCTCTTCGAAAGCCCAAGATCTGGTAAAACTCGCTTATCGCAATTCGAGCTGTCTTATCGATCTCATCCGAGATATTATCGACGTGGAGAAGATCGCTCTTGGAGAATTTGCATATAAGCTCGAGAAGATCCCTTTAGCAGATATTGTCTACGAGGCATTGGAGTCTTTGAAAATCATGTTTGAAGAAAGCAAGGTAGAAATCTTAGCAGAGTCGATGATACCAGATGCAATAGTGAATGTCGATCGAGACAGGCTGCATCAGGTTTTGTTTAACCTTCTTTCGAATGCAATCCATGTGTCTGTAGCGCATGGCAAGGTCGTAGTTTCCATGGAGCGCCAAGGACGAAAAGTCCGGGTGTCTGTCCATGATGAAGGCCCCGGCATATCGGAAGAATTCCAGACCCGTATTTTTGGACTGTTTCAACAAGCCCCGAGAGATCGTATTCAGGGAAAGAGCTCTGGTCTTGGTTTAAATATCTCAAAATCGATTATAGAGCACATGGGAGGGAGTATGGGGTTTACCTCGCAACCTGGTAAGGGTGCCACATTTTATTTTGACCTCCCCGAAATACAGTAGGACTTTCATGCAAGATTTAGTAAAACTAATGGTCGTAGATGATGATGAGGATCTTTTAACAATTATAGGTTTTTGTTTTTCCGAGCATTCAACGGTAAAGCTCCACTGTGTGGCTTCCGGAGAGCAAGCGCTCCATGATGCGTTGGAGTTTCAACCCGATTGCATCTTGCTCGATATAATGCTGCCGGGGATGGATGGCTTGGCAGTTTTAAAAGCCTTGAGGCTCATCCCGCAGTTTAAAAAAACGATGATTGTTTTTTTAACGGCAAAGGTACACAAAAAAGAGATAGACGAATACCTTGCAAAAGGTGCCGATGGCGTTATCGTCAAGCCCTTTGATCCGATCCAATTGCCCCATCAGGTATTTCAATTGTGGAATGATTTTCAAAGGAAGCAGTAAGGCTTTTCCATGACTCTTTTTTTGCTTATGTCCTCTATCCAATACCATCAGTTTTTGTGGACTATCATACTCGCGAATGGGATCCTTGTTGGACCTACAGCGACGATTTTTTAACGACAAAGGCGCAGATGGTGTTATTGTAGGCAAGAACTGAAAACAATAGCCTTTACGATTTGGATGCTTTATTTAGTCTAAAGTATGTCTGGCAATTTATGGTTTTTGGGCCATGATTTTGAGTTTTTCGCTTGCAGCTACCCATTTTTCATGAATTAAATAGCCCCTGTTAACTAATAAGAAATATAATGCAATGTTTGGGAAGTATAAGAGAATTTCTAATCTTTTTAGTATTTCACTACCCGTTATTCGACCTCTTTCGAGAGCATTTAATGAACTCTGAGAAAATTCAAAAACAGCTGCAAATTCACGAGTGGTAAGCCCTAGCATATTTCTAAATTCAATGATATCGGTGGGAGTTATTTCTCGATTAAAAATAGGATAAAAAATGAAAGAGGATGGGCCTTTACTTCCTACTGTAGACAATAGGATAAAAGGATCGCGTTCTTGAGGGTCGATTCCCATGGCTAAGCAATATTCTGAATAGGCAGGATTTTGGATAGATGGAATGCGATCTTCAAGAGATGGAAATAATGTATCAGAAGAAAATTCTTGTTGAGTCAGAGGGAATTCGGGGCCCAGAGCAATACTATCCCTAGCATTAAGGTAGGTGTCTTCGTAAGTAAAAACCAATTTTTGATTGATTTTGTATAATTTCCCCACGAGTGTTTGTGTTTTTCTTTTTTTTTAAAACACAAATACGCCAATGGTTTTTAACGGCCGCATAGTTCCTCATTTCTTTTTAATATCAGACGCCATAAAGCTTGTTTTCTTTTTTCGCATATGTGGCTTTTCTTTATTAAATTTTCGACAGTTTTAAGGTGCAGTTTTTTCTTAAATCGCTGGATGATATGGCTATATCCCAAGCGATTCCATTCCATAATATAATCTTTCATTGTTGGCATGTTAGAGTATTTTGTAAAAATAGATCCTCGTGGTTGTAAATCTGCTCCTAATATGGAAGGGTCATCCAAAGCGAGTGCAGAGGGATTGTCATAGAAAGGTGAAAGCCAAATCCCTTTAGCAGATCGAATAAAAGCCAAATTGCGACCATGACGATCATGATTGCCGATTAGACTATCTGCTAAAGTAAGAAAAACAAATCTTTCTTGTTCTCTTTTTCTTTGTGTTTTTTCTCCAATAATTTCAACCAGGCTTTCGCAGTCATACTTTTTTCCGTCGGTTACAAAATGATAAATATGATCAAGGGCTTTTAAGTTGACGTTTTTTTGAGTCATAAAAAAAATGACGCAATATTGTGTCATCAATCTCATTAAGATTCTAATCGTTAATATGTTGTATAAAAATTGCCAGAGGAGCTTCCTTTCTTAAGATTTTCTCTGTAGCTACTCCGAATCTTTGTTGATTTCATGATTAAACTCGGGGGATTTCGTTCAAATTTTCATCGCAAGGCATGCCGCGGCAATCGCAGCAGTATCTGCTCTTAGGATATTGCGGCTTAAAGAAACGCCTTTTGCTTGGAGATGGTTTTCTAAAAAGAAGATCTCTCTGGGGTGGAATCCTTTTTCTGGACCCACAGCGATGAATGCCTTTTTTAAAGGCTCTTGCATCGCAAGAGGAGGGGCTTCTTTCCTTGTATCGCCAAAAAAAGCAGGAAAAGAAAAAGGCTCCCAAAATCGGATCGGAGGCTTTAATGAGATCGTAGGGAGAAAGAGCCTGCCGCATTGTTTGGTAGAAGAGATGGCAATATGATGCAACCTTTGGAATTGGGAGGGGCTGAGCTCTCTTTTTTCACTAAGATCTCCAGGAAACAGCCAGAACTCCGAGATGCCAAGTTCAATGGCTTTTTCCAGAGCGTATTCGAGTCTAGGAAGCCTTGGGTAGGCAATCCCTAAGATGATCTCTTGTTCTGGAGGCGGGGAGAAATCGACTTCCTGGATCAAAATAGAGGCGCTTTGTTTACTGAGGCTTTGGATTTGCCCTTGAGCTAAGAATCCTTGCCCGTTGATGAGTTCCACGCTTTCGCCGGCTTTAAGCCTCATCACATGGGCTAGATGATGGAATTCTTCATCTTGGATCTGTACCAGCGATCCTTGTTTGAGATCCTGGGGAGAAAAAAAACGTTCAGCCGGCATAAGAAAGAGCCTTAGGTAAGATTTGCGTTAAAGGGGCAGAAGCATCCATCTGGGCTATTTTTGCAAGCTCCTTAGGAGTCACTACGTGGAATGCCGCTAGTTTTAGAAAATGGGATCGGATCTTTGTGTTTTCTGTAAAATCAAATATAAGCTTGGGTCGATAGTCTAGGCGAAGGATCTGCTCTTCGCTAATGTAATATTGCACATCTATGCCTTGTATAGAAAGGGAGATTCCTTGAGGAGCAAATACTGTGATCAATTCAGTTGGGTACATAGAGCGGAAACAGTCAATATGGGCAAGACAAGTAGATGCAGAAATCTGTTTTGGGAAAATGATCCCAAGGCTTTCATGGCGGAAATCTTTTTTAAGCTTGCCGGGAACCTGCTGCTTCCAGCGGTTATGCTGCCAGAGCCATTGTCCTGGATGTCGCATGATACTTTCCGCAAGTAGATTGAGAGAGAGGGTCATTAACCTTGGGATCTCTACTTCCATAGGATTGTCTAGACAGGGCCAGATCGGATCGGAATAGTGGATCCAATATCTTCCCTTTTCTCGGTATGTGGTGGCAACAAGGATAGGTCTGCCACTGCGATAGGATAAGATAGCAGGAAGGGGAGAGGTCCAGGCTTTCTGTCCGAGGAATGGGGAGTGAAATCCACTATCTGGCATCCCCTGATCTCCCACAATGCCGAGGAATTTCCCCTGCCTTAAAGCTCTTAAGCCCTCTTTGGCAGCATTTTTCGGAGTGACAATCGTCCCTCCAAATTTTTGCCGGATGGAAAGGATCCATTGATAGAGATAATGGTTTTTCACAGGACGTCCTATGGCGACACCAGGCATGCGGCTAGTTCCCTCTAAAAATAGAATCTCCCAATTGGCTTGGTGTCCGCAAAAGAAGATAACCCCTTTGCCTTCCGAAAGAAGGGATTGTGCTGCTTCTGGGTTGAGGCAGGTAGCTACCTTGCTGATTTCTTTTTCCTGGGCCAGTTTGGCATATTCTAAACAGGTAGTGAAAAGGTTGGAAAAAGAGGCTTTTGCAAGAGATCGGATTTGCTGAGGATCTAAATGAAGGTCTTTTGCTAGGGCAAGATTGCTAAGGGCCCGTTTTCTGAATTTTTTGCATAGGAAAAAGAGAATAGGCCCCATCCAAGCCCCTATTCGGTGTATTTGCGGATAGGATAACAGCGTGAATGGCCATGTGATGGCCCGCAAACAGAGATAGCTAAAAAAATATAAAAAATTTTTCATCATAATCTTACTTACTTTAACAAAAAAAAAGTTAAAGGTAAAGAGCTCAAAAAAAAGAAAAAACCTCCAAAATAACCATTAATTATTTTTTTATTTATTGATTTATTCTATGGATGTTAATTATAATATTTTCATTAGTTTATATATTCAGGTTTTATTTTCTATGATTCCGATAGGGCAGAAAGTTTATTTTCATAATGAAGAAACTCAACAAGTTAGATGTATACCGACTCCAGTTAGAGAAGAGCGTTCGTCATCAGTAGGAGAAGGTATACAAAAAAGACTTACATCTGAAATACAAGTGAAATTTGGAGCTAGGTCCTTTTTGCACGCAGTGGGTGATTCTGACAGGATCTATAGTGAAGAGGAGATTGAGGATCTTGAGAGAGCCAGTATTGGTTTAAATCAGCGCATATGGGCAAATTTTTCTCTTGAGCCATTTCGCCGAGAGATCAAGGATTTTTGCCGTCGATATCGGTGCATTCCGAACGTCGCGACTCAAATACAACAGTTTTTTCAAGAAGATACAAAAACACGGGAAGCTGTGAAAACATTTGTTTTAAGAGAGGGATTTTATAGCCCAGTAGCAAACGAGAGACAAGAGAAACAAAGAAGCAAAATCGATGCCAAAATCCAGTCTATACTTGTTAGGGTCAGGGTTCTTCGTGGAGATAATGGGTTTAATGGAGAAATCAATCGAGCACATGCGTCGGGTGATCAGGCGGAATTTGAGAACTTGAAACGAGAGTATGCAGGATATGGAGGCGCTACTTTTAATCCAGATAAAGATTGTGTCTCTTCTGCAGAAGGTTCTGAGAGGATCGAATATCAAGTGGCAGAAGATTCTGAGCTGTATAAATTGCAATCGAAATACAAAACAGTAGAAAGCGATGACTTGAAAGAAGCTTTGGCTTTAGACAGCTTTTGGAGGAATTATCTAAACGGCACTGTTGATTATTTAGGTAGATTTTCTGAAGACTAAAATAAAATATTAATTTTATATATTTAAAGGAGTTTTTTTATGATGGCATTAGCTTCGAGTCCAACACTGACCCTAGTTGTGTTTGGGGGAGTCTGTTTGGCAGTAAAATGGGGGGTAATAGATCCGTGTACGAACCGCTGTCGGCAGATTTATCGAAATTGTGTGCAAGGAGGGGCTCCTGCAACGTCTGCGCGGCCGCCAGTTGCAAGTCCAATTTCAACGACACCACGTGATTCAGAAAGGGTTCAGAACGTAGCTCGAAGAAGGGTAGTCTCAGCACCAGCTCCGGCTCCGATGCCTGCACCAGCTGCTCCACTTTCAGAAGTCTCAGTATCTATAAAAATGCCAGATAGTGCACCAGCCCCTGCAGTAGTTCCAAATCAAGAACCAGGTGTAGAGCCTGTAGCAGCTCCTGTACCAGCCCCAGCAAGAGAAGAATCGGTTGTGGTGTCTGTAGTTCCTGCTCCAATTACTGAAACTCTAGCGCCAAGAAGTCGTATGCAAGACATCTTGCAGTCGATAATACAACAGAGATTTTCAGCTGTAAGTCAACAGGATGTAGAAGATTTTGCATCTTTTCAAGGGAAGGTAACACAGTGTATTAGTGACTGTATGGCTCAAATACAAAGAATAGAGCCTGCATCAATATTCGGAAGAGAAGACGCTGCAAGGAATCAAGTTGGAACCATGATACAAGCTCATGTTCGTTCGAATTTTCAACCTCAGATCCAAGAGGGGCTGCAAAGTATCCGTTTAGAGGCTCAGTCTTTTATAGAAGAGCTCAACCGATCTACACATACTCAAATAGCGAGGATGTTAGAGAGAGTGCATGCTTTACGAGGATCTACTGGGAGTAATGGAGAGATCGATCGAGCTTATCGAGCTAAGCCGAACGGAGAAGAATTTAATGCTCTATTAAGAGAATATCAAAGCTATGGCGGAGAGTGGTTTGATCCTCATGCCAATAAGACTCGAGATGGTCAGTATGTTGTTGCAGAAGGAAGTGAGATCGACCGTCTGCAAAAACAGCGAGAAAAAGCGTCTTTTCAAAAGAACGAATCCGTTCGTAAAATAAATGAGTTTTGGACAGCCTACTTAGCTGAATAACTTTTCTTGGCGCTTAAAGGTAACTCCTTTAAGCGCTATTTCGTTGCTGACACAATTAGATCGAGTTGGTTGGCAAAATCCAGATGTCGTACAGAGTTTCTGATTTTAAGAGCGGAGACGTGTGTTTTCGGGCGGTTCATCGCAATGGATAAAATTTCTGTAAAAGAAGAGATGTCGGCAATATCTGGGATCACGATTCCGTTTTCTTGGGTGAGGATTTCATGCCCTCCATTGTAAGAAGAAGAGATCACAAAAAGACCCATGGCAAGTGCTTCGACGGTGACATTAGCAAAAGGATCATATCGAGAAGGGATCACAAGAGCATCTGCAACTTGATAAAATGAGAGCACATCTTTTCTAGGTCCCCAGAAGGTAACTTGTTTTTCCAGGTGAAGCTGTTTTGCAAACGCGGCAAAGGCTGCTTGGTTTTTATCTTTGCCTACAACAGACAGATGAAAATCTTTAGAAGGCAGCCTGGCTAAAGCAAGTAGCAGAGAACGCAGCCCTTTTCTCTCAAAGTTGTTCCCCACAAATAAAAAATGGAAGCAGTGGGGTAGTCCTAGAGTCTCGGCCGCAGCGTTTTTATCTGTTTCTTGGAAGGGTTTTTCCATTTCGTGCCATTCGACTCCATTATGAACTACTTGGATTTTGTCTGGGTCTGTCTTGTAGTAGGTAAGGATCTCTTTTTTCACCATATGGGAATTGGTAAAGAAAGTGCGTATATTGGGATCTTCAAAGGCTTGGCGCTCCATTTGGAGAATCCGGTGGTGTAGAGGGTTTAGACAAAAACTTGCAGACTTTATAAGACCTTCTTGCCTTCGAGTAGCGAGGTACGCTGCATGCACGCCATTGCCGGCGCGAAGGTGAGTTTGTTTGCTATTGCGGTCTAGTCCAAAGACAATGTCAGAAGGGTGTTTTGATAAAAAACTTTGACAGAAGCGGTCGAATTCTCCAATTTTACGGAAACTCAAGTGGCTGTGGAAAGAGTGGGAATGGATGGCAAAAGAAGGAGGTAGGGAGGGGATTTCCCCGGTTGTCAGGAGTGTGACAGACTCAAATTTTTTCTGGAAGGCAAGACTAAGTCTGATGGCATACTTTTCTAATCCGCCAAGTTGAGAGAGTGTGCTTTTTAATAAGGTAATTCGCGCCATGTTTAAGGAGAAGGGATTTTGGGTTCTTGGATTTCAATGCTATGTCCTTGAATCTTGGCGGTCAGATCAAAGCGCGAGTCGTCTGGGTAAAACAGCTGGAAATGGTTCATATAGCTGCGGAACCGGTTTCTTAAATACTCTTCGCGGAGGCTTGGGCGCATGAGCCTGATGTCTTCGTCAGATGTGTCAGACATAAGAGCAGACACATATTTATCCTCTAGTTGATTTGGGTTTACAAATTGGATGCTCCAAGGGAGAAATTGGCGCTGTGATGGGGGGGTGGCAATGATAACAATTTGGATCATTTCTTTGACGATTTGAAGGAAGAGAGCATCGACTCCTTTTGCATATAGAGGGGTCTTAATCATATAGATTCCATTTTCGCAGGAAATAAGACTGTTGGTCGCTATTTGGAGTGTTGTGGGATTTAGCGACCTGCTGTATTCCGGAGGGAAAAAAGAGGTGACAACAATCGGCGAATCCAAAGGTAATAAGTTGCATCGCGCAAAATCGATCCTTAAGGTTTTTGCAAGAGGGTCATCAATTTCTATTGGGACGTCCGATAAAAGAGGGATGTTGATTTGCTTCCAAGGGTCTGGGACAAAAAAACTCACAACATCCGATTTATCTGACGCAGAAGATAAAGCATCGAGTTGTGCTTTTGAGATGTCATTGAGGTTAAATGTCAGTTTTTGTTCTTTGAGCTTAAGCCTCTTAATTACGTCCTCAGGGCCGCTCACTGTCAACGTCAACCGGTAAGGCCAAATATCGAGAAACTGATATCCTCTGGGTGGCTCTCCAATAGGCCGTGTAATTGCAATCGGGATTTTTTCAGTAACAACCTTCGTCATCCTTAAGATAAAGCTAGGATGGTATACTCTAGAAATCCCCTTGGAAATGTCGATTTCAGGGTTCAAGGAGACGAGGTTTTTCTTCGAAATCGTTGCAATCCACTCGTCGGGTTTGTTGGCGGCATCAATGATAATCTCTAAATCATTGGATGTGAGCTCATCTAATGTGTTTGTATTGCCTACCAGAGTAAGAGAGAGCTTTCGGTTGAGCTTACTATTGCTTTGGAGCCCTTCCACCGTTTTTCCTTGTGGGATATTTATGACTCGCACAGGAATGTTTGCAAGAGTTTTTGTCGAAGTAAGCGAATGGTTGACAACAAGCCAAATGATAATAGACAGGATAAGAGAAACCGTTTTGCGCTGCCAGTTGGCAACAAAGAGGTTTGCTAGCAGAGTCTTCATTGCCGGAGCCACTCTTTAAAATTGAAGGATGTTTTAAATTCTCTTGTTGCTGGCGGAGTAAAGATGCTGCGGATGATTGCCTTAAAACGATCTGCTTTAACGCCTCGCGTCATAACCCCATCCCTTGCGATAGAGACTTTTCCGGTCTCTTCCGAAATGACAATAATGATCGCATCTGTAAGCTGGCTAGCTCCTAAGCCGGCGCGGTGTCTTGTTCCCATAGATCGAGTCAGTTGGGAGCTGTCTTCTGCAAGAGGAAGAATTACAGAGGCTGCTACGACTTTTCTTTCGCGGATGATGATGGCTCCATCATGGAGAGGTGTTGCTGTCGTAAAAATCGACTCCATAAGCTCTGAAGAAAAATCGGCATCGAGCCGTACGGCTTTATTGGCAAATTCATCGAGTACATCTTCATTTTCCAGAACGATCAGGGCTCCGATGTGTTTTTCAGCAAGCCGGTATACTGAGTTCGTCAGTTGATCGAGGAATTTGTCAAATTCTGTAAATTCTTTAAATCGTTTGCCTTTTACGCTCAGCTTAGAGAGGGCTGCGCGCAATTCTGGTTGAAAAATGATGAGCACTGCGATTACGGCTACGTTAGATACTAGCAGCATGATCTTATGAAGAATGGGAAAGTTCAGCCAGGAAGAGATCGCAAAAATCAGCAAGAAGGCAAATAACCCTAAGACGAGATCCATGGATCGGGTATTCCAGAAAAAGGAAAGGAGGTAGTTGATCATAGTGGCTATGATAACGATCTCAAAAAAAGGGATGAGCGAATGGAAAAGATGCATAGGTCTCTTTAAATTACTCTTGTTAGTCTTTTAAGACACAATGCGATTCTCTGCAACGGGAAACTGCACCCGCTGCAAACAGAGATGAAATTCTATGGGTTTTGGGAGTTGCCGGCAACGATTTTTTTAGGAAATCCCACCACAGCTTCGTAACATAAAATCAGATGGTCTACGCCGTTCATGGCTCTGTGAGGTTTCTTTTCAGAAGGAAGCTGGTAAGTTTTGGCAATTTTATCTTTCGAAAATCCGGTTTCCCAAGGCCAAAGGCTTTTTTGTTGTTTGGCTTGTTGGATGCTGATCGCCCAATGCATAGAGGCAAGATCAAGCCAATGATAAGGCCAAAGAAGTTTTTCCTGTGTTTCAGGTGAAATCAACTGCGAAAAAAAAGCGCGGTCGAAAGAAGGGTTTTGGCAAATGAAGACGGAACTACCTCTTTGGATTGAATTTCTAGAAAAGCAATCTTGGATATTTTGCGCGACCGTTTCAGGCTTATTGCCATAGCTTACCTGATCCCAGTCAAAACCGTTGATTTGTAAGCTGTCAAGGTCGCTTTGTTGCCAGTCATCATATGTTTGAAAGACGATCGAATCGTATTGGTCTTTGCACTCTCCTGTTTCCACATCCAGGATTTTCAATGCGATTTCAATGACCTTATGTCTGTAGAGGTTTAGGCCGTTGGTTTCGCTATCAAGAAAAATACCTAACACGATGATCCTTGTCCTCTGATTTTAAGATAAATAAGGAACCGTAGCAAGAAAACAGGGTTTTTTCAATAGATTTTTCTGCGAGTTGTGCTATATCGAGAAGAAAACCCAAGGAGATTTGGCTTATGGAGTCTAAAGGAGATTTAACGATTATGGGCAGGAAAAAAGTAGCTGAGGGACTCTTTTCTTTGCTTGCAGATACATACGCAGTTTATCTGCAAACCCAGAATTGCCATTGGAACTTACAAGGAAGCAATTTCTATTCTTTGCATAAGCTTCTTGAGTCGCAATATGAAGAATTGGCGGAAGCAATCGATGAAATAGCCGAAAGGATCCGCGCTCTTGGATTTTTCATCGATGCTTCTTTTGTAGGGTTTCAAAAAAAGATTTCCATTGCAGAAGGGGATGAAGGGAATGATCCTAAAAAGAAAATCCCCGTGCTTATCCAGGGACATGAGAGTATCGTCAGTTTTGCAAGGACTCTTTCTCAAGTAGCTGAAAAAGAAGGGGATTTTGCTACGGTTGATTTAATGGGCAGGAGATTGAACGTTCATGAAAAATTTGTTTGGATGCTAAAAAGTCAAATTGTATTTTGAAGGTGCAAAGAAACAGGATGTTTGCTATCTTAAGATTCCTAAATTAGAGTCTTAAACGTATGGCATTGCCTCAGCAGAAATTCCGAGAGATCGTTTTCCAGATCTTGTTCAGTAGCGACTTTTCTTCTTTAGAAGAAGAGGAGATGGTTTCTTTGATGATGAAACAATTATTTGTCACAAGGAAAACAATGAGAGAAGCTCTAGATAAAAAGAAAAAAATTGAAGAGAAACTCTCTGATTTGGATGCGTGTATTGCGCAATTTTCTTTGTCTTATGACTTTTCTAGGATTTCTAAAACAGAAAAGAATATTTTGCGCTTGGCTGTATATGAGCTTTGCTTTATGAAAGATTTGCCTCCTAAGGTGGCGATTGCAGAAGCAATTCGCCTAACTCGTAAATATGCTACGGCTGAAAGCGCATCCTTTGTGAATGCTGTTTTAGACGCCGTATACCAAGATCGATGTAAAACTGGCCTTTGTGAGGAATCCCATGAACTTACTCTCTCAGTTTCAGCAGAATAAGCCTCTTAAAGATGTTTCTACATTTGGAATTGGAGGCCCGGCTCGTTTTTTTATAGAAGTATCTGATGTTGAAACTATGCAAAAAGTGCTTGCATATTGTCATCAAAACAGCCTTCCTTTTCTCGTGATTGGCAAAGGGTCGAATTGTTTATTTGATGATCGCGGTTTTGATGGAGTTGCCATCGTCAATAAGATTGCTTTTTGCAAGATAGAAGAGACCCAAATCGACGTGGGAGCTGGATATAGTTTTTCTCTGCTAGGAGCTCAAACCGCTAGAAAAGGCTTAGCTGGCCTTGAATTCGCTTCAGGGATCCCAGCCACGGTAGGTGGGGCGGTTTTTATGAATGCCGGGGCCAATGGGCAGGAGACGTCTACTTCTCTGATACGGGTGCAATATGTCGACGAGAGAGGCCAGCTCGAATCTTTAGAAAAAAGCCAAATTGAGTTTTCTTACCGTTTTTCTTCTTTTCAAAAAAGAAGAGGTGCTATTGTTTCAGCCCAATTCCAACTAACGCCTTCGACGGATGCAAGGCAAAAACAGCTCTCTATTATCGATTATAGGATGCGCACGCAGCCTTACCACGATCCGTCTGCCGGCTGTGTGTTTCGCAATCCGGGGATGGGAGTTTCTGCCGGAGCTCTGATTGAGCAAAGCGGATTGAAGGGGACACTACTAGGAGGCGCCCAGGTATCGGATTTGCATGCGAATTTTATTGTGAACCGAGGAAATGCAACAGCGAGCGATGTTCTTTTATTAGCAGAAAAAGTAAGACAAGAAGTAAAAGAGAGATCTGGAATTGAGTTGGAGATGGAAATTCGATGCATTCCCTATCAGATGTGAGCGCATTCCGCGCCGATTTGCACTGCCATTCTCATTGTTCGGATGGTTCTTCTTCTCCTGTAGAACTGATCGATCTATCTTTGGCAAAGGGTCTTTCCGCTCTTGCGATCACAGATCATGATACTGTGGCTGCTTATCCGGAGGCGGTAGAGTATGCTAGGAAAAAGAACTTTTTGCTGGGCACTGGAGTTGAGTTTTCTTGTCACTATCAAAAGTTGAGCGTCCATGTGCTAGGTTATGACTTTAACTGGCAAAGTCCGCATATCTTGGAGTATTGCGCAAGGCTGCAAGAAAAAAGAAAAAATCGCAATCGGGAGATTTTAGAGAAGCTTTGCCGTTTGCAAATGCCAATTGAAGAGAAAGAGTTAGAAAGGCTTAGTCAAAATGCAAAGGCAATAGGCAGGCCTCATATTGCTGCCGTCATGGTAAAAAAAGGGTATGTAAAATCGATCCAAGAAGCGTTTTCTTTTTATTTAGGGGATCGCGAGTGTTGCTATGTGCCGGGCATTTTATTTCCCGTTGAAGAGGCGATCCAAGTTATCCATGCAGCTCAAGGAAAAGCTTTTATTGCTCATCCGCATCTTTATGACGATGGGATGATAGTCAAGACGCTTTTGCAGTTTCCCTTTGATGGGATCGAGTGCCACTATGCGCGTTGTCCTCCTCATAAGGAGAAGCGGTGGATTAAGTTAGCTAAAGAAAGAAAGCTTCTCATGAGCGGAGGGTCTGATTTCCACGGCTCTGTCAAACCCCATATTCCTTTAGGGTGTTCTTGGGTAGACCAAAACCTATTTTACGCTATTTTTCAAAATCATCTTGTTTTGTCTGTATGACCGCTTTTTTACAACAGCTGATAGATCAGCATTTTTCCAAGGGGACTGCCTTAGATCTGCGGGGGGCTCAGCGATTGGCAGAAGAATTGGGCCATCCCCAGAAAATGTTCCCGTCTATTCATATAGCAGGGAGTAATGGAAAAGGATCTGTTGCGATGAAGATGGCAGAGGCTTTGCATCTAGCTGGCTATAAAGTAGGGCTGTATACCTCGCCTCATATAGAATGCATTCGGGAAAGAATTGCTATACAAAAAGAGTGGATATCGGAAAGAGAGTTTGAGGACATTGTAGAAAGTTTAGCAGCTCTTTGTAAGAAAAAACAATTGCACCCAACATTTTTTGAGATTTTGACTTTTGTTGCATTTCTATTTTTTTCTCAAAAAAAGGTAGATATTGCTGTCATTGAAACGGGGCTTGGAGGAAGGCTTGATCCGACAAATATCATCCATCCCATTTTAAGTGTAATCACTTCAATCTCTAAAGAACATACGGCATTGCTAGGAGCTACCGAAGAGAGGATCGCCTATGAAAAAGCGGGGATCTTAAAGCGACAAGTTCCAGCGGTGATAGGCTTTAAGGCGCGGCAAAAAGTGATCTTGGAGCAAGCTTTAGCTTTAGAGAGTCCTTTGGTTTTTCCAGAAATTGTAGAAGGAGCATGCTATGATGAGGAGAATAGCCTAACAGCAAAAGCTGGATTACAGGTGATCCAAGATCAGTTCCCCATGTGCAAAGAGAATATTGACTTGGGGGTCTCTGTAAGACCGTCTTGCCGTTTTGAAGAGATCGGTCCTTTTATCCTGGATGTGGCTCATAATCCCGATGCTTTTTTTCGACTCTTGCAAATGTGCCGAAAAAGATACCCTTTAGACAAGTTTGCGGCAATTATCGCCATATCAGAGGATAAAGATGCCAGATCCTGTCTTCAGATACTTTCACAGGAAGTCGATTTTCTCTATCTTGTTGAAGCAAAAACGAGTAGGGCTCTTTCAAAAAAGAGAATGGCTGATTTTCTCTCCTCCTTCGGTCTTTGTTCTTTTATAGAAAAAGGAAGTGTTGCTTCTGCTATCGAGGAAGCTGTGCTTCTTCAGCCTCAAAAATGGGACCGAGTGTTGATTTGCGGTACTTTTTATATGATGCAAGAAGCGAAACGGGCTTTACTCAATTTGTGATTTTTCATGAAAAAATGCATTGATTTCTTCCTGGGAAGCATAAGTTGTTTTGCCGGTGTTTGCCATTTCTTCTGCCACGGCAAAAAGAGCTTGTAGTGTAGAGAGTTTGTCAATAAAAGGAGCTTTGCCAAGCCTTGCGCAATGGGAGGAGAGAGATTCTTGTATAAAATAGGGGAGGCTTGGGTACTTCTCTTGAATGTTTTCTTTATTCTCTTTGTAGACAAGTTCTGCAAAATCATAGATTTCCGTAATAAGATTCAAGGTTTCGGAAGAGGGGAAATTGCTTACAGGTGTTTGGCTTGCTAACCAATCAAAATGCCTCATGGGAGTTTCCGGGTGTTCAGCCCGGTGAAGGCGTTGTTCTACATCTGCGATAATTTGGAGGTTAGCTTGGGAAAGGCAGTGACGCTCCTTTAAAGAGCGAATTTTTTCTCGGATGGCTGAGGGTTGGCTTAAACCGGGCTTCTGAGACTCGCGTTCGATGGTTTGTACTTCATATTCTACTGCTTGGTCGACTGCTTTTCCAAATAGATAGATAATTTTTTCTTCAGAGTTCTGGAAGGTCTGTAAGAAGACTGAGTGTGTTTTTGAGCATTCTCCTTGGAGAGTTTCTAGACGTCTTACGATCCGCTTGCATGTTTTAAGGTCGATTGGGTGCTGTAGCTGCTCTTCAATCGACTGGAGATCTCGTTGTATAGAGAATTGAGCAGTAAAATCTGATATTTTGTGAATCACCATCATTTACTCCTGTTTTATTTCAAGAAACAAATATTCCTATTTTATATTCTATCTGTTTTTATGAACATTTTCAATGTGTAAATTTTTTTTTACATTCCAAGGGAATCCTTAACCCATTTGAACTGAGAGATAATCTTTTTGTTATTTTGCGTAAACAAAAATGCGAGATCGGTTTTTTTCAGGATAAGAAAGAGCTTAGGCGATTAAAGAGACCTCCCTCCATTCGCTGACCATCTCTTTCTGCGCTTACAATAGGTATCCGGTTGGATATCAGAGTAGTAGAGAGTGTCTCTATCTTTTAAAGCTAATTTTGTTATAATAAATTATATGTTAATAAAAAATAGTTTTTGTTGCGGTTTGTGTATGGTTGTTTGTGTGTATTTCAAATATAAATCTATGTAATGGTTTGTTTATGAATCCTCTTGTTTCGATTGCAAAGGAGCTTATTTCTTTTTCAGATGGTTTAGGTAGAGGCGAAGTGCCTGCTGAAGACCGGGTCCATCTATTGATTGGAAGGATATGGTCTTTGCATGCAAGCCAGCTTCCTGATATGCAAGCAGAATGTGCAAAGCTCTCTGAGCTGGACAACCGGGCAACTGTGCTGACTTCTGACGATGCGGAAGCTTTGCAAAATATTTTTGCAAAAAGTCTTGGAAAAAGTGTTTTACCATCTTTGTCAGAAACAGAAAAGCAAGAGGTTTGTAAAAAGGCTCTTCCTCTGATTGCATCAGTCGAAGAAAATATGGACATTTCCTTTCTTTTAGAGACTTTATCCAGTGTAGATCCAGCTGAAAGACCAAACTGGCTTCAGATGGCAAAGAACTTAATGGAAACGATCGCAGATTCTAGGGAGCAGTTGGCTCTTCTTGAGCTCTGTGCTAAGGTTTCTCCTTCCTGCATTGCTCTGGTATTGCATTTTAATATGCCTTCTTCATCTTATGAGGATCGAAAAAAACTTCTTATTTTTTGTGCAAATTTACAGATTCCGTCGATAGAAGCAAGAGATAAGCTCATAGAGCAGATGAAGTTTGTACAGAAAAGAGATCGGATGGCTCTTTTGCATGCGCTTAGTTATGTTCCGAGCACTCTTTATGAAAGCGTCTGTTTGCGAGCAGCCTTCTTGTCAATAGATCAACAAGGGGAGATGCCGATCAGTCCATTTGAGGTGATCAAACAGACATTGGTCATGCTCCCAGATGACGTGGAAGATGTGCATCAGTTTTTACTCAAAGAACTGGATGAGACAAGAGACGGTCTAAGAGCTCGCTATTTATCTCAAGGCTTAAAGGAGCATCTAGAAGATTTCCAAATAAATGCTGACAGCGTTCTTGGGCAAAAGATCTATGAAGTCTTTGTTGTTTCAGATCCTGCCAATTTAAAAAACCCTTATGCTGTCTATGGTAAACTGAAACAGTGGGAAAAACAGGCAATGCCTGAAGTTAGGCCATCTACTGAAAGAATTCGATCAGAGTATTACCATTTGGATCCTGTAACCATTGCTGAACAAAAGCCTGTAGCGATCAAGCGTTCAGAGCTGCCATCGGCTGTTACAAGAGAGGCTTTTGAAGGGCTATGGACATCTATGGAAACTCGTCTCAATAGGCTCGGAGAAGCAGAAAGGGCAGAGTCGTTGCGCTATATTACAGAGGCGATAAACGAGTCTTTTACAGCAATAAAACAGGACTCTTTAAATAATCCTTATCTTCAGGGCTTATTCCAGATCCCCGAAGATCTGGACAGTCCAGTTCACCAGGATACAGCCTATCTATATGCCATTATCCGGTATGCGATGAGTCTTTCCGACCATTTAGAGCCGGGGCGGTTACTTTCTGAAAGAGAAGAATACCTTATACGCGTCTTTTCCTCTATCCAAGGGTGCCCTGCAGGTAGATCTGGAGGGATTGTGAGCGTCTATAATTGCTTGCCTATGACGAGTAGATATCCAAGCCATATGGGGGCGGATTTGCAAAGCCATCGTGAAGCTCGCGCTTTTTTGCTGGGCGTACTGGCTCATTCTGTAGGGAATATTGCTGAAAGCTCAGGTCCTTTGATGCAGGCATGGTCCGGGGAAAGGTCTCCAGCGCAGCTATCGCATTATTCTATGTATATTAAAAACAGCATAGCCCGTTTTGTTGGGATGGAGCATGTTGTGGAATTTGATATATATACAGGCCTTTTGCCTGATGTGCTTGTAAATAAATCTCTTCAAGAGCTTTTGCAGATTTTTTATCGGCATTATAAGCCTCGGGATCTAGTCCAAGCGCTCCAACAGCAGCTTCGTTCTTTGCCTTTAGAAGAGCAGAAAAAGGTATGCGAATCGATCCAAGCCTTATGCGAGGAGCTTTTGCCCGAAAGTATTGCCGGGAATGAAGAAGAAGACCCGTCGGAGTTACTCTACAACGTAGCGTATACGGATGAAACTTTAGAAACAGTCCAAGGATACTCTCTTACGGACAAGGGAGCTGTCAGTTTGTTAAGAGCTACAGGGCTTGTAGAGAAGGATTTTTCTAAAGAGCAGCGTTCCATAGAATTGCTTGTGAGTACATTAGAATACTTCACTTTGGGAGACAAAGATCAGGCCTTTAAGCTATTTCAGCAGATGCCGCCTTCTTTGCAAAACAAAGTCTTTGAAGGTGTATATACAATTGCAAAGCAAGCAGGACTCATACAGGATCCTGTGCCTGCAAATTATGGACAGCTCGCATTCTATGGCACAGAAGATATGAGCATACCGGATGATATCAAGAAACTAGCTCTTGGCTGGGCTGTACTCTCTGTGTGTTCTGAGATGCTGCCGGCAAGTCAGGAATCAGTTGATCGGATATTATCTCTATTGCCTCATAACATACAATCTTTAGTGAATGTAGGTGTGCAAGAAGACGATGCAGCATCTCGGATTTTAGAGCTTCGATCGGCTATGGATACAATCGGCTTATTGAGATTTTTGCAACAAGACCTAAATCCTGAGGCTATGGCGCAGTTTATACAGGAAATTGCGCTCATTCCGAAAACAGACATGGATAGAAAGGCCTTCAGTATTGTTTTTCCTTTTATCCAAAAATATTCTTTGGATCAAAAGCGAGAAGTCTTAAGGGTTTTTACAGGTGTTCCGGAAGAGAAAATTCTAGAGATGATGCGAGATCTTGGAAGGCTATTAAAGAGAATAAAGCCAGAAGATTTTCTGAGTTGCATAGATGTGATCAGTCGGTGTTCTTCAGAGAGGCGGCTCTATTTTATGGAAGATGCCAATGTGGCGCTCATTAGGACTGCAGCGGAGATGCAGTCTTTGCTGCATGTTCCTCTTTGGATGCAGCAAGATGTTTGCATGATATGCAAGATGGCTGGTTTAAGCATTGCTCAAAGCCGCGCATTAGTTTCTGATACCTATTCCAGAATAAAAATGAAACAACTTTCAGAAGGGGTGCCGGAAGAGCTGGATGATAAAGTTGCAGAGGAGGAGATCCAGAGCTTAACTGATCTGGCAGAGCGGATATATAAGAAAAAAAAGTATTCAGATATAGCATCTCTTTTTCAGTTGATGCAGGCGATCCCAGCTCATGAGCGTAAACAGGTAGCGGATGATCTTGTTCTGTGTTTTTTAGACGGTGAAGAACGCTTTTTGGGTGTTTTGGGCTCTGACTGGAATGATGGCATCTTAAAAAAGATCGTAGCAGCAAATCCATTAGAAAGACTTTCGATCATACAGGAAATTGCTCGTGTTTCCGAATATATGGAAATGAATAGAAGAGTTTTTAGTCTCAGTCTCTCTTTTACCCAAGAATATTCTCTAGAGGATAGAGAGCAAGTGGTAAAGATTTTTAGATACGTTCCGGAGGAACAGTTTGAACAGATGGCAGAAGGGATTGAAGAGATATTAAATAGAACGCAGCGAGAAGAGTTTCTGAGATGCATAGATGTGATTAGTCGGTATTCTCCAGAGGGGCGGTTCTATTTTATTGAAGATGCAAATTTGGCACGTATTGGGACTGCAGAAGAGATGAGATCTTTGTTGCATATTCCTGTTTGGATGCGCCGAGGCGTGAGCATGATATGCAAGATGTCTGGTTTAAGCATTGCTCAAAGCCAGAGATTAGCTTCCAATACCTATTCCAGAATAAAAACGAAACAGATCTCAGAAGGAATACCTGCAGAAGAGGTTGATGAAGTTGCCAACAAAGAGTTTTTTAGCATGGCTGACTTGGCATGGAGTATACATGAGAAAAAGCAATATTCGGATGTAGCATCTCTTTTTCAGCTGATGCAGGCAATACCTTCTCATGAGCGCAAACAGGTGGCGGATGATCTTACTCTGTGTTTTTTGGACGAAGAAGAACACAACAATTTTATCATAGGACGTATTGTATATGGACGTCAATCAGAAATACTTCCGACGATCCGGACTTGGGCTCAAGTAGTCAGAATGCAGAGGGTGGATAAGAAAGAGGTAGTCGAGGCCTTTCGTGAGCTTCAGAATGATGATAGTCTTTGGGGGTACTCTTTAGAATGTCTACAAGTAGTAATTGCTTGTGTGTCCCATGGGATGACAAAGGAAGCATCGCTGCAATGGATTCGTCATCGATGGTGGCGATTTCCAAAAGAGGATTTCGCTGTTTTATCTCACCAGATTCCTCTTATATGTAGTTCGTTGGACCCGATGAAAAGAACACTGCTCTTGAAGGCTTGCCAAAACGTGCCCTTAGATGTTCTTACTTCTCAGAGTGAGTTGTTGCAGAACCTTCCTGAAGATGCGCGCAAGGATGCGCTCATGTGGCTGTCTCATGCAGAGTTTAGTTCAGTCAAGACACAATCTGCTCTTCGTACTTTTTTGATGGCGATCCACTCTCGATGCTCTGAGGATTCTGTAAGACAGGCGCTTTTTTCATTGCTTCCCAGAAATATTCAAGGGCGCATTTATCATCATATGCATGCGATCGCTCACGAAAATGGAGAGTCGGCATCGCATCTGGATGGGGGTTCTCTTGAAAGAATAAAAGAGGCGATCTCCAGAGCCATTAGCGAGCTTTAGTCCAAGATTTATAATTGCATGGAAACTGTGAGAAATTTCACAAAAATGCGAGCTAGCTTTTTGTAGATGTTCACCTCCCGCCTTCGGCGCGAGGTAAAAAAAAGCTGTATCTAATG
>CAMFIG010000014.1 GCA_945952445.1 uncultured Chlamydiae bacterium
TCCTCACTTTTGAAGGAGGTAGTATACTCAAAAATTTAGTTTCGAAAGAAGTCTATTGGGCATTCCCATTTGAGGAAGCTTTGAAAGTTCTAGATCAAGCGAGAAACAAGTTATTAGAGTTATAGAGCTCCTGAAAGATACGCTCTTTCTATCCGTCATACAGCAGCGCTTTTTCAGTTTTCGGAAGCTTTTTTCATCAGAAAGTTTATTGTAACATTCTTGTAGTTAATATTTTGCATATATTTCCTGGCAAGGGAGAAAAACGTTGACTTACCAAATGTATTTGGTATAATAAAAGGTATATTCACAATAGAGAATAATCGTGCCGATTAGTGGAAAAAAACTTGCTAAGCTGTTCAAAAAAACAGGGATATGAGGAAGTTAAGGGAGGAGGAAAAGGCTCCCATATGAAATTGAGAAAAGGAAACAAGACGGTAATCATTCCTGGACATAAAGAGCTAAAGAAGGGCCTTGAGATGGCTTTAAGGAAACAACTTGAGGGAGATAAATAATGCGATACCATTTTAAAGTTCACAAAGAGAAAGAAGGCTTTTGGGCTGAATGTATCGAGCTTCCAGGATGCGTTACCCAAGCTGATACAAAAGACGAGCTGGATTTAAATATGCAGGAAGCTCTCAATCTCTATCTAGAGGAGGTTGAAGATTATGAATATTTAGCTCCTATGCCTAAAGTATCGATCAAAAAGGAGCGTAATATTGTTGAAGTGTTTGTGGATCCTTCCGTAGCTCTTGCTTTTTCTATTCGATATCAAAGAATAAAGCAGGGATTAACGCAAAGAGAAGCTGCTGATCAATTGGGAATGAAAGCAATTTATAGTTATCAAAGACTTGAGAAAAGATGTAATCCCACTTTAGATTTGATTTATAAACTTGTTTTACTATTTCCTGCCCTTTCTTTGGATAAAATCTTACGTTGAGGAATATAACGATGGACATTGCCTGGTCTTACGAACTCAAGAAATGTCTCTGGAGTGCAAAATCCGGTCTGATTGGGGGATGCAATCCGGAGCATTGAACAGTAGATTTAATTTTAATTTATGTATTTTTAGCACAGATTAGAAAACAAATCGATTGGTTGTAAAAATTTAATTACATCACAACACATCTTGTAGATAAACAGTTATAATTTGCCTTCGTTTCTTAATGACGGGGCAAAATAATGCGTAGGTTATCTATGAAAAAAATACAAGATGTACTGCGGCTAAAATCTGAAGGCCGCTCTAATGAACAGATAGCTCTTATCCTGAATATCGGAGAGACGTCTGTACGTCGTTATCTGCAAATGGCAGAACAAGCTGGGATCTCATGGCCCCTATCAGAAAATATGGACGGTGATCTTCTAGAAAAGACCTTATATCCCTTCGAAAAGAACTCCAAATTTCCTCTGCCAGATTTTGAACATATCCACAAAGAGCTGAGCAGAAAAGGAGTGACGCTGCATCTGCTCTGGGAGGAATATCGTAAATTACATCCTGATGGGTATAGCCGTTCGCGATACTGTGAATTGTATCAGCGCTGGGCTAAAGCAGATGATGCGAGCATGCTGCAAACTCATAAAGCTGCTGAAGCGACTTTTATTGACTACTCTGGTCAAACAATTCCGATTTTTGAAGAAGATGGTAGGATAGCCTACGAAGCACAGATCTTTGTAGCTGTACTTGGAGCCAGTTCTTATATCTTTTGCGAGGCTACTCAAAGTCAGAAGTTGGAAGATTGGACTGCATCGCATGTGAGGATGAGCGAGTACTTCGGTGGTGTAACGGAATACTGGATTCCGGACAATTTAAAATCAGGAGTCCGTAAAGCGGATCGCTATGAACCATTGATCAACGAGTCTTACGATGTCTTAGCAGTGCATTATAAGGCTGCGGTAGTCCCAGCAAGAGCCGGAAGCCCTAAAGACAAGGCTAAAGCGGAAAATGCAGTCCGTCTGGTGCAGATGCATGTTTTAGCTCCGTTGAGGGATCTAAGGTTTTTTAGTCTTGCCGAGCTGAATAAAGCTGTTTCCGAACTTTTAGACTCATTGAATCGCAGACCATTTCAAAAAATGCCGGGATCTTCACGGCATTCTTTGTATCTGGAGATTGAAAAAGAAGCATTGCGTTCCCTTCCGGAATGCCCGTTTGTCTTTTATCGATACGGCACAGGAAAAGTCCCTTCCGACTATCACGTGTCCATTGAAAGAGTCCCCTATAGTGTCCCTTATCAATGGATAGGCAGGCCGGTGGTGTACCGTTACAATGAACGGACCATAGAAATTTTTAGCAAGAACATGTCAAGAATCGCCATGCATCCAAGGAGCTTTACGGAAAAAGTCCCAGTTACTTGTGATGAGCATCGTCCCGCTAAGCATCGGCACCAAGCGCGATGCAATCAAGAAGAGATCTGCAAAGAAGCTAAAATGATAGGAGTTTCTGCTTTTGAGTGGGTAGAAAAAGTCTTCCAAGATCCAAGTCTACAGCAAAGAAAGAAGATCAACATCACACTGGGTGTTGTGCGGCTTACAAAAATGTACCCCCATAAGCGAATCGATGCAGCCTGTACTCGCGCGTTGTTTTATCACAATTTCACTTTTGGAGGGATTAAAGACATTTTAAAAGGAGGCTTGGATACCCACCCTCTTCCTGAAAAAGAACCCAAACATTTATCAGCGCGCCGCAATATTCGAGGCGGCGCGTATTACATTAAAATCCTGCAGGCACCGTGGAACGAGGATTTTTTCAGGGAGCTGGAAAATTTCCCTGAAGGAGGCCACGATGACATCGTCGATGCTCTAAGCGGAGCCTTTCTGCTGCTGAATGAGTCCGCTTATGACCTGAACGCTTTAATGACCATTTGATATAAATAGCTTATTTAAAAGGATTTATTAGCTGTTTTATGAGATGACAATGTAACAGAAAAACCCAGTTGCGATTAATGGGTTTGTCTGTTACATTATGGGTATGATAAGATCAAAATATTCAGAGGCTTTTAGAGCCCTTTCTAAGAAGACGGTTTTCTCCTCCGCGGAAGGCAGGAAGGCTGGAATCCCTCCCCGCATGCTGGCTTATTTCTGCCAAAAAGGGCAGATCGAGAAAGTCAGCCGGGGGATGTATAAAATCAAGGACATTGATTTCCATTCGGCATTCGAATGGGAGGATTTGGCAATAACCGCTTTAAGCATTCCGAATGGCGTCATCTGCCTTATCTCCGCCCTATGCTATTACGGGCTGACGGATGAAATCATGAGGGAGTTTTGGATCGCCATTCCGCATGCCACCACCTCCCCTTCAAGAGAAAACGCCCGCATCGTCCGTATGCGGAATATTTCTTTCGGCCAGACAACCGTCAAAATCGGCAGCAGAAAGATCAAGATCTTTGATCGGGAAAGGACAGTTGTAGATTCTTTCCGCTATCTAGACAAGGAAACCGCTTTGAAGGCGCTGCAAGCTTATTTAAAAGCAAACAATGATAGAAAACCCGACATTGACAAGCTCCTCAAGTATGCAAAGAAGCTTAGAGTCGACTTAACCCCTTATATATCGGCATTTACATTATGAAATCTGCAATTGAACAATCAATCAAAGAAAAAATCAAAGCATTGGCGAAGGAGCGTGAAACCACCTTTGCAGAACTTTGGAGGAATTTGATCCTAGAGAGATTTCTCACGCGCTTAGCAAAGTCTTCCTACAAAGAAAAATTCATCTTAAAAGGAGGAACGCTCCTGGCAAAGTACATTCATCTTGGAAGAGAAACGCAGGATCTTGATTTCTTTATTCAAAAGCTGTCGAACACCGAACAGTCTTTAAGGACAGTTCTGCAAGCGATTTGCGATGTCGATGCTGATGACAGCTTTTCCTTCGAAGTAGCTAAAATCAAAATTCTCGACCATTCGCAGCTTGCATACACAGGGGCTGAGATCACATTGCAGACACTCTTCGGGGCCACAAAAACGGTCATCCGCATGGATTTGGGATTCGGAGACCGCGTCGAGCCGATCGAGCATCCGATAGATTTGACAGCAACATCGAAAGGCCCGCTCTTTGAAAGCAGGATTTCTTTGCATTGCTATCCCAAGGAATTTATTTTCGCAGAGAAGCTTGAAACGATTGTTTTCCGAGGAGGAGGCAATACCAGAATGAAGGATTTCCATGATCTTTACTCTCTGGTGCGTCTTGATGTTTTAGACAGCGCTTTAGCGAAGAAAGCCGTCGAGCTTGTTTTTCATCATAGAAAGACTCCCCTCAAGAAGCTGCCAGCCTCATTTGGAAAAGATGCTTTTGAAGAGATGGAAAAAAACTGGAGCGCTTACCGCAAAAAAATCAAAACGAAGAAGGGCGCGCTCAAGCTGCCTGAATCCATAGAGGATGTTGTTTTGGCCGTGAATCAATGGCTGGAAGAAAACGCCTTCTTCTAATCGGAAGGCGTTCCATACGCACTCAAAAAGTCACGGCAAATAAAAAATTTTGCATATAGCTGATAATTTCTTTATCATTCCTTAGCATGACATCAATCGCGGTTTTGGAGTGCTGCGAGTGCAATTTCCGCGTATTCTCCACCAGCTCCGAGCCGCTAAGGCCGATGGGAGTTATCTGAAAATGCAGCACAATTTAGCGCAGGCTGATGTGCTTTTAATGGACGACTTCGGGATCGCGCCATTTTCCGAAGAACACCGGCAGGATTTTTTAGAGATCATCGATGATAGACATAAACGCAAGTCTACGGTCATTACATCGCAGCTACCTATAGAACAATGGCATGATGCAATGGGGGAAGGAACCATTGCAGATGCCATTTTAGATCGTCTTGTCCACAATGCGCATCGAATAGCTCTTGAAGGAGAATCCATGAGAAAAAAACAAAGACCCAAGGAGAACGCGAATGTTTAAAAGCGCAGTAGACCGTTACAGAGATGCCGGTTATTCAGATAAAACCATCCGATGCTCGGAGGCTATCTCGAACAGTACAGGCATCTTCAGCTCTCTGGAGATCTCTTGTCGGAAACTACTATCGAATACATTTGGGAACTGCACGTTCTTACGAGCGCAAGCTGCAGTCTTAATGAAGAAATAGAGGTTGTCAAGTTTTCTGCTTCAGGGACTGTGTCTGCACGGTTCCATGAATTCGGAAGTGATTTGTTTTAAAAAAAATTCGTTTTTTTGCCCCCTCCGGAGGGGCAATCTTGTCTTTTTTTTTCTTCTTGCATATCTAAGCTTATTTTCCCTAGGATGTCCCTACTTGCTTTTTCCGTATGGCACAAGCAAGAGAACAATATGTGGCTTTAGTGGAAGCTGTTGATAGATCGGCAGAATCTGCTAAACCATGGTTTTTGGGGGCTTATCGCGTTGCGATTTGATCTCTAAAAACGCTTAAAATGAAGTAATAAAAACTATAAGTTGATGTTGTGAGATTTTAAACTATTTACTACGCGCCAATGTTTCCGGATTTTGGGCGCCAATCGATCGGAATAGGCACTGGAGTAATAGACGAGGTAAGGAAGTTATTTCCTAACGTTTCAGCCAGTTCACTTAAGGCAATTTTCAATAGAAAAGCGATCAAACGTAAAAATCAGTTAGTAGAGACTCTCTGGTCAGCATACGATTGGGCAAGAGTTGTTAGTGAAAGAGAGATAGGGAAGCCTTGAAAGTTCTAGATCAAGCGAGAAACAAGTTATTAGAGTTATGGAGCTCCTGAAAGATACGCTTTTTCTATCCGTCTACAGCAGCGCTTTGTACAGTGCGCCGCTTTAAGCTAAGAGCTTGGAATGGATGGTTTTTAGATCTTCTTGGAGCCTAGGAAGCGTTTCTTCATGCATTTCGGAAAGAAGAAGATCTGCAGCTCTCGTATTGCCGCTATTCTTTTTATGTTCGATGGTCTCGAGTTTATTCTGTTGCAAGAGCATTGCTTCCATAACTAGAGTAAGTTGGCTTTGGAGTTCTGGATGCAGAGAGGGTTCTATTTGATCTTGAAGAGAAGAAATTTGAGAGTTCAAATCGCTCATTTTCTCTTGGCATGCAAAGGCAAGATCGGAAGGTGGTGTTGTCAGAGCTTCTGCTTCGGATAAAATCTGCCCTAGTTGATCCGGATTGCAGGTTTGTGCTTCATTATAGAGTCGTTCCATCGCAAGAAGAGCTTGCTGGTATTCTTCAGACTGAGGGAATTGCGTCATATTATGTTCTAGCTCGGGAAGAAGTACGGTCCAAATATAAGTGGCAACTTCTTGGTTTGTATAAGGAGGTGGGGGGAGCGTCGCTAGGTGGTTTTTGAAATCTTGTCCGAAGGCTTGGATGTGCGTCATAGTTTCCTTTTAGTAAGTTTTGTGTAATTAAAAATGCGTTATATTTATTAATAGTAACACGCTGTAATAATAAAAATCAAACTATTAATAGCAGTTGATTTAATTATTTCTTTAGCCTT
Organism: uncultured Chlamydiae bacterium; assembly: GCA_945952445.1. Taxonomy (GTDB): domain Bacteria; phylum Chlamydiota; class Chlamydiia; order Chlamydiales; family Rhabdochlamydiaceae; genus CAMFIG01. The sequence continues at coordinate 6,417 of CAMFIG010000014.1, forward strand.
TGATTGTTAATATTTAACGGTTTTTATCGCTGTGGATAATTTGTGTAAATTATTAGATGTTAGTTTTTTACGATAAGATAGGGGATTCCCTTGTCCGAAAGAGAGTCATACAGTATTCTTAAGTTTCTTTTAGATCTGGAGCTTTGACATGAAATATAAACCATGGCCCTTATTTCCCCTTGTTGCATCAGCCTGCATTGCTGTTAGTGTGCTTTGCGCAGAAGAGATCCGCCCTGTTGCTGAACATTTGCGCCCTCGAGAACCTCATTGGCGCCCCAAGATTATCCATTCGCACGCGGAAGGATCGCCAGAAACAGTAGTATTTTACGAGCTAGATGGAAAAGACCAAGAAGTCCCTGTCAAACAGGTGAAATTTTATCCCAATGGACAGATTCGCAATGAGATGGATCTGATTCGTGTCGAGGGAGATAGTGCAGCTGCTAAGGAATGGAAAAATGAGGTTGTCCCGCATGGGGTGAGCGCATCCTTTTTTGAGGATGGAAGGCCTGAAAAATGGATCTATTACGATCGTGGGCTTTTACACGGCTTGATGAAGATATTTTATCCAAATGGCAACCTCAGAGCAGAAGCTTCTTTCGATCATGGCGTTCGCCATGGGCAAGCCATTTCCTACTATGAGACAGGAGAAAAAGCAGAAGAAGCTACATATGTGCAAGGGAAGTTGGAAGGAGATCTTTGTCGCTATTTTGCAAAAGGCGTTCGTTCTGCTTTGATCCCACATGAAAAAGGGGTCCCGCATGGGAACGCTATTGAATGGTATGAAAATGGCGCGATGAAAGCAAGTTTGCGTTATGCAAGCGGGGTTTTGCATTCTGACGGGAAAAATCCAGCTGTTGTTCTATATAATGAAGATCATGCCATCATCGAGGTGCAGGATTTTAAAAATGGAGAACCGATTGGGACCCATATTAAGTATCACCCGAATGGAAAAGAAAGCTATAAGGTCTCTTATAAGAACGGAAAAAAAGTGGGGAAAGAACTTTTTTTCTCCTCAGAAGGTAAGTTAATCGGAGAAGGAGAATACCAAGAAGGACGTCCTGTAGGTAAGCATTGGAGAAATTACGAAGATGGTACTGCCGCATTTCTCGCTATGCATGATGATAAAGGGGTTCTGCTGGAGCCAGTGAAGGAGTTTTATCCAAATGGGCAGAAAAAATCGGAGTATCTGCTCCGAGACGGTAAGCGAGAAGGCCTTTTCCAAGAATGGTACGATAATGGCCATTTGAAAATTCATTATTTCTATGAACAAGGACATTTTGCTGGTGAGCAGGTAGAATATTACCCTTGCGGACAAATGAAAATGCGATCTTTTTATCAAAACCAACTCAAAGAAGGCCCTTATGAAGAGTGGTATGAAAATGGGCAGATCTCCATCCAGATGCAGCTTTCTAAGGGAGCAAAGCAAGGGACAGTCCATTCTTGGTTTGCAAATGGGCAGAAGAGAACTGAAGAAACCTATGCCAATGACGTGATCGATCAGGAGAGAAAAGAGTGGTATGAAAATGGACAACTCCGTTTCTTAGGATCATTTAAAAACAGCAAAAAGCATGGTTTATTCCAGCAATGGGATGAAGCAGGTGGTCTGATTATGGAAGTACGTTATGATAATGACCTTCCGGAAGGACCAGTAAAAACCTGGTATGAAAAAGGGAAAATCAAGGAGTCTTTAGTCTATAAGAACGGAAAGAAAGAGGGAAAAGCGGAAGAGTTTTATTTAAGTGGCCAGAGGAAGGCTTCTGCTAATTATGAGGATGATAAACTCGAAGGCAAACTTCTTTCTTGGTATGAGGATGGAAGTCTATGGTTTAGCAAAAACTTCCACCAGGGAGTGCCTGTGGGCGAGCAGAAGGAGTTTTTTCCTGCAGATGTCTCTAAACCTAAAGAAGAATCTAAGGTGGCTAAGTTGTTCTATCATGATGAGCTCGGACGGCTTCATGGAGAGCAAAAGACGTTTTACTTGAGTGGAGCGCTGCAAACCCAGATCCAATATCATGAAGGAGAAATCCATGGTTTGAAATCGTATTGGGATGAGCAGGGGGTTCTCTTAGAAGAGGCTACCTATGAGTTTGGAAAGCTCAATGGAAAGAGTTTTCAGCGCCTCGAAGATGGGAAAGAAATTGTCTATTACTATAAAAACAATGTAAAGCATGGGATGCATGAAATATATTATCCGGTTCACCCTGTCTATGGAAAAGTAAAATCTTTTGAACTGATTTTTGAAGAAGGCCTCCCTCATGGAGAGGCGATCGAATATAATCTCATGGGTGCGAAGATCTCTTCTACTCCGTATGTTCATGGTAAAAAAGAGGGTATTGCAAAAGTTCTTCATCCAAAAGGGATGGAGTTGATGACGATTACCTTTGCAGAGGATTTAAAACATGGGCCGATGAGACAATATTATCCGGATGGCAAGTTGTTTAAAGAGGCTATGTACAATCGTGATCTCGAGGAAGGCGAAGAGAAAACCTACTTCGAAGATGGGTCTTTGGCTAGTGTCATTCCTTATAAGACAGGGAAGATGCATGGAACCTATCGGCAGTGGAATCAACAAGGTGTGCTTGTATTTGAAGCGGAATACCAAGATGGAAAAAGACATGGTAAAATGCACAAATACTACGATGATGGCAAGCCTCGCCTTTTGCAGTCTTTTTTACAAGATGCCTTACATGGAGCTAAAGTAGCTTATGATGAGGAAGGTAAAAAGACTGAAAGTCTTTATGATCATGGCAAAAAGGTGCGTTAGAATTTAGGAAAACGTCTTTTTCACTTTGTCGGCAATGGAGGAGGGGACAAGTTCTTGTACCTCTCCTCCTTGGCTTAGGATCTTGCGGATGTCTTTAGAATGGATCATAGAATACTTTTCACCAGCCATCAAAAAAATGGTTTCGATATTGCCTAGCTTGTGGTTTATAAGCGCCAAGTCCCACTCATAATCAAAATCTTCATGGCTTCTGAGTCCTCGTACTAAAAAAGAGGCTTTTCTTTGTTTTGCTAGATCGATGGTAAGGCCTGTAAAGGAGATGACTTCGATGGATAAGAGTTCTTGAGTCGCTATCCGTGCCATTTCCATCCGTTCTTCCAAAGAAAAGAGAGTTTCTTTTGTAGAGGTTTGAGGGATCGCAACCAGAAGCTTATCGCAAATTCGGAGTGCTCTTTGTATGAGATCGAGATGTCCTAACGTGATAGGGTCAAATGTGCCGGGAAATACGCCTAGGGTTTTCATGGTATGCGAAATTCGTGAAGGCAGGAATTGCCGTATTTTCTTGTTCCTTTAAGTCGAAGATGGGAGAAAGGAACAGTTTCCACCTGAGAGGAGCTCGGATATGCTTCTTCGAGAAATAGGATAGATCCTGAATGGAGTAGAGAGCTTTCATCGAAAAAAGACAAGATGGTTTGCAAAGGTTTTTGAGGACTCTTTGCAAGAGCATAGGGAGGGTCGATGTATACAATATCGAATTGTCGTGGCTGGAGCGCGAGTTTTTTTAGTTGTATAGTTACATCGCCGGATAAGATCGTAGCTTGCGATTCGATCTGTAAGGAGCGGAGATTTTCTATCAAACAAGCAATGGCTTTAGAGTCTTTTTCTACAAAGGTAGCAGTGGCTGCGCCCCGGCTTAGAGCCTCGATCCCCATAGCTCCGCTGCAAGCGAATAGATCTAAAAAATGGGCTTCTAGGACAGCTTCTTGGCAAATGTCAAATACAGCCTTTCGCATGAGAGCTGTGGTAGGTCTTGCAAACTCTCCTTTGGGGGATTTTAAGGCCCTATTTTTAAATGCTCCTCCAATAACTCGTAGACTCATTGTTCTGCAAAAGCCTTTCCGTAAGCTGTTTTGAGAAGTTCTTTTGCTTCTTTGAGGTGTTTGCCTTTAGGTTCTTGTAAAAATCGCTGATATTGCTCTACTGCTTGTCGGATTTTCCATTCTTTTTTTAGAGTAATGTCGGCATTTTCGGCAGATCCAAAGTGGACTTTCTTTTGGATGTAGACCCAATCCTCTTCATGTTTTCCTTGGATGACGAACGAAAGGTCGCAGAGACGATCGATTTTTCCCATGATTAAAAAAGGCTCGTGGTTATATAGAGCCGGAAGAGGAACAGAGGTAGGGAGAAGAGAGATGTTAGCTTTTGGATCTGTGGCTCTAATCGATACCATGAGGTCTTTAGCAATGGGAGCGCGAAGTGCTTTGATCAAAGTCATCAGCTTTCGAGGAAAAGAGGCATTGGTATCGGAATATAAAAGCTTGCCGCCGCTCAAGGAGCTGATCATATCGAGATAGAGAATGTTGTTATTTTGCCCGACAGCTGCGACATACACTTGGACTTTACCATTATTCTTGTCTAAATATTTCCGGATCTGTTTTTGCTGCTTTTCAAAATTAGCACTCGATTCCCCGTTAGTAAAGAGGATGGCTGTGTGCATTTCTTCATTCGGTTCGATCTCTTCTACTGCTTCTGTAAGCATGGGGAAAAGGTCTAAAGAAGAAAAGCGGCGTTGGGTCGCTGTTGACTCTAGGAAGTCTTCTGCTGCATGGACTGCTGTTAAAGAATAAGGCAGGCTGTGAGGGCTGAGCTTCGTAATGGTTTTATCGAGAAGAAAGATATTAAACGTATCCCCTGTTTGCAAACAACTTAAAGCCCGAAGCAGGGATCTTTTGAATACTTCCAGTTTGTGTTTTTCCAGCTGTGAAGAGGTGTCTAGTAAAAAGTAGAAGTTTTGAGAGAGCCTTTCTGTGGGTAAGTCTTGTTTAGGAATCAGTCCCAAAGAAAATACATAACCTTGGTCTTCAGGGAAAAGATCGACCTGAAGATGAAAAGCATCATTCCAATGGATAGCCGCAATCTTATCTTCTGGCAAGAACTCTTCGATAGAGGCAAAATGAAGAGGAGGAATGAGCGGCTTTTCTAAGGGATAAGGAGCTTCTATGGGAGAGGTGAGCTCAAATGAGTGATGCGTGTGGGTCTTATCGAAAAATGCAGAAGAATCAAGAGAGGAGCTGAATTCTTTTCTTGTAGGCAGGAGGCTGGCAGAAGAGCTTTCTAAAAAAGGCTGGGAAAAATCTTTGGTATATTCCTGTATAGGAAGAACAGAAGAGCTTTTTAGAACGTGATCTTCTACAAGCAATGGTGGAGATGATTCTAGTTGAAGAAGAGAGCTATCGGGAAATTTTGCTTCATAGGATAGAGAAATCTGTTCGGAAGGCAGCTCTATTTCTGTGCTAGCAGAGATCAAAGACTGTTCATCTTGAACTAGGTCTATAAAAGAAGATTCTAAGAAAGGCATGTCCGGAGCTTCGACAGCAAGAGTCTGGGGCTTAAGCCCTGCCAAGGGAAGAGAAAGTGTTTCGGAAGAAGGAGATGGAAAAGAGGTGTCTAATGGCAAATCTGAGGAGGGAGCTACAATTAACTCTTCGAAAGCTTCTTCTAGCCATTGTTCTTTTTCTGAGGGCTCATTTTCAGAGAAGATTTCTTGAAGGAGTGGCTTTGCGGAAGAGAACAGGGTTTGTGTTGGATACTGCCATGACCAACTATGTTGAAAGAGGGTGTAAAATGCAATTCCATGGACGAACAAAGACACGGAAAGGCTTTTAACCCAGAATGACTTTTGGCAGGAATTTGTAGTGTCTGTCATAGAGTTCCTTGCATTTCCTGGCAGCTACGTTCAATACGAAGTTTAAGTTCTGTTGGTATAGAGGGATGCTGTAAAAGCTCTGCAAAACGATCTGCTGCAGAAGAGTGCGCTGTCTCATCTCCTTGAATTCGCAGAATTTCTGCATCGATAAAGGACATATAGAGCTGATGGACTTCGGCCTTTTTTTGCAAATGAAGAGAGTCTTTTTCCGTAAGAGCTTCATCTAACTCCTCTGCAAAATTCTCTTTTACCAGTTGTAATAAATGCACCATTTTCTCTTGCCTTTCTTTTTGGTTTTTACATAGATCTGACTTATAATGGACATATTCTAAAGCAGCTTCAAGGTGAAGCGGTTCTGAAGATAAGTGCTTTCGAATTTCCACGTCTTTCAGTTCATTGGCAATTTCTGCCCACATCGGATTATTCTCTTCTTTTTCTTCATCTGAGAGAAGTTTGTATTGGAGTTTTGCTTTTTCAAAAAGAGCGAGTGCATGGATAGAAGACATGTCGCCTTCGGCTTTAATCAATAGATCATATAGTTCAAGCGCTTTTATTTCCATGCCGGTTGATTGATAGGCAAGCGCTAGTTGCAGGAGCAGCATTTTATGGGTTCCGGCTTCTTTTTCAGAGAGCTCGAAAGATTGAGAGATCCATTCTTCCAGGACGGATACAACCCTGTGCCATTGTTTTGCATTTCCCAAAAGAAGCGAGTATTGATACATGGCTGCAATTTCTGAAGGCTTTGAAAGGTTATGAGACCCATTCAGAAGAAGTTCATATACAACAAGCGCTTTTTGAGAGTTGGATGTAAAGTAATAGTTAGCAAGCCATTCGAGATTGGCTGTCTTGACAGCGTGTGTTTTAAGAACACAGAATAAATGGTCGGCTGCTAGCTCTACTTTTTCCGGATTCTGTAAGTAGTGGTTATACAGATGTAGGTGGAGAAAAGCAAATTCGGAGAGGTTGGGGGTTTGATCTAAACAGAGTTCCGCATGTTCAATGAATGCTGGGATGTCGTTGGATTGGAGATAGGATAGCGTTTTTAACAAAAGTACATTTGTGCAGTGAGGCGATTGAGGAAGATCCTTCAAGTATTTGCTTGCCATTTCAATCGCTTCTAGGTATTGCCCATCTTGGAATAGATATTGGATAAGAGCGTGGCTAAAATCTTCTTTTTCTTGAGAACTCAGTATATGTGGGGTTTCTACAGCATGTTTTAACACCGAAATTACTTGCTGTCGATGCACAGCCTTTAATTCTCCAGATCCCTTTTGCAGTCTTTGGATAGCACAGTTTATTTGCAGTCTCTCTGCTTGGGGCTGCAATTTGCTTTTGGGAAAAGAATTAGATAGGGTAGCCAGATGTTTTTCCGCCGAACACCAAGATCCTGCTTCATAGTTAGCAAGAGCTAGATCAAATAAGACTTTTTCTGCAGTCGAATGTGAGGGATAGCGGTATATGAATGTTTCTAGAACTTCTTGTTGCTCTTCGACAAGACCTTTCTTTTTTAGTAAGTCAGCATAGGCAAGATGTGCATTGGCTACACGGGAGTCATCGGGCGAGGAGTTTTGGATTGTTGTGAAAATTTCTTGAAACCTATCTAGATCCTGGGTTTTATAGGCGCATTCTAGAATGAGAAAAAGACCTTCTTGAGAAATCTCTTTCGGTAAAGAGGCTGCTTCTAGGCTATCTGTAAGATATCTAGCTGATAAAGAGTAGTCTCCTAGCATGTAGAGGCTTTTGCCTACGGCATACTCGATCTTGGGAATGAGCTGGGGAGGAATAAACAGCTTGACTTCTTCATAATGGAGAACGACTTCTTTATATCTCTTGTCTTGAAAAAGGAGCATCAAATAATTATAGGCAGCTTCTGCTGTATGATTTTTTTTCAGGCGGATGATTTGTTGGAAGGTGTCAATTGCTGCATCATGGGAAAACTTCGATTGTAAAAGGGCGGCTTCAAAAAGAAAGTCTTCTTTTCTTTCTCCATTTATTTGTGCAACTCTAAGAAAACAAGAACTTGCCATATGCTCATTGCCAAGCATTTTGTATGTATATGCTAACGGTAAAAGGGAATGTGTTTCATATGGAGTTCCCATGCAGAGAGAGAATTCGCGAAGCGCTAGCTGAAGAAGCTTCTGTTTCTTCTCTATAGAAGACTCCTGTTTTGCTAGCTGGAAATTTGCATTGGCTTGTAGATAATGGAGCGATTGCTGTTCTTCTTTTGAAAAAATCGATAGGTTCTTTTCTTTTTCTACGGCAGAAAGAAGCTCCGTATGCTCTCTTAGTTCATGCAAACATAGGATTTTATGGTATGCAATTTGGTTGTGAAGAGAGCTTTTTTCTATTTGCTGATAGTGCTCGAGGGCTTCTGCATAGTTTTGTTCTTGCAAGCAGACATCGCCGAGAAAGAGATGGAGTTCTTCGCGGACATCACTATTGGGAAACCGTTCGAGATAGGCTAGAGTTTGTTTTCTTGCTGCGAGCGTATCGCCTTCTTTCCAATACTCCCGGATTCTTTTTAAGCAAAAAGCTTCTTGCGTATGCGAGGAATCTACAGCTTCTAGCGGCACCAAGAGGCAGGTTATTGCAGCATAGGAAAGAAGAAGATGCGATCTAAAAACAGACATGGACCACCTCAATAGAAATCGGAGTCTTTTGGAATAAATTTTTCTTGATTATACAGCTCTCTTATTATTTTACAAAATATTCGCGGTTTTCTTAAAGAAGCTCACTTCAGGAGCCCAGCAGAAAGTTTTCGTGGAAAACAGACTTTTTGAGTATAAATTCAGAAAAAACCATCAGGGAGGGACATATGGGAGTACAATGGATGTTGCTGGCTGGAGTCTTTGTTGCAGCTTCCAATTTTTTTATGAGAAAAAGCATCGATGCTGGAGGGTCGAGCCGTGCTTTTTTGATGATTCAAATGAGTATTGTTTGCCTTGTTGCTATTTTGCTGAATCCTGTACGCACCGGGGATTTTACATGGAGCTATTCAATGGGCGTATTTGGATTTACTAGTGGCCTTGTTTTAGCTGCCATGATGATTTGTTTGGGCAAGGCGCTAGAGTCTGGTCCTTCCGCTCTTACCTTTGCAATGCTAAACTGTTCTACAGTCATGCCGATTTTATGTATGGTGGCGCTGTTTGGAGCTGGGTTTGGTTTTATGTACAATGTTTTTAATGCTGTTGGCTCCCTGCTTGTTGTTTTTGGCCTTTTGTGGGCAGGATGGGAAGTGCTTAAAGTAGGCGCTCTTTACCGATGGCTTGCCTTTGCTTTGGGCGCCTTTGCCTTGCATGTTGTTTTTTTAGTGGTCATGCAGTGGAGAGCTCTGTTTCTTCATTTTCCGTCCAATCACAAGCTTTGGCTTTCTTTAGATCTTGAGGCAGCAAGCAGTCAGTGGTTTATGCCGATGGTGTTTTTAGCAGCATCGCTAGTTCAATGTGTGATCTATGGGGTTTATGAAAGGAGAAAGCCTCTTGCTGCTGAGGTGAAATATGGAGTTTTGGGTGGAATGGCCAATGGGCTTGGGACTTTTTTTATGATCAGAGCCACAGAGCTTGCCTCTTCTTGGGAGCAGGCGATGATTTTTCCTCTATTTTCTGTAAGCACAATTTTGTTTTGCAATTTATGGAGCCAGTGGATTTACAAAGAGCGCGTGAATTGGAAGGCGAATGTTTTTTGTATTCTGGGAGTATTTGTAGGAACGGTAAATTGGGCGGGATTATAGAGAGAAGCCTCTTTTTACAAAGAGGCTTCTCTTTTGCTTTACACAGGGGAAATGATTCTTGTTTGGTGAGGTTGGCAACGCATCATGCCATGGCAGAGAGCCTGTAGAGAGTTGACGCTTACGGCTCCACCATTATCCCAAAGTCTTGTCGCTTCGTTGAAGTTGAAAGGCTTTGCGTGGATTTCTCCTTCTTCATCTTTGAATACAAAGGTATTCCTTGCATGGTTTGTGGCGTAAGCAAACCCTGTATATGCCGGATGATCTTTTAAGACTTCTTCTGCATTTAAGGAAGATAGAGCTTCTGGAGAGTAGTAAGGGATTCCAAATTGTCCATCCAGGAGGTGCTCAAACAGTCCTTCCACTGTGCTCCAAGCATGAGCTCCACCATTTTTGTAGGAGCATTCAGCGATCTTGCTAAATGGTTTGTGTTCCACATGGCCGCCCGGTTTGACCATAGAAAAGTAGCACTGACCTTTGGAGTCAGAGAAAATTAAGAACGTTCCAGGGCATTTTTGTAGTAGGACTTGTTCTGCTTCATGAAAATTGCTGACGTCGGATCGTACAACCTTTTTTGCATTGACAGAGAGTGCTTCTAGCATATCTTGGCTTGTAGTGCAAAACGCACGGTCTGCAACTTGAGATGCATAGTTTCCTTCTATTCTACTCACGATATAACCTCCATGTTGGAATGGTTTTTGTTGTGTACTAAGAAATTGTTAGCATTGTATAAAGAAATGTTAAAGTCAAGAGCTTTTCTCATTTTTCTATGTACGCGTGTTTGAAGTCTAGATAGCCCGTGGTGCGGTAGTAGAACACATTCTGAAGATGTTTCTTTTTGATGTTTCTCTCTTTTTCATAGAAGATCGGAAGAACAGGCTTATCTTCCAAAAGGATTTTCTCTGCAGAGGAAAGGAGATGGACTCTTTGTACGGGGTCGAGCTCTTTTTGGGCGGCATCCAGAAGTTTTTGGTAAGGGGCATTAGACCATCTTGCAAAATTGACTTCATAATGAGGGGATTTAAAAGCATTTAAAGTATAAAGAGGGTGATCAATCCATGATTTCCAATAAATGGCTCCCATTTGGAAATCTCCTTGCATCATTTTATTAAAAAAGATGTTGAAATCAAATCCTTCTGCGCGCAGTGGGATATTGAAAAGAGAGCGCCATTTTTCTGCGAGAAGAAGAGCTATTCTCTCTCGGCGGGAGCTGTTGGCATAAATGAGCGTAATCAAAGGAAAGCTCTTTCTGGTAATTTGCAATTCTTCCAAGGCTTGCTCGAAAAGCTCGAGAGCTTTTAGTCGATTGCCTCGAGCGGCTTCTGGGTCGTGATGCATGGTGTGAGCAAGAGGTAGCGGCGTTGATGCTGGGTAGTCTTCATATCCGAGTTCAGATGCAAGTGCCGCGCGGTCAATAGCGAGATCGAAAGCTCTTCTTAGTGTTTTGTTGTGGAAGGGGAATTTCTCCATATGGAAAACACACCAATAGATTCCCATTGGAGAAGAGCTGATCTGTTCTTCCTTGTTTTCTTCAAAAAATGGTTCCCAAGGACGCATCGGCTTTCCAAGCCAGTCAATTTCATCGTTCTTAAACATCTCATTTGCGATGAGGCTATTGTCCTTTGTGAGATGGATTTTCTGTATTCTTACAGAGTCTTTGTCCCAGTAGAACGGATTTTTGCTAAACTCGAATCGAGTATGGTGCATGATTTTGTGCAACATAAAGGGTCCATTACATACAAAATCCTCAGAGCCTCGAGCTGCCCAGTCTGGATGGATTTGATCGATAGCGTGATAGACGGGAGAAAAGAGTGTGTGGGCTGTGAGTTCTAAAAATTCAGGCGTTGGGTGCTCTAATTCCACTGTAAGAGTAAGAGGATCGAGAGCATGAATTCCGACCTGATCTAAAGAGCATTTATTTTCTTTGGCGGTTTTAGCATTTTTGATTGGATAGAAAAAATAGGCAAATGGGGTTGAGAAATGAGGTGATAAAATTTGTTTCCAGGCGTATTCAAAATCAAAAGCAGTGACTTGCATTCCATTCGACCAGTAGCATTTTCTTAATTTGAATAGGTATTTTTTTAGGTCTTTAGAAATATCAATCGATTGTGCAATGGCGAGATCTGGTTTTCCGTTTTTATCTAGACGTGTGAGTCCTTCGAATAGCATTTTTAGGATTGTACAGGAGAATTCGTCGCCGCCAAGTCTTGGGTCGAAAGAGCCTGGAATATCGAAAAAGCTAAGTCTTAATATCTGTTCATTTCTAATCCGATGATTCCAGTTATTGAGCGCTTCATGGATAGCTTCAATAAAGGCGTATTGTTTTTTTGAGTCTGAGGTAGGGAAAATAAAACCAGTATAGAGAGATCCTTGTAAGGGGAGCGATGTGTGTATTAAAGTTTTCGCCCAAAGCTCATGATGGATCAGAGTGGCATTGAGATCTTCTTTAAATGATGCATCCAAAGTTCGGATTATGGTGAAGAGCTGGTCTTTTTTTTCTTCAATTTTTAAGAAGTAGTGTTCTTTTTTGTTGAGATCTGATTTGTGGGCTTCTAGAAAGAGATGAAAGAGATTTTGCAAGGCTCCAAGGGGTAAGGTTGCCTGGGATTCAATGGGGTTAAGAGAGAAGAAAAAGTTTTCCAAAAGCTCCGGATTTTTTTGGGCGATGGAGTGGAAGGAATCTTTGAATTGGTAGAAGAGCTCGCCTTGTTTGAGAATCATGCCCCCATTGTAATCTCGAAAAGGTCCGATGGCCTGTATCAAGAGGGAAGAAATCTTTTCCCGTGCTAGGTAAAAATTAACAGAGTAGTCAGCTCGAAGCAGGTCGGCGTGTTTAGGCAATCGAAGGTGGAATACATTGGCTTCTTTTGGGTAATTTTTTCGTAAAAAGCCAACCTGTTGGATTCTGTCGGGAAAGAATTGTACATCTGTTTTCAAAGATTCAAAGCTTTTGAGCAAGGAAGGTTGCCCTGGTCTTTGCAGACGTACGAGAATTAAAGTAAAAAAAATTTCTGAAGCGGTTTGTTTGTCGAGAGAGATCATCACTTGAGGAAGGTCCGATATATATTTTAATTCTTGGCTGAGAATTAAAATATTTCGCATAGTCTCCTCTTCGTTGCGTGCCATAAAGATTGTAGGGACAAGCCTTTCAACTCTTCGCTTAAGTTCTTCTTCCAGTTCTTGTTTCAATAGGGAAAGATCACTTTGTGTAAAACGGGATCCGTCTTTTTTTTCCAACTCTAAATAGAGAGTTCGGATGGGGTCTTGTACTCCTTGGTAAATAAAAAAAGATCCTTTTACCGATTGTACATTTGGCAATAGTGCTTGGGCGGCTTGTAAAATGTGTTCTTCTTGAAAAAATTCATGTTTGTCTAGTGAGGAGATGGCTAGGATAAGGCCGAGGGCTGGCTTGGATCCAAAACAAAAATTAAGGTGGGTTCTTGCATATCGTACTTGGATGTGTTTTTGCTCTGGATGGATAGAAAGCAGTCTGGATATATGTATTCTCATTAAGTAGTGAGCTGTCACGATTTTTGTAATCAGACGATGTGATCTTGGAGATAAAAATGCTTTAGAGATCAAAGCGAAGAATCTGCCCATCTCCACGAAAATGCTCTCATCAAAGAGGTTGGGATGTTTTTGTGTAAGATTAATGAGAGAGCGATGGATCTGAGAGCTTTTCATGTCTTCCAGCAAAGGTCTTTGTTGGAATAAAAGTTGAATATATGATTTGTTTTTCATGCCCGATTCGATTTGGAGAGCAAGAGACGGCATAATCTCTTGCGCTGATTCGATATCTTTTTCATTTTCTAACAACAGTTGGACCTGGCAGAGAAAAAAAGTTTTATCTGGAAAGTACTCCCATTGAAAGTTTAGCGATTGAGTGCTGAGGATAGAGGGTGTTTTTCCAGGAAGCAGCCATGATTGGATCATATTTGCAATGATTGTTTCGAGCTGCTCTTCTTTTGAAGCAAAGCAAAGGCAGCAGATTTCAAAGCAATCAGGAGCTTGAGACGGATGGTTCCATGTAATGCAAGGCAAAGATGCAGGAAGAGCTTCAATAAAAGCTGTTTTGGAAAGAGATGAAAGCTTAGAAAAAAGCATTTTACGAAGTATCTTTTCCATTCTGTATACGTATTCCATGAGGCTCTGAGAATGGATGGCATAAGGGAGAATCGGTTCAATTTTCAAAGGAAAACAAATCGGATTCTCGTTAGAATCTTCAGCGAATAAATCGGATAGAACAAGAGTTGGGCTTAATGCTTCTGTCATATAGCTGCTTGCCTAGTTGGAATCCGCTTAAGGTTTATAGCACGAGAATTTACAGATCGTTAACAAATTTTTCAACGATCCTTAAAAAAAAGCGGCGCATTAGGAGGGTGGTTTTTTGTTTATGCATTTGATCTTCAATCGATTAAGCCGCTTTGGTTTAGCTCTTTTTTTTCTTCTTCTCTCTTTGAGTAGCTGCTTTACTTCTCCCTCTTCAGTAAGGAAATCGACAGAAAAGACTTGCTTAAATCTGAGTTTGTCTTCGAATGTGCGCTCTTTAAATCCTGGCATCGGCATAGATGGTGCTTCAGCTGTGGTAATTAAAATGCTGTTTGAAGGGCTTGTATACCGAGATGCAGAAGGACATATCCAGCCCGCTCTTGCAAGAGAATATACGATTTCTCAAGATAGAAAGACCTATACATTTTATCTGAAGAACAGCGATTGGTCTAATGGACTTCCCGTTACAGCATATGATTTTGAATATGCATGGAAAAAAGTCATAGGCAGACACCAAGAGTCTCGTTCTACAGCAGTGCATCATTTTTATATCATTAAAAATGTAGCGAGATATCTCAGGGAAGAGTGCTCTTTAGATGAGGTAGGAGTCCGAGCGATAGATGAAAAGATCCTGGAGGTTGAGCTTCAGAATCCGGTTCCTTATTTTTTAGAAGCGATCGCCACAGGATCTTTTTTTCCGATTTGCAAGGTTGTAGATGAAAAGAACCCTAATTGGGCTCTTGAAAGCGGAGAAGGGTTTGTCTGTAACGGCCCGTTTCGTTTAGATCTTCATAAATTTGACAATGAACTAATCCTAGAGAAAAATCCCCGTTTTTGGGATGCAAGAGACGTGCGGTTGGAAGAGGTAAAAATATGCATAGTTAAAGATTCTATGACCTCTTTGCATTTGTTTGAAAAAGGAGAGATAGATTGGATTGGTAGACCTCTTGGCAAGCTGCCCTTAGATGCATTAGATCAACTAAAAAAAGAAAAAAAATTAACGATTCTTCCCTGCCTTGGTATTTATTGGTACCTATTCAATACGGAGAAATTTCCTTTTCACAATAAAAACATTCGGCTTGCTTTTGCGTATGCTCTCCATCGTAAGGAAATTGCAGAGTATGTGCTGCAGGCTGGAGAGAAGCCTGCTATGGGGATTTTACCCGAACCTTTTGGGTTCCAGACCCAGCCCTATTTTGAAGATCACAATGTTGAAAAGGCTCGCGAATTATTAGCAAAAGGTCTTAAGGAGTTGGGGATATCCTTAGAAGAGTTTCCTGAAATTACCTTAAGCTTTAATGAGGATGAAACGCATAGAAAAGTGGCAAGCACGATTCGAGAACAGCTTTACAAAGGTCTTGGGATTACGATCTGCTTGCGCCCATTAGAATGGGGGGTGCACTTTAGCAGCCTAGTACATGGGGATTTTGCTTTAGGAGGATTTGCCTGGCATTCTTGGATGCGCGATCCGATCTATACGTTTCAATCTTTTTTAAATAAAACAGATGGGATTAACATGTCTCGCTGGGAGCATTCCGGATATCAGCGGCTCATTGCTAGATCAGAAGAAGAAGCAGATCCAATAGCAAGACGAGAGATTTTACACCAAGCCGAGCAAGTGCTCATGGAAGAGCTTCCTATTTTGCCTATCTATTTTACAACAATTGCTTTTGCTAAGTCTAAAAGACTTGCAGGCGAATGGATTTCAGAGTTGTGCCTAGTTGATTTTCGATATGCTTATTTTCTTGAGCAAGCCTCGTATTAGTCTGTTCTTTGCTCATGAGTTGGAAATTTAGAGTGCTGTTTCGTTTTCCAAAAAATCGGCAGATCTTCAGACGATGCATCGCTTTTTTAGTAATGCAAAAATCGCGCATCGGGCGCTGCGAAAGACTATATCAAAAGAATTTCAAGAAAAGCTCTTTAAACGTATGCGTTCGCAGCTGTCTAATGATCAGGGTTTTAAAATCAAAATCCACACCAAATTGCTTTTTGTTAATTAAGTGTGTGCTATTTTAGGGTCTGTCTTTCCACTCGAAAATCATCTTCTCGGATTTGGAGGAAGATGCCAAGCAGCAAGGAAAACTCTTGCTGTGCATTAGCTCATTCGGTATGCATCATAACATGCAATCAGTGCGTTAGCTTGTTCTAGATTGATATGCATGACCTGATCGTAGATTCTCAGCCCCTTGGCAAAATGCCCTTGTTCAAAATACAAAGTGCCTAATTTTAGAAGAACAGCTACGTCGCTTGGTTGCATTTGAGATAGGAGTTCGTATTGCAGAATCTCTAGTTCTTTTTCTTTGCGGTAGTGGTATAGCGTAGCTAGTTGTGCATGTATCCAGGGATTTTGACCCTGTAAATCTTGGAGAATCTGCAATTCTTCTATCGCTTGGCGAGAGCTTGCTAAAAATTTTTCATGCATTTCTTCTGTTGCATATTCGGGAGGGATCCATGCCCAATTTTGCCGAGATTCTGTTTCTTTAGGGCTTAAATAGATTGTACTGAGCTCTGCAAAAGCAGAAGCTAAAGCAGCGTGAGCTTCCGGATCTAGGGGATGGGCTTTTACAAGTTGGATCAATTCCTGCGTGGCGCGTGTTAGAAACCGTTCTTTAATCATGTGAAAATTTTGCCAATGGCTCCATATCTGCCATTTTTCTGGAAGAGGGGAAAGAGGCTTTAGAAAAGGAGGGCAAGCATAATAGGCGGTTTCTTGCTGGATTGTATAATGTACAAAATGGTGGAGTGCATTGGCGATGGAAAGGTGATATTCGTGAGAGCCCTTTGCAAAGGAGATCGAGTTGTGGCAGGATTGAGTAAATTCCTCTAGAATTTCAAGGAGCTGCTGAGGTTTTTTTGCTTGAAAGAAGAAGGAAAGGACAAAGTAAGAAAACAGAGTTAAAAAAAAGAATCCGAGCGCAAAAGCCCAAGTGGAGGATTTGCTGAAAAAAGAAAAAAACAGAAGAAAATTGATGGCTTGTAGGGCTAGAAAAGCGAAAAAGATCGTATGAAACAAAGCATAGAAGCGATTGCATTTTAAAAACTTCTCGTAGAGACGTTCCACGAAATGGTGCATCTTTTCCTCTACCTGCATAGAAGTGAATCGTTCTTCGGATGGATTAAGATATTGAGTGAATGACATAGGATCACACTAGAATACTAAAGCTATACTTTAAGAATCTTCCTTTTTTTCCTCAACAAAGAAACTTCCGAAAGAGGCATTGATTTACTAAATCGAAAAGAATTATATGTCTTTGCAGTCGGAGGTTGTTGTGAAGATACTGATTGCAGGTGCGTCTGGAGCTATTGGACAGCCATTAATCTATCATTTAATGGATCAAGATCATGATATTTATGGAATAACTCAATCTCAAGAACGTGCGCAAATTATAGCGGCTCAAGGGGCGATTCCTTTGCTTGTCAATGTCTTGGAACGCGATGCTGTTTTTGCGGTTTTCAATGATGTTAGGCCCGATATTGTTGTGGATATGTTGACTCGATTGCCGAAAACATATACGCCAGAATCGATGCGGTTGTCTGCTGAGCTAAATGCACAACTGCGTCTGGAAGGGGGAGGAAATTTACTAGAGGCCGCAAGGATGTATGGAGCTAAGAGATATATTGCGCAGTCTACCGCCTTTTGGTATGGCCCAGGAATTGGCTTAGCTGATGAAAGAGCTCTTTTTGCTTGGGATGCACCTGAGGGAATCTCATCGGGTGTTCATGTGTATGCAGAAATAGAAAAACGACTGTTGTGCTCAGGTTCTACATTAGGAACGGCTTTGCGGTTTGGATTCTTCTATGGACCTGGGACTTGGTTTCATCGGCAAGGAGATGTAGCTCTTCAAATATATAAGCAACAATTTCCTGTCATTGGAAGTGGAAAAGGTGTTTGGAATTTTGTGCATATAGACGATGCAGCGCAAGCCATTGTGTCTGCCATACATGAAGCGCCTGGAGTTTATAACATTGTCAACGATGAACCAACCGAAATGCGTACATGGTTGCCTGCTTTTGCCAAGCATCTAGGGGCTCCTCCTCCTCTTATCATTACAGAGGAAGAAGGCTTGAAGACAAGAGGTTCTGAGGCTGTGTATTATGCCACGCAATTAAGAGGAGCTTCTAATGCCAAGGCGAAAAAAGCACTCCATTTTATGCCAAGGTCCTTTGAATGGATCTCTTAACATCCAGGCTACGGTTGCATGGGAAGAATAAAGGAAAAAGAGAGGGAGCTGCAGAGCTCCCATCGTTTTTTACTAGTGCTGTCCTGTTTGGATCATATAGTCAATGACTTTTTGTGATACGCCGGCATTTTTTAGTTCGATGATTTGGTCTGTCGTTAGGTGGAATACGCTCTCGGTGCTTTTGATTTGATTAATGATAACATCGTCGCTTAATCCGTTTTTAGACATGTTTTCTACGTCTTGGATGTCGAGCTGTTCTTTATTATCGATTTTTTGGAGGGTGTTTGGAGAGTTTTGCTGCATTGTCTTCCTGTCTTGTTCATCCAAAGCATAGCCGATGAGCCCGCCGGCAGCAGCGCCGATGGCGCCTCCTACTACAGCTCCAGTTGCGCTATGCGTGATGAGCCCTCCGCTCAATGCTCCAAGGCCGCCTCCAGCTAAAGCTCCAGTACCTGCTTTCGACTCACAGCTTGCTAACAGAAGCGCTATGGCGCAGAATCCAATCCATGTAGGTTTCATATATTCCTCCTCAAGGTGTGTTCAACGCGACATTATCTTAAGAGTTAGTTATCCTGCAATCACGAAAGTGATTTCGATGGTTTGCGAAGATAGATGAGGGAAAAAAAACAGAGAAGAGCGCTAAAAATTAATGTCAATTTAGGATGGATTGCTGCAGTAAGTCCTCCCATAAGAGCTCCAACAATCGACGCGATAGAGCCAAAAGATTGGTTGATGCCTAAAATAGCTCCTTGCGCTTCAGCATTTGCATGCAGTGAAACATGTGCTAGCGCATTGGACCAAGTAAGGGCAGCTGCAATGGCTGCAAGACCAAAATGGATAAGATAAGAGGGGTAGCTTTGCCCAAGAAAACAGCTTAATAATAAAAGAGTGAGTAAAGGGATGGTTCCATAAAGGATTTTCTTAGGAGAAAAAAAAGGAGTCAGGGATCGTTGGATAAAAAAATTGGAGAAGGACCAAAGAAGACCGATTCCTAGAAAATTGATCGTAAGCTCTCTTTGAGAGGCTGCATAAGAATGGAGAAGAATAGTGGGGAAAAATTGCATTGCAGACATCCAGGCTGCCACAAAAAAGAAAAATACCATGTAGCAATTCTTTAGAGAGGGGCTTTTGATAGCTTCAAGGATGTGATGCACTCCTTTGAAAAGATGGAAACGTTGATTTTTCGGAACCTTGTGTGTTTCCTCGAAAAATAGCCATACGAGAAGTAGATTGCATAAGAAAAGGGAGGCTGTGATCAGAAACGGCAAAGAAGGGGAGAAAAGATTGTTGATCCGTGGATCGGAAAAAAAGCCTCCAACAAGTACAGCGCAAAAGAAACTGAGCCCTCCGCAGGCAGATATGTAGCCAAACTTTTTGCTCCTTTCTTGACTGCTTGCAGTAGTGTCGGAAATCGCAGCAAGACAGATGGTAGAATTCCCTGCAAATACGCCGCTGATAAAGCGACTGATGAGCAAAAGCAATAAAGACTGTTTTGCGATGCTAACAGCTGTGATAATGTATCCTACAATAGATCCTGCAATGGTGAAAAATAGGGCTTTTTTTCTGCCGACACGGTCAGAAAAATCTCCAATGAGCGGAGCGCTAAAAAATTGAGAAAGGGGAAATAAAGCAACCAGAATGCCTAAAAAAACAACTCGTATAAAAAGTCCCGCATCTTCTGCAAAAAAATGGCGCTGGATATTGAGAAATAAGGGAGTAAAGATCGGATATACAATTCCGATCCCGAATGTATCCAATGCAAAAGTGATAAAGACGCTCGCTGCAGAAAGCCGCTGTTTCGTATTCATCATCCACTGGAAGAAGAGCGCTTAGCAGGTGGCTCGGAATCCTCTCTCATCCGATATCCAACGCCTCGGACTGTTTCGATCCAGTCAAAATTAGGGCCTAATTTTTTTCTAAGAGCTGCAATATGGACATCGATGTTGCGGTCCACTACAAACGCATCATCATTGTGAATGTCATCGAGCAGCTGGTTTCTGGAAAGAACTTGGCCTCGATTGATGAGGAGTCTTTTTAAAATCCCAAATTCAGAAAGAGTAATCAAGATGTTCTTGTCTCCCTTTCTTAGCAAATATCTATCTATCTCGAGGGTATATTCTCCAAATGTCAGTACTTTTTGCGGTTTTTCTGGTTCTTTGGATCTGCGTAGAATGGCCTTGATCTTAGAAAAGAGCACTTTGGGAGAAAATGGTTTTGGGATATAATCATCAGCCCCTAATTCCAATCCCAAAATCACATCGAGTTCTTCTGCTTTTGCAGTCAAAATAATGACAGGGATGTTTTTTAGCTCGGCGTGGCTTTTTACTTTTCTACATACGTCAAAGCCATTTTGTCCCGGGAGCATAATATCTAGGATCACAAGATCCGGTTTTTCTCTTTCTATGGCTCTATATCCATTAATCCCGTCGACTTCGACATGCAGTTTGTATCCGGAAATCTCAGCTTGCAATTTGATGAGAGCTGCAATATCCTCTTCATCTTCCACTAAAAGAATTCTCTTTTTCTGTGACATGTGTCCTCTCAGATCTGGTGAAATTGACATGTTTTTTGCTATGGCGATAGACCTAGCAACGTATGTTTATTATGGGCGCGAGTATCGTTCTGTATGTGATTAATCGCAACAACAAACTAAAAAGTTGAGATTGATATTCCGTGAAAGAGATTTGCTGTAAGCGCCATCGATGATGTTTTTTAGCAATCTAGCGTATTGCCTTATGCAGATCTTCATGTTCGAAAGCAGAAGCCATTCGATCGATTTCTGCTTTTTTTATTTTTAATTTGTCTGCCTCTTTGCTCCATGAGGCTGTGGCAAATCCTACTTCTTTTAGAATTTTTTTTGCTCGTAGAAGGTCGATATCGAAGTAATGAGCCACAGCTGTTGCTATATCAAGAGATGCACTTGGATCTATCAAATCGATGGCTGTGGATAGAACTCGTGGTTTTATATCCGTTGGTGTGGGATTTAAGTCATAGGCAGGCGACAAGACCCAGCCTGCAGGTCCGGAGTAGAGAAATGCATGATTGCGCAGGTGATCGTCTACATTGGAAATCAAAATATTAAAAACAATGCGGCGCCATAAGGCTTCCAAGTCTTCTTTAGGAGATGCGCTTATTTGTCGAATTACATCAGCAATTTCAAGATAGCTGTGCATTTCATTATCTTTTGCTGCTAGAGCGCTCATTGCAGAAAGAAATGGGATGCGAGTATTGCCTTTTCGATCAAATCTCCTAGACAAAAGGATTTGGCTTTGGCCTACTGATTCAAGACGCCAGTCAGGAACCTTGATTCCTGCTTTATGAGCCAGAGTTAAGGCCACAGCTTCCCAAGCAATGGCATTTATCTCATCATCCTTGCGAGGAAATTTAGCTATAGTCAAGTGGTTGTCTTTGTCTCTTACCGAGGCTTTCGGCCTCGCTCCTCCGAGCGAGGAACCGGGAGCTAGCAATAAACGCAGGTCTTCTTCTGAGTCTGAGTCTTGCAGTACATGACTTGCAGCAGTAAGAAGTTTGCCGACAGAAACTAAAGGTGGAATATGCTCTTTATCGTACGTGGTTAAAAAAGATCCTGGGTCTTTGTTCTTGAAGCGCAAGGCGCCTTGTCTTCCTTCATCGTCAACCATCAACAAAAAATCTATTTCTTTTAAGGCTCGGGCTGTTCGTTTTTCTTTTTCAGCGTTTTTTCTTTCAGATCGACGCATCAGCAGGCGGCCCCATCGGTCGGGAGCTGAATCATCAATGGCTCCAAACATGGGTTTATCGGGCGCCGCATGAAAGGAACCTGCAACTAATTTTAAAGCCGGATCTAAAGAAAAGCGTTTTTGGTGGCCTAACCACTCTCGGTCATATTCAAAAGACATGCTTTCCCGGCCGTTGCGAAATCTACACCAAAGATGACCAACTTTAATCGGAAAGCCTTCGAGATCTACATAAACTAAAAAGGCTTGTTCCATATTACTCATTCCTCTTGTCTTTCGGTGAAAAGCGAATGCGCTTGGGTAAGCTTTCAGCCTCCAATTCCAAACCTAATAGATCCGATGTTGAGTCGGCTAATTCAGCAATCCGTTCTATCATGCCTAAAATAAATATTACTCTAGCATAAGCTCCTAAAGAGACGCCATGATCGCCTTTTTCGATCTTGCTTAGAGTTGCGCGACTAATGGATGCTCTTTCTGCAGCTAGCTGCATCGGAATGCGACGTCTTTTCCTAGCATTGCGAAGGTCTTGGCCAAGCTTTTTTAAAGCCATTTTGATGGGGATTGGGGTGCTTTTAATGTCCATAATCCTATCCTGTATCAATTTTATTGTATAGGATTGACGACGTTAAAGTCAATCTATAATTAATTTCTATATATAACTAAAGATTGTATTTTCTGAGTTGGGAATAGATCTTGCCGATGATGCTGAAGGGATAGTTGTTGAGCAGTGGAGAAATTAACAGGAATCTACTGGCTGTGACTTATGGGGAGAAACAATAGGAATTCTCGTTCATCATTAACTTGCAAACTTTTTCAATAGGACTGTTAAGAAATGTTTGCCCAAGATGGCGGAATTTTTCAGGATCATCAGAAACGTAAAATTCATAGAGTGGCTGGGTAGTATTGTTGCAAAGTTGCAGTGATTGCAGCAAATTTCGAGCCTGCCAAGCGCAGGCAAAGGCTGGATCGACGATATGGATTTTATCCCCTATTTCTTGTTGGATGACTTTATGAAGAAGAGGGTAATGAGTACAGCCAAGGAGTAGGGTGTCGATGTCGCTTGTTTTTAAAGGGTGTAGATACTCTTTAGCAACAGCGGCTGCAATGGGATGATCTACGTATCCTTCTTCAACAATGTGGACAAATAGAGGACAAGGGATTGCTGTAAAAGATCCATGAGGTATTTTTTCTTGCAGCAGGGTTTGGTAGATTGCGGATTGGATGGTCCTTTGTGTTCCAAGAATTCCAACTTTTCCCGACGAGGTTCTTTTGAGCAATTCTTCCATTGCAGGTTCGACAATGCCAATGACAGGAACAGGAGATGCCTGCCGGATGGCTTTTATCGATGAAGCACATACTGTATGGCATGCGACAATCAGCATTTTTACGCCAAGACTTATAAGAAAACGGGTGTTTTCTACAGACCACTGTGTGATTTTGTCTTCACTTTTATTTCCATAGGGGATGCGTGCAGTATCTCCAAAGTAGATGATGTTTTCATTCGGCAAAAGCGCTTGGACTGCGCGCATCACGGTCAGTCCTCCAAACCCAGAATCGAAGATCCCTATGCTGGCTGTTTGCATCTTATCTCCTCAAGGAATTGCAAGCTCTTGTCCTACCAGAATGCGATGATTAGATAGATTGTTTTCTCTCTGGATGGCTTCGACAGAGGTCTTATGCAGTCGAGCTATCTTCTCTAGACTATCGCCGGGCTTCACTTTATAGGTTTTGCCTCGTTCAGATGAGACAGTCCCCATCGTTTGAGAAAGCGCTTGCAAGGTGGATTTTAGACTTAAAATGTCCTCAATTGTCCGATTTTGTGCATTCACAGCGGCTTCTATTTCTTGGATTTTGCTTCGATATTGATTAAGAGAGGAGCTGGTCTGGTTGGCATGTTGGCTGAGTTGCTGTAGATCGGTTAAGATTTTCTCTTGTTGCCTTTCGATCAGGCTTAGCTTTTTTTCCATGGCAGTAAGACGAGGGTCTGTTGCGGATGAACTTGACCTCGATGAGGTTTCTTTTGCTTTTAGAGCGTGGTCTTGTTTTTTGACTTGCTCATCGAGTATTTGGAGCTCTACTTGTGTGTTATTCTGAGCGTGTTTCAAATCGGCAATGTCAATGCGAAGCTCTTCTAGAGCAATCGACGTATCGTGCTTGTCTTGCTGTAAAACGGCAAGATGAGAAGAGCATCCGGAGATTACAAAACTTACAAAAAAGAGGGGGAAAAGATGTTTTTTCACGGGTATATCTTATAATTTAAAAAGCCCCATCGTAAGACAGGGCTTTAAGGGTCTTAATGTTGTTCGTAGATTCTAAATTGCGCTCTTCGGTTTTGGCTCCAAGCTGTAGGAGAGTTTGCCAAATCTAGAAGTTTTTCTTTTCCATAAGAGATAGTATGGATGTTTTCTGGATTCGCGCCTTTTTGCACTAGAAGTGTACGAACGTAATTCGCTCTGCGTGTTCCTAATGCGAGATTATAGGCTTCTGGTCCTCTTTGATCGCAGTGGCCTTCTACAAAGATGTACGTATTTGGATGTGCCTTGAGGTAAGCTGCTATGCGGTCGATAGCTGCAAGATCTTCAGGTTGTTTGAGCACGTGTTCATCTGTGTTGAAGTGCAAGGTGCGGAAAATGTGTGCAAGGGCAGCAGATGGAGTTTGGAACCCATCGAGACCTGGCAGCCCGCTTCCTGGTTCTCCTGGGGAGTCCTTAGGCTGAGGTATTGCAAGATCAGCGAATTGTTCTTTGAGGTCTTCATCTTGTAAAGGGATAAAATCCTCATCGCTTGCTGAGAGCTCTTTTGTTTCAGTGTAGGCTACATCGGAGGATTCTCCGGGTTGTCCCCATAGTACGCGTTCTTTTGCTCTTTTGTAGCTTCCTAGGCTTGTTGAATCATCCCAAGCATCTCCATTTTTTTTCTGACAGCTATTCAAGAGCAGCAGGGTTGAAGTAGATAATAATACTGTCCAAATGACTGACTTTTTCATGCATTCCTCACATTATATGCTAATAAATTGTTAACGTATGCCCCAAGTTGGGTAGTGTTTTTTCCCAGGGCCTTGTGTAATTTTCACTGCATCGGGCTGATTCATATTCACTATGTATAGATCGGATGATGTTCCATCTGTAGAGTTAAATACAATATGCGTACTATCGGGAGCCCAACAAGGGTTTTCTTTATTGCCCGGACCCATTGTAAGCTGTTGCTCTTCCTCGGTGGCGAAGTCGTAAATCCATATCTGCCTGATACCATCTGTTTTAGCACTATAGGCTAATTTTGTTCCATCAGGAGACCAAGAAGGACAGGAATTTTCTTTATTTCGTTTAGTAATCAGTCGCGCATTGGGTCTTTTTTGGGATGCTTTAGTGGAAATGGTGTAAATGCGCGTGGCCCCATCTTTATCGGAAACAAAGGCAAGAGACGATCCGTCGGGGCTGAATGTAGGCGATGCTTGCGTGGATCTTGGATAAGAAAATATCTGTTTTGGAGTTCCAGTAAGGCCGTTGCCAGATTGAATTGGCTGGATAAATAGGTCGGCTCTTCCGCTTGCATCGCAAATAAAAGCTAGCTGATCTCGTTGTTTAGAAATAGCAGGTAGCAGTTGGTTGCCGCGGATATCTACTACTTTGGATCCTTTAGCTTCTCCGATAGAAGAAATGTAGATTTTTGGCTGGCCAGTGCGGTAAGAGACATATAGAAAAAGGTCTTTTTGAAAATGCGCGTCCTTAGGTAGTAAAACGGGAGTAATGCAGTATGTGTTTTCTTTGGTGATGGGTCTTGCATTATGTCCATCCCAATCGCATTCCCAAATTTCTGAAAGCCACGCAGTGCCTTCAGCTTTGGGGTTTTTATATTGGCAGGAGAAGAGAATTCTGGAGTTGGCAACGCCTTCTTGATGGAAAAGGACTTTATGGATCGCATCGGATAGGGCATGGATTTTACGCCTATCTTGCGCAATCGAGCCTGAAAGAGGGATGTCGGAAATCTGTTTAGCAGAAGAAGACAAAAGATCGTATGCAGTGGCAGAGAGCTTTTTATCTTTCACGGTGAAGGCGACAGCATAGGGCGCTCCAATGGAGCGCAGCTCGGTAGTATTATGTGGAGTGCTAAGAAGAGTTTCTTTATTAGGAGATTTTGCAAGAACCTTAGTTTTGCCGTTGTAGTTGAAATCATAAGCAAGCACAGAATCTATTTCCTGTAGATAAGAGGAAGAGATAGACCCATCTTGGCAGTGGATTTTTGAAAGGTATATTGCGGCAAGAGGGCTGTCTGTAGCGAGTTGAATTCGAATTTCTTGAGGTGGAGATTCTGCATAGAGTCTATTCCCGAAGAAGGTTACGGCTAACAAACAGAAAAATAAGCGTATTGTATTCCATCTCATGGGACACCCTTTATAGTTCATTGCAAAATGTAAGTACAAATATATTGATTTCATTTTTTTTAAGATAGGTGGAAGGGATTATTATCTTTGTCAGATTTTCTTCCAAATACTTTGTGTTTTTGGTGCTTTCAGATTTCACTATGCGGACGGATGAGACCCGGCCATCTCCTTGAACCGAAAGTTGGATTGTGACTTCTCCAAAGTCGGGGAGTTTGAGTTTTTGCTGCAAATAACCTATGAGAAATTCCGTCCAAGAGTCTTCCTCTTCAAAAGAGCTGAAAGAGGAGGATTCTTCAGTCTTCGAAAAAGAGGAGATTTCTATCTGTTTCATGGGAGGTAAAGAAGAAACTCTAGGTGTGTTGTCTTGTTTTGCTGCAATTTTAGAGAGCTTCTCTTCCGCTTCTTTTAATAGATTTTGAGAAGGCGATGGAGCTGTTTGTTTAGCAGCAGACGGCTTTTTTGGAGGGGGTGTTTTCTTTGTGACTGTAGTTTCTGTTTTAGAAGGGGGGGCCGGCTTTGTTTTGGGAGCTGGGGCGGGAGGCTTTTTCGGTGGAGGGGATGGCTGTGTCTTTGCGGGAGCTGCTTGCGTTGTATTTTTTTTCGTTGTCGCCTTTGGAGTTTGAGCCATAGAGAGTTTCGGCTTTGGCTGTGTAGAGATCGTCTTGACAATAAGCTTTTTGGGCTCGTCTTTTTTGGGATGTATGGCTTCGGCATAAGCGAGCGTAAGCAACAGAGTAAAATGGATGAAGATGACGGCACTTACAATAAGTCCTCTGATTGGATCTTCCTTCCACCAGAGAGCAAGACGGCGTCGCACAAAGGAGGAAACCATAGATTTATCCGGGTTGCAAGATCACGTCTAGCTCTTCAAAGCCGGAGAGTTCTACAGCGTTTTTTATTGTTTGATACACGCCAAACTGTGCTTTTCTGTCATGAAATAGCTGCGGGATTTGGCGTGGATATGCTCTTTTTGCTTTTTCTAGAATGGGAACTAATTCTTCGGGAAGAATTTTCCTCCCCTGAATCCAGATTGTATTATCCGCATGCACGTGAATAGCAATTGGGCTTCCTTCTTGCACGATGGCTGCTTCTTTCGTGGTTTTAGGCGCTGCTGCAGCAAGCTCCACTCGATCCAATTCCAACATCGGAGCAATGAGAATGAAGATGATTAAAACAACGAATACAACATCGATAAGCGGAGTTAGATTAAGAAGAGCTTCATCCGCTTCCTGGGAGGCGTGAGAAAACATTCGTCTTCTACCCATAGTATTATCCAAGGTCTACTTTTCTATACTGCAATTCGAGGACAGACATTAAGCTGTAAAGAAAGTCTTCCATGTCAGATGAAAAGGCCTTTAAATTGTTGCGTAAGTAATTGTAGGAGATGAGAGCGGGGATGGCGATAATCAGTCCGAGCACTGTAGTGGAAAGCGCTGTAGAAAGTCCTCCCAAGATAGCGGTATTCGATCCGATGGACCCTCCCGTCTGCAGGTCGGAAAAAGTCACGAGAATACCCCATACGGTTCCTAGTAATCCTAGAAAGGGGGCTAGCGTTACGATGGTGGACAGGATGAAAAGATGTCTTTCTAATACCTTGTATTGGGTAGAGATCGTTGTCGAAACGTGCTGTTCTAATAATTCAAGATCGCTTGGAGATAGATAGACTTCAGTTTGTTTGGTAGACTGCGTTTGTTCTAGAAAAAAAATTTTTTTATTTAAGGTCTCAACGGTTTTTTCTTTTAAAACGAGAAAAATTTGAGCAAAAGGATGGGGGATTTTTCGATGTGTAGAATGTAAGAATTTCTCCGCTTCCAAACTTAACAGCTGTTCTTTGTTGGCAAGAACGAGCTGTTGGAAGCGTAAGGAGATTTTCCTCACTTCTTTTGCTTGCCAGATTTTATAGCTTAAGACAATCCAACAAAGGATTGAGAGCATAACTAAAGACCAGATAATCAGTTTCCCAAAGAGATCAGACTGAGAATAGGCGATAGTAAAAGACTGCATTGATGCAAGAGGAAATAAAATGGTCATACAGTTATTTGTTGGTGATAAAACCTTGGGAACTTATGCAATATGCATACTAGATGCTTTTGCATTTGTCAAGAGAATGCATTTTTTTGATAGGTTAAAATCAGTTATTGTGTTTTTGGTTGTTTTTTTCTTGCTTTCAACTGCTGCACACGACAAATTTTTTGCTTTTTTTGGAGGAGATCATGTCTTTGGGGAATGTGGTATCACCTATGCAGATAGGAATGGAGTTTGCTGAAGATGTGATATCAGTGGGGTCTTTAGCAGCTGACGTAGAAAATGACGCAAATAAACTTTGGCATCGTACACAGACCTGGGAATGCAGTGGTCGGCATTTTTCCGGACACTTGATACGGATTTTATATCTTACTAAGAGATGCGATCAGCGTTTGTTGCAATTAGCGAAGCGAACGGAGGATTCTGTAGGCCTATGTCTTAAGCAAATGCAAGAAGATCAAATATTACACCCTCTTCGTTGCATCCAAACTCGCATAGAGAACTTGGTGCATACTGAAGGAATGTCGCTAGCAGTTAAAACGTTGCTTACAAAAATTCGAACATATCAGAAAAAATTTGGTGATGGTAATGGAGACGCCGATCTCTATCAAAAGCTAAAGGCACGTCATGAAGAGTTGATTGCCCGTTATGGAAGATTGCAGGAAAGAGGCTGGGGCAATCCTCGAGCCGCTCTTTTGCTCGATACATGCCATCAAAGACTCAGCTGTATATTTCGGATGGCTGAGTTACGAGATAGGGTGGCATCGGATCATCGTTTTATAAGGATAGAGGAGTTGGATGCAGAAACTGCAACTGATAATCAGCAATATGCAAGCATTCTGGATTCTTTTTACAATCTATACCAAACCTTTCGGCTGTTAAGTGCAGATCCCGAGGGAGAGCGGGAGGCAAAAGAGGAGTGCTTGCTACAGGTCAAGGCATTTATCCGTAGCTTGGGGTTGCAAGAGGCTATGAGAGGGCGGTTTTATGATTTTGTCTGCAGTAAAGCGCACATAGAACAGAGCAAAGGGAACGTAGAAGAGGCTCTTTTAACAGATTTTGATTTGTTTATTGACGCTGCTGATGCTCTAATTGAAGGGTTCCCGTCTTATTTTAGAGAATGTAAAAAGTTGAGAGAACGGCTTTCTGAGCAGGGGTTTTCTTATTTGGACTCTTCTTATGTACATCGGAATACAGAGGTGGAATTGATGCAAACTCAGTGGCGAAATATCCACGATCTTTTAGAAGAGCTGCATCGATCTTCTCTGGATGACCCGGAGGCCTCAGAAAAATTGATGAGTGATAAAGTCGATTCGATCTTGCGTTGTTTAGATCATTTGATAGAGTTTACCACTCCAGTCTTAAGAGAAGACATCCGTGCAAAGTTGCAAAGGTTGCGTAGTGAATGTGAAACCAATGGATGGAAAGCAATTTATGACGATCCGGAGAGAGTGCGTTGTAATTTAGAAATTTCCAAGCTCATGCATGTTGTCCCTCGAGGTGGTGCAGAAGGCCAGTCGGATGAAATATGCCTTTCAGAGGAGGATTATCGCTCTTTCTCAGCACTTCCTCAGATTATGTTGAATCTACAGAGTGAAGAATTCGATGACGACTTAAGGCGGCAAATCTTTTTAGCGGAAGTAGATCCGATAAGACAAAAGAATCCTCGCTTGATGGCTGTAGTAGACAAAGAACTGCGAAGCTGTCTGATCAGTGGCTCGGAGGGACAACAAGGCCGTTTATCTTATATGTTGGCCTGTTTTTCTGAGGCAGTTCAAAACGTTACTCGCCGTATTCGGATCCAAACAGAATCACAAGGATAAGGAGGTTTGCATGTCTATTTCTGAATCAGTAATTCCTTCTTGGCTCAGCAGTATGGCCACTATAGGGTATTTGGAAAAGCGTTTGGGTGAAATAGGTCGAGCTTCTACAAATGCATCGTCTGAATGTCGCATAGAACAATTAAAAGATGTGCAGCAGCGTTTATCAGTTCTCTTTGAACAGATTGTAAAAGAAAAAGAATCTTGCACTGAAGAGGGGGCTGCAAAAGAAATTGTAGAGGGGGCTTTCTCTCTAGCAGCAGAGAGAATCCATTGTGTGCAAAGTGGGTGTGATTCTCAGATAGCAAAATGGGAAGGAGTGGATAAATTAGACAAGATGGTATCCGGTCTGACTATGATTAAGAGGAACCTGTTGTGGAGAAGAGAGATGTCTTCACAAGATATGGAATTTGTTCGTGATACAAAGCTGCAAATACAAGACTTTCGACACGAGGAGTGCGCTTTACAAGTACAGAGTCTTTTAGAAGAGATCGATGCGCAGAATTTGAGAGCGCCAGAAGATAGTGGCGCATCTTTGATCGATAGGCTGTCTCGGCTTGTAGAGACAGCTAGTGCACTTTCTTCTGACATTGCAGCATGTCAAGGAGTTGTGACGAAGGAAGTAGAAGGAGAATATCAAAGAGCACGTAAACAAATCCAAGATGAAGTTTCTGCTTTACCTCAAAAATTAAAACAATTGCTTTATCGGGAATGTCTGCATGCGTATGGCAAGATCGATTCGATGGCCCTGTATCCATGGATAGAGGCCAATCTCGTATCCGACTTCGACAGATTCTATGTTGGGTATACTTCATTCTTAGGCAAAAGCCAAGATTTTGAAATAGGGGTACATCGCCCAGTTGCGACGATGTCGCAGGAGGATTTGTGGCTCCTGTTAGTAGAGATCGGTACTAAGATCCGCAATGTCTTAAATTGCTCAGAAAGTTCAGACGAAGAGAAGACAGCGCAGGTGCGTGCAGCCATAGCTGCGTTGCCTTTAGCATCGCAACTTCAGATAAAAGAGAAGTTAGAAGTGCTGCTCGGATATGCTGTGGAAGATATTTATTTTCCGATCTATCTTGAGTTTATTTCTATGATAGTCCAGGAGATGATTGTCCAGAACACCTAAGGGATTGTTAATTGGAAAAACGGCGTTCTATGATTGCCTCGAGTCTGTCTAAGAGATTTTGGTAGGTTTCTTTATGCTGTTGTATGCGATCTAAGATTTCTGGGCTTGGAGCTAAGTCGCTTGCCAAGAGAGCATTGTCAATGTCGGCAAGAGGATTGCTTATTTTGTATATCGACCGTGCGGCCCAGGTCGCTGAAAGCTCACCCCTTTCGCAGGCGTTGAAGTCGTTCATGAAGCTTTCTAGCTTTGCTTCAAAATCAATTACTTTAGAGCCTATAAATAGGTCTGTCCTGGATTGAAGATAAGCGGCCCTCATGTATTGTTCATGATTTTGCATTTGAAGGAGTGCAGATAGCAAAGAGGTCCGGATGGAATCTTCAATTTGCATGGGGAAAAGTAATATTTTTGCGCACTGTATTATGCTGGTTTGGATCTTGGTCAGGTCCATATACAATTTATTTGTAGCTTCGTTTGCATGGTCTCTATTTTTCTGCAGCTGGGTAAAGAGCGGCTCTTGTGTTTTTAGGTAATCAGAATATGTTGCAGCGCTGTTTAGCAGCGTTTGGAAAGCTTGAGAATAAGCTGAAGAGTTAGTAGGTGTATAACATGCCATAAAGAGATTGCATTGTTTTTTTTGTTTCATTTTGACATTATAACATGTCGGTGTTTATTTTGCTCGCTAAATAATGGAAAATAAACTCTGTTGAATAATTCTCTGCGAAAAAAAACAAATTTTTGCGCTTTCTTGAAATCTATCGAAAACCTCTTCTTAACTTTTTCTTGACATAATTTATTTTTTGCACGTATTAATATTTTTTCTTTCTATTCAATGAGGGATAAATGAAACTATTTATATATGTTTTTTTTCTAATCCCACAACTTCTCTTTTCTGCAGACAGCAGATCTTCTCTTGAGGAAGAAAACCCAAGCGTTTTTCACCATGTGAATGTAATTACAGGCGATCTGCAGCTCTCCTTTGAAGATGCCAATATATCCTCTCCCCATCCATGTTCGATCCGGCGCTCCTACACGAGCAGTGGGGCTTTAGAAAAAGACAAAAGAGGCTCTGACCTTTTACTCAAAGATATCCAAAAAGGATTTCGGATCCAAGGGGGATGGAGCCTATTTTCTCACTCCTCTCTTTTAATCCAGCCATCTGCAAGAAAAGAAGAATGCAAAGCATACGTTTCAGACAAAGCGGGAAACACGGTTACTTTTGTATATAGCCATCGCGTGAATAAAGAGAAGATCTGTTTAAAGCCGCAAAAGTCCTCTGCAAAATCTTATGACAAGCTAGGATCTCGGTTCGATGTAGGCCAGCAAGAACTGCATTTGAATATATACAAGGGAGAAGCCAAGCTCTATCTACCTGACGGAGCCCGTTGGTCTTATGTAGGCAAAACTATGAAGTTGGACCGCCTTCCTTCTCTTGCCTATTATCGACTCGAAACAGAAAAGCTGCCGAGCGGGTATCAGATCCAATATACTTATGACAAAGAAAACCGTTTGATACGGATCGACTCGAAAAGTCCGAGCGATAAGTGGAGTTTTGCTGCTCTAGAAATAGAACTGGAAAAAACAAAATCGCCGTATCGATTCCACATCCGCTCTTCAGACGACAGGACATTCCATTATCGCTTTTTGCGGCACAAAGAAAGAGACTACCTCTGCGAAGTACAAAGAGATGGTAGAACAGAAACGATTGAATATGCAGAAAGCCGAAGCGGCCTAGGAGCCCGGGCGTCCATCTTCTCGGTCAACGGACATAAACAGCTGCAAATTCATTACTACAAACCAGAAACAGAAAAAGAGGAAAAATACTGGAAAGAAAATCCGGATAAGACCCCATCTCATATTGACAAAGTGCGGATGATTGAAGGACCCTATGGGATGAACGGAGAGATGATCCCGATTGGCTATTTTTGCTATGCTCCCGGTTATACAGACGTTCGAGATGCGCAACATATTCTAACCCGTTACCATCATACGGACAACCATCTCACCTGGATTGAATATTTTGATGCTCAAGATCGCCTATCTTCCCAAACGAAATTTTTCTGGGAGGATGGTAAGCTCATCGCCAAAGCAGAGCTGACTCCTGAAGGCAAAGCGTTATTTTCGAAGACTTTTTACTATGACAACTTCGGCAATGTGATCGAGGAAGTTCTTTGGGGCAACCTCTCCGGAGAAAGAGAAGAACCTTTTGCCATCGAAGCAAACGGGACGTTGCCGAGCGCTGAGACATTCCGCAGAAAATACCAATACACCGCTGACAAGCAGCTGCTCCTCTTAGAAGAAGAGGAAGGTGGATTCACATACCGGTATCAATATGCTCCTGACACAGACCTGCTGACAGCGAAATTCACCTGCCATCAAGGGGAGATCTTAGTTAGAGAGTTTTATTTCTATAATGACGAGCGGCTCGTCGTCGCTGAAGTAGTCGACGATGGCAATTCTACCAATCCCCATGATTGGTCTCGGATGACAGAGCGCAAAACAATCCGCTATGAACTGGACATCTGCACAGGCCTTCCCATCGCTCAAAATGAATATTATCTAGACCTTTCCTCCGGCCTTGAAATTCTACTCAAACGAACACTCTTTGGCTATTCCTCTCAAAGACGGATTATCGAAGAAGTTGTCTTCGATGGAACCAAAACCCACCGCTACACCCTCCGCACAGAATATGACAGC
The DNA here is from genome assembly GCA_945952445.1 of uncultured Chlamydiae bacterium. Lineage (GTDB taxonomy): Bacteria > Chlamydiota > Chlamydiia > Chlamydiales > Rhabdochlamydiaceae > CAMFIG01. Next base: position 40,007 of record CAMFIG010000014.1, read on the forward strand.
GAAGGAAGGGTGCTTTCCAAAACAAACCCTCTTGGAGAAAAAAGCACATACTCCTACGACGCTCTTGGCTATCTCCATGAAATCCAGGAAGCAGGGGCTCTTAAAAAAATCCTCCACCATGACACGGTAGGTAGGCTTACCTCAAGCGAAGAGATCGACACCTCAGGCAATACAAAAGTCTCTTATTTTACCTATGACACCAAGGGAAGGCTCCTTTCTGAAATCAATCCAGAAGGACACCAAACATCCCATACATTCGATGCCTTTGGCCAATGCACTAAAACCCGTTATGCTCCAGTCAAAGACAGCTCTTCTACTCTATACACTCCAGAGATCACCTACACCTATGACAGTCGCGGCAACTTAGCTTCTACAACCGATCCTCGAGGCATCACAACCAAAACATGGTATACCTTTTTCAATAAGCCCTACCGTATCCTCGAAGATGGGCTTGAGACATTCCATCGCTATACCCCAAGCGGCTTGCTGATTCAGACCACGCACCCTGATGGCACAGAAGAACATTATAGCTATGATCCCTTCCATCGGATGACATCGAAGAAGGTATTTTCTGTAGACCACAAGCTCCTTGCGGAAGAGAGTTGGGTCTATAATGCATTCCACCTTCTATCCCACATTGATAGCCGGGGATTAGAGACAAAATACACCTACGATGGAGCCGGAAGACTCATCCTCGAATCCGCCTTAGATAGGGAAAAACGCTATCATTATGATGAGCTCGGCTTCTTAGAAAGAACCGAAGTAGGAGGCTTGATTGCCGTAGAAATCCATGATGTTGCAGGACGCGTCATCGAACAGTGGACAGAAGACCTTCAAGGCAACACCGAGAATAAAATGCGGTTTGTCTACGACGAAAACCACAAAAAAACCCAAGTGTTCCGTCAAACCTCTGTTGGAGAAGTGACCGACTTTATTACCTATGACAGCTCAGGAAGAATCACATCCCATATAGACCCCCTCCAAGAAAAAACGCAATATATCTATTTAGATAATCTCATGGGAGAATCGGGCGAGAAGCTCCAGCAAAAGATTACCATAGACCCTTTGGGGGTAAGCACGCTGGAGACCTTCGACGCCCTCGGCCACATCGTATCTTTAGAAAAGAAAGACCGCTCAAACCAAACGATCTCCTTGCAAACTTGGAGCTACGACAGATCGGGAAATAAAGTAAAACAACTCACAACCATCTATGAAGAGACCACTCCTACCAAAACGCATCTGATCGAATGGGAATACGACATGAGTAACCGCCTGATCCGAGAAACGGAACAAGGCAAAAAAAGCACGACATTCTCCTATGATAAAATCCAAAGACTCTTTCATAAGACCCTCCCCAATGGTATCACCCTCTCTACACAATGTGACGGTCTCGATCGGCTTATCGCAGAGTGGAGCTCTGATGGTACAATCCACTATCTCTATGAATATCAAGGGCCCGACCCCATTCGGGTCCAGGATCTCATTCACGGTTCTTATTTAGAGAGAAGTTACAACCTCTTTGGAGAGCTCACTGCAGAAACAACTCCCACTCACCATCGTTATACATGGGGCTATGACAATAGAGGCAGATGCTCTCTCTTCACCCTTCCCGACCTCTCTTCTATTGCATACCAATACTCCGACCTGCACCTAACCCACATCCAGAGAAAAAATGCAGAAGGCCAACTCCTATATGAACACATCTATGAAGCCTTCGACTCCAACGGCCATGTAAGTTCCGAGTTGCAGCCGTTTAACCTCGGTCATATTCTCACTAAAAGAGATCTCATGGAAAGGCCAACCCAAGCCACATCCTCTTTCCATACAGCAACGCTCTCTTACGGCACCGCCAGCCTTGTCCTAGAATCTGCCCACACCTTTACAGATAAAAAGACGTATGAATACGACCCTCTAAGACAACTGCAAAAAGAAAACTCAACCTCATACCACTTCAACTCCCTTGGCAACTCCTCTCTTTTTACAGTCAATGACTTTAACCAGGTGGTTTCCACCCCCGATTCACAATGGATCTATGACCTAAGAGGCTATCCCACCAAGAAAGAAGAACCCTTAAGCTCCACAGAATATACATTCGATGCTCTTGGCAGACTCACTGACCTGAAAGTTTCTTCCAAAGAGCAGATCCATTTTACCTATGATGCTTTTTCCCGCCTGCTTTCCAAAGAAACCTCACTTGGTAGAGAAGACTACATCTATGATAATGACTACGAAATAGGAACATGCACGCCTCAAGGAGAAATCCTCACTCTCAAAGTACTTGGCCTTGCAATCCAAGGAGACCTCGGGGCCGCGATCTCCATCGAACTCAACTACCAAAATTACATTCCCCTCCACGACCTACAAGGCCACATCATTGCCCTCCTCTCTTCTCAAGGGGAGGTCATCGAAAGCTACTCTTTCGATGCCTTTGGACAAGAGACCTCAGACAGCACCTTCCTCAACCCTTGGCGCTTTTGCTCTAAAAGACAAGAACAAGGCCTGATTTTCTTCGGACTTCGCTTCTATGATCCTTCGTTAAAAAGATGGCTCAGTCCCGATCCCGAAGGCTTTGCTGAGAGCCCAAATCTCTACCTCTATCTGCTGAATTCCCCTACAAACCGCCTCGATCTCTTCGGCTTGCATTCCGAACTTCTCTCCGATCGGGTCCATCTTGATATCCCAATGGCTGACGTAGCTCGCTTTGCATGCTCAAAACCCAAAATCAAAATCTACAGAGGAAGCATCGACGGGACACCGGTTGATTGGGTTTTTCACTGCGGATATTTACATCGATGCCAGTTTACACCGGAAGAAGAAGCTGCCGGAAAATTCAATATCTTCGATCACTTTCATGAGCTGGTCCCGAATACAGGATCGGAAATACATCTTGTTTCATTCCAAAACGGGATCCAGACAGAATTGAAGGGAAAAGGAAGTTTTTACAAGATGTGCAAAGCGATCACAAAACTTCTTCCGGAGCATACCCTCTTTATAGGCCTTCATAATCCACCCGGGAAGAGTTTTAAGGAAGACTTCCTACGGCTCAACCAAGAATTAGACGGAAAAGAAACTCGTATCGTCTCATTAAGCCGGCAGTTTTTTGCAGCTGCAAGCACTCTATTATACAATGTCAATCCGAAAGCGCTTTGGCTGCACCTTGCCCATAGCGAAGGGAGCGTCATATTCCAAAGATCGATAGAAGGGATGACAGAAGAACAACGAGAAACCATCCAAAAAAATATATATTGCCTTACCTTTGGGCCTGTGCACCCTATTTCTGATTTAGATACTTATGATGCAAAAAACATCTATGCTGAAGAAGATTGGATCGCTCAAGGCTATGCGCGAAAATCCTATAAAAACGGCGACGAATATGACATCCGAATCCGCAAATCAACCACACCACTAAAAGACTGGTCTATGTACTTAGCCGATCATGCGTTTTTAGGAAAATCGTATCAGGATTCTCTTAAAGAAAAGATAAGTTTTCTTAGAAAAAGAAAGGAGTTTTATGATGGCCAGAAGCGTTAAAGCATGCATCCTATGTTGTCTTACTTTCTTCTCTGTATGGGCATCCGAGCCTAAAGAAGAAAAGAAAGAAGACCCCTATGCTCTCCGCAAAGAATGCTATCCTTACCTCCAAAGGATTAGAACGAAATTTAAGGCTGAGATGAAAAAAAAATATGATTTGATCTGCCATGGAGGTGGCGGCCAAGCACATGAGAGACTCGAATCTATCGCGATCTATTTTGCTGCACTGCGCAGAGCTTCTGTAGAAGAGGCAAGAGAGCTCATCGTCAAAGCAACAGATCGCCTTTTAGAGCTCATCAATGGAAATGAACACTTAAGACCTTATCTCCATACCTACCCCTTCACCCCGGATGATCTTGACATTTCTATAAATTTCTTTTTAGAACCAGACCATTTTTATACAGATGGGAGCGTAACTGGAGTATTACAATATGATAATACACTTATATATAATGCGCACTCACCTATCGAGACGCCAGAAAAAATTCCAAGCTATGAAATCTTACGAGAAAATTATGACGTAGCTAAAAAGACTATTGCAGAGCACCCTCTTCCCTATGATCTAAAAATCCATCAACCAACACCCTACGAAGCGGAAATGGATCTCTTCCAAATTGCATTTGCTGACAAAATGCTGAAAAAGTGGCGCCTCTACTCAAAAAATTCTGGAGGCAGTTTAGCTAAAGGCATCGATCGGGTAGGGTTCCACTTTATTTTGTTAGGTCACCAAACTGAAGAGGAAGCAAGAGAGCTGCTCGTTAAGGTCTCGGAAGAACTGGTTCAAGATCTGAATGCCAATGCCAAATTGAAGCCCTATTTTGTCCACTCTCCCATCACATATGAAGACATCGATATGCAGATTAGCTTTTGGAAATCGACTCGCCTCTATTATCAAGACCAAAGCGTTGCAACAATATGCAAGCAAGGTAACAAGGTTTTCTATTTTAAGGTTCCTTTGAACCACGATCCCGAAGATGAAACCTCAGAAGATGATGTCAGCGACTTACCAGCTCTTGAAGAATCCTACGAAGAAGCAGTCAAGCTTACCTCTCAAAACCGAGTCTCTTTATGATTGTTACCTCTTGGAAGAACCACTTAAAACATTTTTTGTTGTTTCTCCTAATCGCTACCTTGCATGCAGAAGAACAAGAAAAGGAAGAGGACCCCTATGCTCTCCGCAAAGAATGCTATCCCTACCTCCAAAGGATTAGAACGAAATTTAAGGCTGAGATGGAAAAAAAATATGACTTACCATGCCGAGGAGAAGGAGGCCAAGCGAATGAAAGACTCCACCTCATTCATTTTGACTTTGCAGGACTACGCAGAGCTTCTGTAGAAGAGGCAAGAGAACTCATCGTAAAGGCAACGGACCGTCTTTTAGAGCTCATCAATGAAAATGAACACTTAAGACCTTATCTTTATGTCCACCCATTCACCCCCTATGATCTAGACATCACCATTACATTTTTTTCAGATCCCGACAATTTTTATAGAGATGGGACTGTAACTGAAGTATCACAATATAACCGCAAAATTATATATAATGCATATCCACCGACCAAGATTCCCGGTGACAGTTTAAACTACGAGATCTTAGAAGAAAATTATGACGTAGCTCAAAAGACTATTACAGAGCATCCTCTACCCTATGATCTAAAAATCCATCAACCAACACCCTATGAAGCGGAAATGGATCTCTTCCAACTTGCTTTTGCTGACAAAATGCTGAAAAAGTGGCGCCTTTACTCAGAAAATTCCGGGGGCAGTTTAGCTAAAGGCATCGATCGGGTAGGGTTCCACTTTATTTTGTTAGGTCACCAAACTGAAGAGGAAGCAAGAGAGCTGCTCGTTAAGGTCTCGGAAGAACTGGTTCAAGATCTGAATGCCAATGCCAAATTGAAGCCCTATTTTGTCCACTCTCCCATCACATATGAAGACATCGATATGCAGATTAGCTTTTGGAAATCAACGGAGCTTTATTACCAAGACCAAAGCGTCGCAGAAATATGCCAACAAGGTAACAAGATCCTCTACTTCAAAATCCCCTTAAACCATGACCCAAAAAGAGATCCTTCGAAAAATACTATTAGCAAATTACCAGCTCTTGAAGAATCCTACGAAGAAGCAGTCAAGCTTATCTCTCAAAACCGAGTCTTTTTATGATTGTTACCTCTTGGAAGAACCACTTAAAATACCTTCTGTTATTTCTCTTAATCGCTACCTTGCATGCAGAAGAACAAGAGGAGGAAAAAGAAGACCCCTATGCACTCCGCAAAGAATGCTATCCTTACCTCCAAAGGATTAGAACGAAATTTAAGGCTGAGATGAAAAAAAAATATGATTTGATCTGCCATGGAGGTGGCGGCCAAGCACATGAGAGACTCGAATCTATCGCGATCTATTTTGCTGCACTGCGCAGAGCTTCTGTAGAAGAGGCAAGAGAGCTCATCGTCAAAGCAACAGATCGCCTTTTAGAGCTCATCAATGGAAATGAGCGCTTAAGACCTTATCTCCATACCTACCCCTTCACCCCGGATGATCTTGACATCTCTATAAATTTCTTTTTAGAACCAGACCTTTTTTATACAGATGGGAGCGTAACTTGACAAAGTCACATTAACCAAAAGATTTTTTTTACTAAAATGACAATAATTTATTTACATTTTTCCTTCATTTTAAAATAA
>CAMFIG010000015.1 GCA_945952445.1 uncultured Chlamydiae bacterium
AAACATGACCTGAGAGCTAATAATCCTATTGCGCGCAATTAGAGAACAAAGCCAATCCAAATACAACGAGTAAACGTGATGAATATTTAGATCATAATTACAATCCAGTAGGTAGGCATAGTGATCCGTCGCATCTTTATGCCCCTGAGAATGTTTGGTGGAATAAATGAATATTGCAAATTACGCATCTTACTTTCATGATGGTTCAATAATTGATATATATCATGATCAATCTATAGTTATCTTCTTCATTGAAAGTGCTGAAATATCACCAGAAGAAAATATAGATAATATTGTTCTTTCTGAAAGTCTTACGATTAAAGGCAAACTGCATCTCGAGGGAGTCTATTTAATCACAGAAAATGAAAAACAAGTCTCTGTCTTATTGAAGATGCTATTTGATAGCGCACGTATTTTGCATCTTAAGATCGATGGCACAACAGTATCATTAGATTTGGAATGGGTGAATTTTCCTCCCCATCCTGAAGTAACTACTTATTCGTTTTACAAGATAAATGCAAAAAAAATATGGTGGGAAAATATTCCTGATCTATATGACCCATTTAGTTAAGCAAATGAGCCGAAAGTCATCTATCAAAAGCAGATCGATGAAAAGTAAGTTGTAAGGTGAATTGTAATAGACAAGATGTTAGATAGGTTAAACCTGACGACCTCTGAAACTGTCAGGTAACTAGTGACTGTCAAGTCAAGTTTAGTCTAGGACGCACGGCTTTCCCTTAAGTGTTAGTTGGCAAGACTACCTAGCTACTCACTAGAAGAAAAGAGCTCTGTCTTTTTCATAAATTTGAAGATGTGGAATGAAGGGAAGACAAAGTTGCTGTGGCATTGACTTGTTCATCCAAGTATTTTGCAAGATCGGGGGAGTTTTTTTGGAGCCACTCTTGGAGTTCTCTTGTTTCTACATAGAGCTCGCGGTGCGATAAAAATGGATTTTTCATTCTTTCATCAATTGAAAAAGAGCCGGTGTCGATTTCAAGGGCTTGGTCTTCTATGAATCCGAAGTTTTGTTTTACCAGGGGATCCCTATCTGCAATCCCTTTTTTGCTTCTTTCTAAAATCAATTTCACAAGAGAGTCAATACATCGGCGCGCTTCAGTTTCTTTGCCTTCTTTGCAAAGTTTTCGGATTTTTGGAGTCACTAACTCTGCCCTTTTTTGCATGACAAAGCGGGTTGAGTCTAAGTCGATTGTGTGCTTGACTCCGATTTTATCATAGATCACAAGCTTTTTATGTAGCTGCTTAGTTGGATTCAAATGAACGTAAAGAAGACCTGTTTCTTCACGCAAACGATCCCATGCGATTTTGCAGCTATTGAAGGTGTTTTGGATGCGGAACATTCGGATTCCGACTACTTTTTGGATATAGGGCTCTAAAGAAGAGGGTAATGGGAGGCGATGTAGCCAATGTGCTGGGTTGTCGAGATTGGAATGATCCTCTTTTTTCCAGGCTCTTTTAAAATAGACAAACCGCATTTGGTCTAGCTTGAAAAATTTGATCACTGTCGTTTTATCCTGGCTTAAAAACGTAAAGCACTCGCTACCCATGCCGAGAAATGTATAGGGTTGGTCTAAAAGAGCTTCGACATCTTGGGTGGGAAGAGGGGTATCCCATAGAGGATTGGTAGGGATATCTTGAGCAAATAATTTTTGTAAGTAGAACCCATCGGTGCGTCGGTCGCAGAAAGTGTGGATAAGGCCGAACACGCCAATTCCTAGCAGGCACTTTCCCAATGCCATCCCAAATTTTTTAAGTCTCATAGTTCCAATCTATTTTAAAGATGATCGGATTCTATCATAGTTTCTAATTCTTCTTCAAGAAAGGGGAGAAGAGAGGGATAATGAATGGATATCCATTTTTTTAAGCTGGCTGTCGTTTTTAGGATTTCCGGTAGGTAGTTTTCCGGCGTAGCCATCGAGGCGTCTAACGAGAAGGGTCCGACATCGAGCTGGATGGCATGACCATCTAAAATACCGAAATTCGAGCGGACAAGAGAATCGTTGTCAAAAATTCCTTTGGAGTATTTTGCTTTGAGAAGCTGCAAAAGAGAGTGAAGGCTTTTTTTAGCTGCAATGTCATTGCCATGCTCTTTATAAGAGAGCAGCGTTGGGTAGACAAGGTCGGCTTTTTTTTGCAAAATGAAGGCTGTTTTGTCGAGAGAAATAGGGTGGGCGATGCCAAGTTTGTCGATAATTTTTAGGGGATGTTGGAAAATTTCTGTCGGCTGTAGATGAAGGTATACAAGGGCTGTTTCTTCTGCTAAAAGCTGATAGGCGATCGTATAGCTTTGGAATGTTTTATCGAGTTTTTGACTAAAATAGAGACGGGAGGGTTTAGCCCATCTATTGAGAAATGGGATATGGCTTAAAAAGCCATGCAAGGCGATTTTTTTCTGGTATCGATTTGAGGGGAACTTAATCACATATTTTCCATCTTTTGAAACGAATACAAAACATTGTTTTCCCTTCCCTAAATATGTATAGGGTTGATCAAAGACTGCGGCGTTAGAAAGAGGCATACTTGGTAGGTATTCTTGCGATAGTGGGAGGTTGTTTTTGATGCACGAAATCGAAAAACCATCTGTTTGTTTATTGCAAAACTTCCAAATTCCGAATATGCAGACGGCGCATAAGAGATATTTACAGAGTTTTCGCACTAGCAGCCTCGTGGAGTTCTTCGTCTAAAAGAGGGATTAACTCAGGGTGATATTCGGCCATCCAGTTTCTTAGACGCAAAGTCATGTGGTTGATATCTTGCAAATAGACGTCAGGAGAGATGCGGGAAGGGTCTTTGCGAAACCTGCCGACGTCAATGACGATGACTTTTTCTCCTAGACATCCGAAGTTTCGATGGATTTTTGCGTCTTCGTCAAAGATCCCTTTTTCACAGCGATGGATCACGACTTCAATGAGGGAGTGGAGTACCTTTTGCGCTTCTTCCCATTTTTTTTGCTCTGCTAAGAGAGAGAGCTTGGGTAAAATCAGGTCAGCTTTTTTTTGCACAATGAATTCTGTTTGATCCAAATCGATAGGATGATGGATTCCAATTTTATCGATGATTTCTACTTTTTGATGCAGGTGTTTTGTTTTATTGAGGTGGACGTAAAGAAGCCCTGTTTCTTCTCTTAGCTCTTCAAAAGAGAGTTTATAGCTTGTAAAATCTCTTTGTAGTTTTTCTAGTCTTTTGTTTTTTTTGCGCTGCAGCTTCGTTTTTAGGAAGTCGGGCAAGGGAAAGTTTTCTAGCCAAGACGGGGTGCTTCGCAAATGGTGCTTAAAAAACTTGATGACAAAGGTTCCGTCTGCCGATACAAATGCGTAGCATTGGCCGCCTGATCCAAGATAAGAATAGGGTTGATCTAGTGCTTTTTGGAGTTGCAAAAGCGCATCAGGAGGCACCGAAGCATCCCATTCGGGATGGTATTCTAGCGAAGAATGAATATGCTGCACGATAAAGCCATCTGTTTGCGAAAGGCAAAAAGAAGAAAGGGCTCGCAGGCAAATTACGCCAGCTAAGGAAAATATAGCCCATTTCAAAACAGCTTTCATAAGCTAGTCTCCTCGATGTTTAGATCGGAGCGGAGGGCCTTGAGTTTTTCAGAAAGATACGCGCCAAGCTCTGGGTAGGAGTCTTGTAGCCATGTTTCAAAAGGACCGGTAATGCGTTGTAGCTCTCTCCACTTTGAGTTAGCTGTGCGGGAGTCCTCTTTCTTCATGAGCCTGCCCACATCGATTTTGATCGCTTTTTCTCCTAAAAATCCGCAGTTAGTTCGGATATTGGGATCTCTGTCATGATATCCTTTATCACAGCGGTTCAGAATGAGTTCGACGATAGCATCGATATGGCGCTTCGCTTCACTTAAATTCCCGTTTTTCATAAGAGCATTGATCCGATCAAAGACAAGATCTGCTTTTCTTTGGACAATGAAATCCATCTTGTCGAGGTCGATCGTATGGCGGATTTTAAGCTTGTCGATGAGGGTGAGCTTTTTCTGTAAATCTTGCGTGGGGTTTAGATGGATAAATAAGACCCCTGTTTCTTCCTGAAGTTCTTCAAAAGCGATTTTATAGCTTGCAAAATCCCTTTGGATCTTATCTTGTCGGTGCCAAGTTTTCTTAGCTCGATAACGGTCGAGAACATAAGGAATGGGAAAATAGCGGATCCAAAGAGGGACGGTAAAGACTCTTTGTTTAAAAAACTTGATCACATACTTTTCATCTTGGCTTAAGAAAATAAAGGATTGTCCCCCACAGCCTATATAGCGATAGGGTTGTTCGAAGGCGATAGCTAGCTCTTCTTTCTCTTCTGTTTTGAGTGCTCTTGTGTCAAAGGCTGGATTGTAAGGACGGGAAGAGGAGATCGCGTTGAGGGTAAATCCGTCGGTAGAGCGGTGGCAAAACGCTTGGATTCCATATAAACAGACGATAGCAAGTCCTAATTTCCAAGAGAGGGCCCTTAAACGAGCTAGAGAGAGTCTTTGCATGATCTATCCAGGTTGTTGATTTCTTGTTGCAAGTGGCGGTCTAAGGAGGGTTCTTTTTCCTCTAGCCATTGGTGTAGATGGTCTGTAATTCTGATGATATCTTCTCGGTATGTGGAAGGATTCTTTCTAGAAGGATCTTTGCGAAACCTTCCTACGTCAATTTGGATCAGTTTCCCTTGGCAGATCCCAAAATTCGTATTGATATCAGGATCTTTGTCGAAGATCCCTTTTTGCGCTCGTGCAGCAAGATAGGCAACGAGGTCGGAAAGAACCTCTTGTGCTTGCTGTAGGTTTCCTTCTTGGATCCAGGCTTCTAAGGAGGGGTAGAATAGCGATGCCTTTTTTTGGAGAAGAAATTCCGTAGAGTCTAAATCCAGCCGATGATGGACGCCGATTTTATCGTAGAGGTCTATAGAGATGCCAAGAGAGGTTGTTTTATTGAGATGCTCAAAAAGAAGGCCTGTCTCTTCTTTTAAGTCTTTATATGCGATTTTGTAACTTTCAAAATCCTTGGCAAGTTCGTGCTCTTTGGCTGCGATTTTCTTCAGCCTATAGTTCTCTAGAGAAAATGGAAATCGAAGGGATGTTATCCAGAAAGGAGGTCTTAAGTGGTATAGGCGAAATAGCTTAAGCACATATTGGTCGTCTTGCGAGACAAATACGTAACACTGAGCTCCTTTTCCAAGATAGTAAAAAGGTTGGTTTAAGACTAAGCGAACTCGTGCAAGATCCTGGTCTGAAATGGAGATATCCCAATCGGGATTATAAGAGAGACTAGATTGGACTTTATAAAGAGCAAAGCCGTCGGTTTGGCGATGGCAGAATCTTTGGACTCCTATCGCGAGCAGGATAAATAAAATAATTTTAGGGATGGTTCGCAGCAGGTGCATACTTTTTTATATTAGGGCTAAAGGGGGTACATACTAGGTAGAATATTGCCGATTGTCAAGGTTTGTTTTCTCTGCTTTTTTTCAGGAAAATCTAATATGATGTAGCGCAGTTTTTAGAGGTTCTATGTTAGTAGAAGCAAAATCCCCCTTGTATTTTCCTTGTATTCAGAATCCTTTGGTTTCTTCTAAAATTCTGGCTGTCTTTGAAAGAGTGATGCATGCTTCTATGCAATTATTTTTTACAATCAAGAAGATGTCTTGGGTCCCTTTAGCGGTTAAGGAGAGTCTGACTCAGATCGTAGGCTCTATTTTTACAAGGCATCAAATGACGTTAAAGGAGATTTCATTTTATCTTCCTTTAGACAGAAGAGATTGTATGGATAGGGTTGGCAAAGCTTTTGCTTCTTCTTCTCTTCATTTGTCTCGGGCATATGATTTGCATCGTTTGCATGGAGATCTTACCTTTGTAACGGATTGCGTAAAAAAAGACTCGAAAGCGGCGCATGCATGGATATTGCATCTGGCAAAAATAGCAGGAAAAGAGGTCTGTTACCCGGATGGATATAAATCTACTTTTGATGCTTCGATGGAACTTGCAAGGCTTTACGGAAATATCCCTCCGATTTGTGTGGAGAAACTAGGCGATTCTTCAGTCTCTGTTTTAGCTCAGATTTATGCTCTGGAAAGAGAAAGCTTTACAAGGGATTCTCTTTTGTCTTTCCCAGATTTAAAAAAAATTCTCCTCTCTCCGCAGACAGCATGTTATGTAGCGCGAAGATCTGGAAGCCAAGAGATTCTTGGCGTATTATGGGAGCGCAGAGAAGACCCTCATTTCCATATCTGCTGTGTTGCGAGAAAAGCAGGAGCTGCGGGGCTCCACATTGGAGAGCGGCTAATGCAAGTCTTGCTAGAGAATCATCTTGAAGATTCGATGTTTTTAGAAGTAGATGTAAATAATAAGACGGCGATTTCTTTGTATCAAAAGATGGGATTTCGAGTCATGGGATGGCGTCCCAATTATTATACCCATCCCGACTCCGATGCATGGATAATGTACCGGAATCGGGATCAGTCTGCTTAATCGATATGGATGGTCCGTTCTATGTCATTGAAAGGACCTGGAACGAGTTTGTTCTGAGGATCGATTAGCTCTAAGCGAATTTTGTGGTCTCCTTGGCTGAGGCCATAGATGTAATAAGGCTGCCATTGAACTAAAAAGCGTTTGTTTTCACCATCGATCGTTAGCCGCACTTTATATCCGTCCTTAGAAAGAACGCAATTGCTGACAAAAAAATCTAGTAGAATTGGTTTTTTCGGATCTTGATAGGTGCCTTGTGGCTCGTTATATGTGATGAAAGGAGCTGTCAGAGAAGCCCCAAATCCATCTTTTTGGGTATGATAATAAAATGTGCTTGCGATGAAGCTCTGTGGATGTCTCATCCCTTCTGGCCCTTTAATGCTTTCTCCGTAAGAGCGACAAGGGAAAGCCCGGATAATATGCTTGCCGGGTTCTAGCTGGAATGGGATGTCTAGCTCAACAGTTTGATCGTAGTATTCTTCATGGTCATCATTGGCATCCCAAAGCGCTTCATCGATTTCGAAATAGGGACGGTTATCAATAAAAATATGGATGCTCTGTCCTTGAGAGTCATTGTAGATCTCATTTTTTCTTGGAAAATCACTATCTACGCCTAAAGGGAATCCATCCAGGCGCATCTGAAGCTGAATTGGTTGCTTATGTAGGACCTTTTGGTCGCTAGGGTATTCTAACCTCAATTCCACATGGCGCGGCTCCGGAGTCGTTTCTACGGGGACTACCTGGATTTCTGTCGCATTAGGAGCGCTTTCTGATAACTCGATTGCTAAGGCTTTTGGGGAAGAAAGCGAGAAAGCCAAAAGGCTGAGTAGGGGAATAAGACCTCTGTATTTTCCTGTCATGATATACCCTCATAAATTGTAATATCTGCTTAAAATGACATTTACTTGTTTTTTGTTTTTGCGTCCACAAAATGTTTTGTTGATTGTTAAATGCGTTTAATTTATCTCGAAAATAAAGAGATGTTGCATATGGAAATCTTTGTTCTTACTGTTTTTATCGTATTTTTAGGTCTTCTATTTGATTATACTAATGGTTTTCATGATGCAGCCAATGTAGTTTCTACTGTCATAGCCACTAGGGTATTAGCGCCGATGACGGCAATCGTTCTTGCCGGAGTTCTCAATATGATAGGAGCCACTCAGATCAGTAGTGTTGTAGAAACGATTACAACAGGGATTGTGAAAAGTACCAATTTGTCTCAGCTGACCATTTTATCTGCAATTACCGGAGCCATTTGCTGGAATCTTTTGACTTGGTATTTTGGAATCCCGAGCAGCTCTTCTTATGCGTTAATTGGGGGGCTCGTCGGCGCTTCTTTATTGGCTTCTGGATGGGACTCTATTCTTTGGCAAGGGGTTTTTTATAAGGTTGTTATCCCTATGATCGTCTCTCCTTGCATAGGATATGCTGTTGCTTATGTGTTGATGAAAGGAATTTCCGCATGGGTTTCAAAAATGAAGGTGCCATGCAAATTGTTCGGCCATTTTCAGGTGGGTTCTGCAAGCGTTATGGCTCTTGCCCATGGGCTCAACGATGCGCAGAAAAGCATGGGGATCATTACTTTAGGTTTATATGCTTCAGGTTATCTCTCTTCTTATACAGTTCCTCTTTGGGTGATCCTTTCTTGTGCTCTTGTAATGGGTGTTGGGACCGCATCTGGAGGGATGCGCATTATTCGGACCGTTGGCTTTTCGATTACCAAATTGCGCCCGATACAAGGATTTACTGCAGAAGTAAGCGCTTCTTTGATCATATTGAGTGCGAGCTTCTTAGGTATGCCTATCAGCTCTACTCATATGATTGTAGGGAGTGTAACAGGAGTCGGTGCTGCTAAAGGCATGCGCGCTGTGCGTTGGAGCATTATGAAAAAGCTTCTAATTGCTTGGATTGTGGCGATTCCCGGATCTGCGTTTGTTTCATGGATTGTCTTTCTTTTGTTGCGGTTAATTACAAACAGCTAATTATTAAATAACTAAAATTTAATTAAATAATAAATTGATAATTAAGTTGTATATATTAATAATTAAGATGAGAGAGAGGAGGATCCATGAAATCAGTTTATACAAAGCAGGAATTGTCGATTTTAGATGCGGTTGATTTGCTTTCCAGCATGGCAGAAATCGATGTGACTCTATCCTTGGAAGGAGGGTTCCCTGAGCCAAATTCTTTGCACCCATTACGTTGGGTAGATCCAAACTACGCCTCTTATCAAGAAGAAGTCATTAAAGATGTATTCCAATCTGTGAAAAAATATCTCGAACAGATCTATGAAAAGGACTCAGCGCGTCTTAAAGACCCCCAAATTCAATATGGGGTGCGTGCTTTGATGTCTCTTTTAGGAGAAGCTCTAGAAAAGGTCAATAAGTTTACCCCTCTTTTTAAAAAAGAGGGCTCGAGCTTTGATGTAAAGGAATATCGGGATCTTCAAGAATTTTATGTGTCGGCTATTAAGCCTTATCTTCCCGCCGAAGAAGACATCGAAGAGAATTGGGAAGAACAGCTTGGAATTCAAGCCGACAAGCTGCTAGAGATCCAAAAAAAAGGTGTATACGACTTAGAGGATGTAAGGAAGGATCGCAACTATGAACTTTTCTTTCTTCGCAAAGAAGACGGCAAGCCTTTTTATGATTATGATATGATCCGCCGTCTAAAGCTTCTCTATGATTTTGATCAAATCGTCAAAGATTCGGAGGGAGAGGATTTCTTTCGTAAATGTGCAATCTTACAAGACCGGGAATTCCAAGGTATGGCTCTGGGCATTTTAAAAGGGTTAAGCCATCTCATGCATGAGTTCTATCGAGAAGCTCTTAAGCACAAAGGAAATACTCTTGTAGCTTCTATGAGTAAAGCTTTGATGGCTTTAATGTTATGTGCAAATCCTAGGAATAGATTAGAAGAGAGCGTTTCAGAAAAAGGAGCAGCGGATTACTTTGAAGATTTTCATCACTATTTACGACAAGCTCTCAGCAGCCCTGAGTATAGACAAATGGAAGGGGCAAAACCGCAAAGCGCAAACGCTTTTCAGATGGCTGTCTATCTTTTAGTACACAAGCTATGCTCTTCTTATTTTTTAAATGTAAACAGCCAAAAAGAGATCGCTTCTCTCGTGCGTCGTATTATCCAAGCAGGGGAGTCTTTAGTCGAACCTGCTGACCAGAAAAGTTCTTGGTGGGATACTTTATCGCATGAAGATGCGCAGATCCGGGCTGTATTCAAACAAAGACCTTCCGGACCTGTGACGAAAATTGTCGAGGCTTTTATAGAATACGACATTGAAAAAGGATGGGATCCTTTTTCTCATAAAAATGTCCCCATCCAAATTTTCGGTTTTTCTCGAGAAGGGAAAGAAGTATCTTGTCTTAGGATGCCGGTGCCTCTTAAGCAGACTTCTATTCAAGAAGCGAGCGTTGTAGAAGAATTTAAAGGGTTCATCAAATCTCTTAGCATGGAGGATCCTCCTCAGAGCTTTTTATTAGTGAATCTGCAAGATCGCACTGGCTGGGAAGAGCATGCTCGCAGTCTTTGCATAGAAGAGATGGACGTGCAAGAAAATAACTGCTTTATTTTTAGTCTTCCTAAAAATACCGATTTTTACTGGCAAAAAGAGCCATATGCGCAATTAAAAGATGCCAACCTTTTTATCGGCCAGCTGAAAGAGCAGGTTGAAGGAGGGGGACAATGCGGGTTTTATTTTCCTAAAAATTGGAAAAAAGAGGATTTATTAGGATTTGTCTCTTTAGCTAGTAGAGAAATCCACGAGCATTTTTTCGGAAAAAAAACGGAGCTTTCCGTAGAAGAAAGAAGAGACTTTATCGAAATCTTCTATTTTTTTCTCGTGTTGAAATGTATTGATGTTCTCGATCCAAGATGGGTGAGCTTCAGCTGCAAAGATGGGATTGATATAGGGATTGCGGCAAGTGCTGCATTCTTCTCTTGTTTGAGGCTATTGATTTCCGATCTGCCTTGGAAAGATGAAGAAGAGGACTTTTTGCTTTGGATTCTCTACACCCCGGCTTTGTTTTTAAGAAAACGAGCAATCCAGTCTGAGCATCTGTATCGATCTATTAGTGCAATCATTGCTTTCCAAAATCGATTGCAAGGGCAGCGTAAAAAAGTAATAGGATTATGTCACACTCTAGGGATAGAGCCTTTTTGGGATTCTATTGCGATCAAAAAACCAGATTAATTTAGGCTTAAGTCTTCAGGAATCATAGAGAGGGTAGCGTACTTTCCTCCCATTTCCCTTAAAAGTGACTGCCAGACCTTTTCCGGGGGGATTTCGAAAACGTACTTATCAGATGCCGGGTATAGAAACCACTGCCCGTTTAAGAATTCCCTTTCCAGTTGTCCAGATCCCCATCCGGAATACCCGAAGCAGAGCCGCAAGTGAGGCCCTTCTGCATCGCTGACCGCTTCTTGTAAAAATTGGAGATCGCCTCCTAAGAAGACTCCGGGACAGATTTTTAGAGTCTGTTCCGGGATTTTATCAGAGGAATGGATGAGCATCATCTGGTTGGGTTGAATCGGCCCTCCAGCGCGGATTGCAACATGAGAATTTGTAAGGTCTTTCATGTTAATGATCTCTTCAGGGAGATCGACGTTTAAAGGTTTGTTGATAATCAAGCCAAAAGAGCCGCTTATATGGTGTTCGCAGATAAGAATCACGCTTCGAAAATAGAGCCCCGGCTCAACATCGGGGCTGGCAATTAAGAAAGTGCCTTTCGTGAGGTGAGAATAGGGAAGAGATTCCATCAATTTCCTTCTAGGGTATTTTGGGCTTCAATGAGTTGTTCGTTATACAGACGGAGATTGTCTGCTAATTCGTCGACATCTCGAAGAAGCTCTGCAAAATCTTTGTTAAATTGCTTGTTTTTTAGGATGTTCTCTTTATCTGGCTCCTGCTGTGCTTTTTCTATGAGCATAGACAGCCTTGCCATGGCGGTGTTGACGTCGTCGATCTCTTTTTCGAAGTAGTTTTTAAACGCGGCAGGAGAGTCCAAGGAATTCATGAGATTTACTTTTTGGAGTCGTTGCCTTTGCCATGCTTTATTTAAGTGGAATAGGATTCCATAATGGTTGATGTCATTCATTAAAGTGTCGATCTTGCTTAGGATTGCTGTGAAACGAAGATAGGTGTCATCCCCTTCTACGAGCTTCCCTAGAGTGCCTTTGCCAGCTGCAATATTGCCCATGACTTGATTGATTGAAACACTTGCAGATTTTATCTCTTTGACGGTGTCTCCAATATTTGAAAATACTTGCTGTTTTTGGAGTTCGGCGACGGAATCGTCAATGCGTGCCATAGCCTGTGTAAAGTTTGTGACGCCCTGTTTTGCTTCCTGGATGATACAGGACGCATTGATATCAGAAATCGCTTGTTCCGTCTGATCCATGGTGTTTTTAAAAGACTGGATGGCTTCAGCTACAAGGTCTCCATTTTTATCTAGCCATTGATTTACATACCGAAAGGTGTCTTCCATGTCATTGGCAAGTTCAGATAGCTCTACGAAAGCATTTTCGATCGGGTCCACAGACTGCGCGTAGATGGGTTGATTTGTGATGGGGACTGGTTCGATGCCTTTGGGAGGTATTTTAGGGATAATAGCAATCGATTTTTCCCCTAAAAGACCCGAAGTTTGGATGGCGATCTCATCTGTGCTGTAGATCGTTACGCTCGAGTCGACTTTGAGAACAAGCTGGTAGAAATATACCCTGCCAAGTGAGTCGGAAGGTTGTTCTCTTGCATCGTGGATTTCCCTTACGGATACGACTTCTCCCACAGGCTTTCCGGCAAACATGACTCGCGTGCCAATACCGATCCCGTTGATGTTAGAAAAACGGACGTAATATGTTTTCTTCCCATCCCCTACAGACGGCTTTAAAAAGAGAATGAGTGAGATCGTAAAAGCGCATGCAGCGATCATCAGCAGGCCAACGAGCATATTTTTGATTTGGTCACCCATTGTGATTCTCCTTCAAAGAGCGAGGGTCTTTTGATATACTGTTATGTAAAAAGGTAATTAAAGGATCTTCGATTTTTAGAAAAGCATCCGGTTCTGCAATGTGGGCAATTTTTCCGTCACGAATGAGTGCAAGGCGGTCTCCAACATATAAAGCAGAAAACATATCATGCGTAACGACGATACTGGTCGCTTTGAGCTCTTTTTGTGTTTTTACAATCAACTCATTGATTTGCATAGCGATGATAGGATCAAGGCCAGTGGTTGGCTCATCATAGAGAATAACCTGAGGCCGATAGACGATGAGACGAGCTAAAGCAGCTCTTTTACGCATCCCGCCGGAGAGTTCAGAGGGCATCTTTCTTTGCGTGCCATTTAATCCCACCATTTCCAGAGCTTGCTCGACCCTTTCTTTAATCTCTTTTTCTGAATACGTTTTTCCTGTGATAGGATCCCCATGTTCTTTTAAATAGAAAGCGGTATTTTGTTCTACGTTCATCGAGTCAAAAAGAGCGCCTCCCTGAAAAAGCATACCCATATTATGAACGGCTTTGTATAAATCCTGGCCTTTGAGATCGGAAATACAAACGCCATCGACTTCAATGGTTCCAAGATCGGGTTTAGTGATTCCTATGATATGTTTTAAAAGAACGCTTTTTCCAATGCCAGATGGCCCTAAAATGACGAGGGTTTCTCCAGTGAGGATGTCGAGATCAAGCCCCGCAAGCACTTGTAGTGGATCATATCGTTTCCAAAGATTGCGGATTCGGATCATAGGAACCTGGAGATTTGGCTTTTGAGAATGTTCAGAGCTACCGTCAAAAAGAAGTTAGTCAGCAAAATGCAGCAATAGGAGATCACTACGCTGTTTGTCGTGTATCTTCCAACTCCTGCAGCCCCCCCTTTGGTGATCATCCCTTTATAGCAGGAGATTGTCATAATTAAAATCCCAAAAACAAAAGCCTTTGCAACTCCTGTGAAGAAGTCAAATGTCGTAATATGGATTGGCATCGGATCGAAATAGGTGGAAGGAGCCATTCGGAAGAAATAGACAGAGATGAGGTAGCCCCCTAAAATACCCATGATGATGCTGAAGATTGTAAGCAGTGGAGTCATGATCGTTCCGCTAATGAATCGAGGGGCGAGTAAATACCGATTGGGATTAACTGCCATGGTTTTTAAGGCATCGATTTGCTCGGTGACCTGCATAGTGCCAATTTCAGCGCACATCGCAGCGCCGACTCTTCCTGTCAGCATAAAGGCGGTGAGAACGGGCCCAAGCTCTGTCATCATGGCTTTTGCGACCATAAGACCGGTCACGCTTGCCAGCCCCTTGTCTGCCAGTTGATAGAAAGACTGTGCAGCTAAGACCAACCCAGTAGAAAATCCTGTGATAGCCACAACGGGCAAAGAGGCAACTCCAATGTCATAGAATTGCTGCATAATAAGACGCAGCGAAGGAGGTCGTGTCAGCGAGGCAAGAATCGTATCCCAGATCAGCCGGAGATATTCGCCGATTTCAACAAGGAAAGAAGCTTTATCGGCTACTTTGTCCAGAATCGCCAAAGCTGCAGGTTGTTTGTTATCCATCTCGTGCGCTATTTAAAATTATTTCTTTATTAACCGCATTGTAAACGAAGCAGTCGATTCGGGTCAAATAGGAAGAAACTCTAAAAGCGAATATTTTAGATCACATAGACTTTGAGTTGAGCTGAGCGCTCAAAACTATGCTGAGCCCAGAAAATGTCTTCAACAGTCAGCTTGCGATAATGCAAGGGATTATTTACGAGGGGATCGTATGCTTGAAAAGAGCCGGAGCGCAGATCAAGAGATAGGCTCTGTGAAGGACTTTCTTCAGATAGAAGGTGTTCTGCGGAGAGGATTTTAAATGCAATAGATGGATGGGAGAAAGAGGTGATTGTTTGGTGTATGGCAATCAAGGTTTTTTGAGAGATGGGATCAGAGATGATGCCACCTTTAAGCGTGATGTGAAAATTTGTTTTTAGATGTTTTAAGTATTTCTGTACCATTAGGTAAATAGCTTTAGCTCCTATAATTACTTCATCAGCATGGCTAAAGTGAGCGAGAAATCCTACTTTGTGCACTGGATCGTATCCGGATAAGATCACACAAGGTCCGGCTCCATAAGAGGCTAAAATAGGTTTGGCACTGTAGGCTGAGCCAAAGACTATTTCAGACTGAAATACTTCCATTACAGTGTCTTGTATCTTAATAGCGAGCCTTGGAGAAAGCGCGCAGCTTTCTTCTCTTTCTGTAACTTCTTCATTTTCAGTAATAAAAAGATAGTTGATTTCTGGCGAGGTTCTTCCTGAATAGATAGACAAGCTCATAAAATCTCTAACTAATTATTTACAAATAATAGCATTTAATTGTTAATTTAATATAAAGTTTATTTTAGTTGGATTGTTATAAAGTTCATGTGAATGGACTTAAAAAATCCGTGAGATGCGTATGCTCTATCTGGAATCCCTGGCTTTAGCCATAGGGGGAGGTTAGGCTAATTTTTTGCAAAAAATGGTTGTAAAATCACCGTAGATTAAAACTTCAAAAATCATTAATGTATTTCTTCAATCTGGGGAGTGTGAGCTCTCATTTTTATTGGTACAAAAAAGCAAAAGGAAACCCTCCATGATCCAAGAAGTTTTAACCGGTTTCTCGCCAGCTGCAAAATCAATCATAGTTGGCAGTCTTTATGAGCATTATAAGGGTCATCGTTACAAGATTATTGGAATCGCCCGCCATAGCGAGACGCTAGAAGAGCTAGTAGTCTACCAAGCTCTGTATGGAGAAGGCGATATATGGGTACGTCCGTTGAGTATGTTTCTAGAAAACATTGTGATTGATGGAGTATTGCAGCCGAGATTCAAATTGGTTGAATAGTCTAAAGTATCTCAGAATCTACGGACTTTTCATCCGTAGATTTCTAGGAAAAGCAAGGCCTAGTGGACTCGCTCCATTTGCTGGATTGAGCTCACTGTTTGGAGCATCTGCTGTATTTGCGAGCTCATATCATCTCGAGCTTTTTGGATTGCTTGGATGTTGAGCTCGGTCATCCTACGTGCTCCCTCGCTTTTTGTGGCAGGGCCTTGAGCGAGTAAGCGCCCGGCTTCGCCAAGCTGAGGAAGGGCTTGAGAGGCCGTTTTGCATACGTTGCGGACTAGTTCCGCAGAAAAAGGCTGCATTTTATCTGCAAAGTTGCCAGCGATCCCTGCAGCTCCGGAGAAGACTGTGGAGACTCCCGTTATCCAAGCTTGTGCTCGCGTCCAAAACACCATGTTTTGAGTTAAATCTTGGTATTTTTCTGTCGATAAACGATGCATTTCGAGCAGATCAGAATAGACGGTATTTAATGTTTTACTCAGTTCCCCGAGTACTTTCATGGTTTCTCTAGCTTCGCTCATGAGTCCTCTTATGCTTGGATGGCTTTTTGGTTGGCTGCAATACAGAGTTGGATCTGTTTTTCAGCTTGTTTTTGCAATTCTTTGAGATATTGCATGCAATGCTTAATCCAAAGACTGACATCTTCGGAGATAAATTTTTCTAAAGAGATCTTCGAGCTCACTTCTTCTAAATCGGCTTGTGTAAGCAAAAGCTTTGTGTCGCTGATCCCTTTGCCTACAGTGGTTACGAGTTGATAGATTCCTAGGGTTTGCTGAAGAACGGCAAAGCCCTGCTGTGCAAGGTTGAGACCTCCCCAGATAGTGCCTCCGATAGATCCAGCAATGCTGCACAGAGAGCTGATGCCTCCGACTGCGGTCGGGAGCCAAAAAGCAAGCTTGCGTTGGAGTTCTTCATTGTCATGGGCCAGTTTTTTGGCAATCCAATCCCAGCTTCCTGACTCTGTCATAGCAAAGTTCGCAATCGACATGATCCCCGAGGCGATAAGGGCAGCGCCAATGAGTGTTCCTCCTCCTGAGGCTGTCAAAGCGATCCCAAAGACGATGCTAAAGGCAGAAAGAATACAGGATCCGATTTTTTTTAATAAGCTCCATACTCCATTTTCTTGGGCCCTTGCTGCAGCTTCTTTGAGTTTTTGGGCGTTTTCTAAGGAGAGTTCCTTGATTTTTTGTGTGCTAGAAACGATCGCATGGCGAAAAGCTTTTAAGAGATCTTCTCCTACATTATGGATTTCATTCATGACGTTGATGAAAGAATGCTCGTTAAAGCGGTCGGGCGAAGGGAGCGTTGGAGGTGAAAATAGGGGAGCTGTAGAAGAGTGTGTTTCAGAAGGTTCCCAAACTACAGAAGGAGTGGCAGACGAGGATGGAGGAACCGAACAAAAATCGTTGTGTGTAGGGGAAAGAGATCGAGCTGACGCAACAGGATATACCATAAGATTACCTTGAGGCTAGAAGTTGTTTGAGCAAACCGATTTTTGTTTGAAGTCCTTCCTTGTCGGGATGGGCATCGAGTCTTTTTTCTGCTTGCAGTATCGCTTTAGAGGCTTCTTCTGAATCGTTGAGAGAAAAAAAACATTCAGCAGCATGAAAGTGGGGAAGAGGATCATGATCGGATAAAAGAGCAGAAATGCACCAAGCGTGGAGAGCTTCTTTCCATCTAGAGAGCATCTGTAAGGAAGAAGCGAGGCCGCGCCAGAATGTCTCTTCAAAAGGATTCGTCATACAAAGCTGGAGAAAGAGATTTTGCGATTGCTCAAAGCTCTTTTGTTGGTAGAAGGTGAAAGCAGAAGTATAGAGCATTTTTTGTTCTTCCGCGTTCCAAGATTTTATGCAAGAAAAGTCGGAGTCTTGAGATAGTTTTTGGATCGCTTTATCTACAAGATCTATATACAAACTTTGAGTCATCTATCTTCCCATTTTCGCTAAGATGGATTCGATATGCCGGATCAGCATGTCGATTGTTTTATAAGAGATCTCTGTCAGTTGAAGGGTGTCTTGCGTCTCTTGAGATAGTTGCATGGTTGTTTGATTGATCTCTCCCGAAAGGATTTTTACATGGTCATTTAATAGCTGCAGGATGGCTTCAATCTCTTTTTCAGATTGCCAGCTATATTGATGAGGAGGGAGTATGCTTTGATGGGTTGAAGGATCTTCATGAGTAGCGCGGATGCGGTCGATGAGGTTCATCATTTCTGGATCGCTTTGAAAGTCCGCCTTTCCGCTATTTTTTTTCTGTACAAGAGCATTGATGAGCGTAGAGAGATCTTTTAAATGCGCATTGTATTCGTGGAGTTTTTGCAAACATTGGTTTTTGGCAAGATCTCTAGAATCATAAGCCGTTGCATGTGCTTGAATAAATGCAAGTCCAACATTGTAACCGCAATTCATAGAATCCTTCTTTTTTCAATATTTTCCCTGAATGATATCAAGGGAGACTCTTTAGTGCAATACTTACAAAGTAAAATAATATATTTATTTCCAGTGATAGATGAAATTGTATTTTAAGTTTTCTTAGAAGCGAGGTTTTCTAATAATTTTTATTCCATTTAAGGGAAAACTTTCCCTCTTCCTGGTTTTGGGTTTCTGCTTGGAAAATAAATCCATTTTTTAAGTCGACCTCGATTGTCACGTCGCTGCTCGTCACGCTTTGCGAGAGAGTGACAGTGACTCCATGTGTTAAATACCATCCAATTTGGACAGAGATTTCATCGGAATCGTCTTTTCCTACAATGTTAAGGCGGTCTATGCCGATACTTTTACGGATAGCTTCGAGCACGTCGGGGCCGCTGTTGCCAGAGAGAGACATAATCACTTGTGCAAGCTGGATGGCTTGGAGGGCTGTGATTTCCGAGATGTCTTTATTAAACAGAATCATAGAAAGAATCGAGCTTGTAGGTAAGTGCGGGATCGATTGGAAAGTAAGAGTGGGGGAGGTAAGGGGGCCTTGCATCTGAGCAAGAACCATAGCATTGGACATCTGGAGCTGGCCGTGGATTTTGAGATACGCGCTAGCTGAAGGTTTATCGGAAAAAGAAATTTCTCCTTGGGTTAAAGTAAATGTTTTTCCTGAGAATAAAAATTCTCCTTTGACTAGGTGAAGAGTCCCGTTGGCGGTAAAATTAGTTCCGATTCCAGAGACTTGTACATCTCCTTGCCACTCGGAAGAGAGTCCCCTTCCTTTGACAAAGACATGATCTTTTGCAGTGAGATGCACTGTTGTTTCAAAAGGATAAGAGATCACTTCCGGTGCTGGATGAAGATGGATGGGGCGGTTTTTAAAGACTACAGGAAGCACAGGAGTCTCATAAGGGAGGGAGTCGAAAATTTTTATTTCTGCACGAGGGACAAGAAGATCTCCTTCCATTTTGGCAGAAAGGGTATTTCCGGTGATTGTTAGGGGGCCGCTAAAGGCGCCTTCGATTGTTTCCGATCGGATGAGTTCTATCTGGTCCAGGCTAGCTTTTAGATGAAAGGGAAAGTGATTTTGAGGATCCAGAAGCAAGGAGCCTTGAGCTTTTAGAGACCCAAAATCTCGGTCATGACAATGAAATGAGGTCAGAGAAAAAGTTGACTGGGTGGCTTCAATTTTGGCTTCGATTTTCTGCAAAGAGGTGCCTGTATAATAGTTCTCATACGAGCCATTTTGGAGTTCGATCTCTCCAATGACAGCTGGATGTTCTAGCGTCTGAGATAAAAAAAGATGGGCAGTCGCAAGGCCGGAGGCTTTATGGCTTCCTGAGTTGATAAAGTCGAAGATCTCTTCAAAAGCTCCTTGGACTATGAGCTCGCTTGCGATGGGACGATGACGATCGATATGGATACCAAAAGGATCCTGAGAATAAGAAAGGGGTATGGTGGCTGTCCAATCTAAAAATTGTTGGTTCATAGCATAAAGGTGTGCTTGGACTTGAGCTGCCTTAGGATGAAAATGGATTTGTAAAGAGCCTTTTGCTTGAAGAGGCCCTTTTTTATCTAAAGAAGCGATCTTTGCTTGTTCTAAGATGAGAGAGAGGGCTCCCTGCATATTTTCTCTTTTTCCTTCTAGTCGGCCCTCTAAAGAGCAGCTGCCATCAATTCCGATTTGCGGATGCAGAAGGCGCATAAGACCAAGGGGAATATGCTGCCCTTCTGTCTTAAAAAAAACCCCTTCTGCATCCTGGCGGAATAGACAAGAAATCTTGCCATCTCCAAAAGCGAGCTGAGAGAGCTCGATATCGAAGTTTTTCTCGTGTTGCGATATGCGGCTTGGAGAAGCAAGGGAAAAAGGGTGTCCCATCGCCTTTCCAAATAGAGTTTCTATGTCGATTTGCCATCTTTCAGCCGTCTTTTGCCATAGGCCAGAAGCTGTGCAGGCCAGGTCTTCTTTCCATGAGCCTATGGCTTGGATGGCAAAGGTCTGTTCAGTTTCTGATACGTCCTTAGAGCTGAACGAGAAATTTGAAAGAAAGATCTCTCCTAAAAGAGCTTGCTCTCCTTCTAGGTCGATCTTACCTTTCGGTGTGGAAAAGGGGTTGGAAATTTCTCCATTGATAAGAAGCGAATGAAATAAGAAGTTTTGGTAGCGGACATTTTTAAAAAGACCATGAACTGAAAGGGAGCTTTCAAGTCCATGAGAAAAATGGAGCTCGGCTCCCAGGCTTCCGCTGATCTCCGATCGGGGGAAAAAAGAGCGGAAAGGGCGAAGCTCATCCACGCAAGCAAACATAGACACTGCAATTTGTTGAGAGCTAAGGTCCCAAGAAAAATTTCCGCTGGCTAGAGCGGAGCCGCTCGATAAGGTGAATCGGGGTATCTTGAGTTCTGGAAAAGCAAAGCTAAATTCGCAGTCCATGTCGAGAGGAAGATCTGATTGTGGAAGATGTGCTTGCGAAATCCCAATCCAGGTCTCGTTTTGCCGTTTTGCTTGGAAAGAGAAAGATGCGGATTCATACACTAGTTGGTTGAGCTCTAGATTAGGGGAATTGATCTCTGCCTTGATCGTTTCATTTCCTAAGGAGAGTTTGCCTTGCAGCTTGCCTCCTAGAGACACCGGAAGAAGGGGGCTGAATAAGGAAAGGTCGTCTATGGAAAATTCGGCTAGCTCTTTGTTTGCAAAGAAATGAAGCCATGGGCTTTCTATCGAAAGTTGATCCAGAGAAAAAGAGAAAGTAGGATCGACCGATCCTTTAGCTTCGATGTCCCAGGCGCGGTTTAAAAAGGAAAAGCCGGGAAGATCAAATTTGTCAATATGGGATACGGCTTGGAAGTCCAGAGGGGAAGTTGTCAAATCCTTTTGATTTACAAAAGACTGCCATGCAGCAAAGGGGCCTTTGATAGAAAGCTCCCCTTGCAAAGCTGTCTGGAATGGCAGATTCAGCCATTGAACCAATGTTTCAGAATGGGCAACATTCCACTGAACAAAAGCTTGGATAGATTCTGTTTTGGATCCTCCCCGAAGGGAACATCGAAGATGGTTGCGTTGTTCTAGTTCTGATATCGCAAGGTCGATAGAAAGATCTTGAAATCCTGTTTTGATCTTTGCCTGTGCATGGAAGGAGAGTCCAAGGTCAAGATTTCTGGAAAGGTCATGAAGAAAAAGTTCACGGCATTTGAGCGTTTCAAGGCGCAAAGAAAGCGGAGCCCATTCTCTCTGTTTTGTATCTAAAGAACTGCGTGTAGAAAAAAAAAGATCGGCCCGATCCATGCTTAGGAAGTGAATGGTGATGTTTTTTTTGAGTAAAGGTAGAATAGAAAGGCGCATTTTGATGTTTTCTGCTTTCATGCAGCTGCCATCTTCCCACTCGATAGTTATGCTGGAAAGAGACCATTTTAAAGGAGGAGATCCTGAGAGCTCCCCTAGGGTTACTCGTAGGTGGTTTGCTGCAGCTTCTTCGATGAGAGTTGTTTCTATTTTTTTAAGAAACCACTTGGTTTGCATGACGGCAAAGCCAAAGCTTGCCAGCAATAGGATGGTTGAAACGGTAAAAAAGAAAAAGCGGCTTACAATGGAAAAAAATTTAGGCATTCTAATATTGAGATTCTATTCAAGGATAACCATAATCCCTTCTCAAAAAATGCTCAAGATAAAAACTGTTAGCGATTCTCTCTATTATACAGTAACTCTTCTAAGAGAAAAATCTCTGTTTTGTGCTGTTGTTATCATCGTATCAATGACTCTAACATATTGATCAATAGGGCTCATTTCCCCTGTAGGAGAACTTGTCCAGCTGGATTGTTTAGCGAATTGATACGCGCGTTGCAAAATTTGTTTTTTCTCTTCTTGGGGCGTTTCTCGCCCAAAACGGATCGCTTTTTCAACGGTTTCTTTGACTTTTTCTGATTGTTCTTCAGAATGCCATCTTGCGCATCGCTCGAATTTAAATCCGTTAAAATAAGGGCTGTCAGGATCATCAATCACCGTATCGGAAAGCCCTCCGGTATTAGAAGCAATGGCTAAAGAGCCAAATAACCAACCTTCATATTGAACAAGACCGCAAGGCTCAAATTCGGAAGGGAAGTAGGTGAAGTCGGTTGCTGCGCGAAATAAAGAACCGACTCCAGGCACGGTAGAAGATCCTTGTTGGATTTGCAGGCGATTTTCTGCATTGCGAACATCTCGAATGACAAGGCCTTTGCCGCCTTCTTCCTCTTTGAATCCATTTGCCTCTATTTCTAAAGTATCGAGGATTTCTTGTGCTCTTTCATCTTTAGGAGATGCCACGCCCATACAGACGAAATTGACTCCCATTTCATGGGCTTTTTGCATAGCAGGAGAAAATTGATCCAATCCTTTTTGGGAAGAGTCATAGCGACCTACATACAAAATCGTCTCTCCTTTTCTCATGTCAATTCCGGTTTCTTCAATCCACTCAGGGTGGTAAACTTCTATCCATTTTTGTAACTGCTCTTTAATAAGAGCTTTCTTTTCAAACACATCTTCGCTGCAGGGATCATAAGAAAGATCTATCGCATCTCCCGTGACCGGGTCTTTCCAATTTTTTAATGTTGCATCTTTTTTGGGATCCCAGAGATCAGGGTTACTGCCATTTAAAATCCCTGTCAAGCGTCCTCTTGTAGCTAGATCCCTCACCCTATCTTCTATTCCTGCACCTAATGTCTTACTTTGCATTTCCATAGCAAAGCTCGGCGATACCGTTATTACGTGGTCTGCCCAAGTCATCGCTCTTGTCATCACATTCATTCCTTCTATTTGCTCTCCGAAAAAACCGGGAATCAACTTCTCTTGCCCAGTATAAACACCTTGGCATCCATAATTATTATTATGGATGACGAGTCCAAGAGCTGGAATATGGCCTTGTTGCCATTCTTCTGTCTGTTTTCTAGCTAATAGGTCGATTGCCCATGCAGCATGCCAATCGTGGAAAATAACAGCATCATATTCATTTCTATGATCATAAACATACTGAGAGACCGAATCTCCTAGATAAGCAAATCGTTCTTTGAGGCCAAACCAAGGACAATCTGGTCGAGCTAAAGGACCATCTTCATAGAAATTATGCATGCCTTTCAAGTCGAAGTGACTTACATAGGTAGGATCGTCTGCAGGGACGGTGTCTTCTAAAAGGTGCACAGTCATCCCATCGAGGGTAGTTTTGAAGACTCGATCTATTTTTTCAGTCCCCTTAAATTCGTGGGCAATCGGTTGTTCAGCTTCCAAAGGCAAAGAGGCGGGGGTCGCATCGAGCTTAGGAAGAATGAGGTCTACTTTATGTCCTTTCTCTACTAAATTTTTTCCGATGCCGTATACAGCTTCTCCAAGTCCCCCATATTTAAATATCTTACTGCATTCATAGGATACCATCAGGACTTTTTTAGATCTCTCGCAACCTGGTAAAAGAGATTGGGCTAAAACTGCCTGTTTTACGACAGCTCGGGTAGGGTAGGCAAGAGGGGATAATAGCCTTTTTCGAACCGTCTCTAGAGAGTTCTCTGTTTGGATGTCTCTAAGGATAAAATGGGAGTATCCTCTTGGATCTTTTTCTGGCAATGTAAAATGGGGATAATGGATGTTTGCAAATTCGATGAATAGATCATCCGCTTGTTCTAACGTAAGAGCGCCTGGATACACCATTCTACTGGTAATTTGTATAGCAGTTTGCAAAATACTCGAGTCGATAAACAATGTCATTTTATTTAATAATTGCTTAACGATGTTTTCTCCACTTTTCGCTCGAATGTTTTTTAAAATAAATATATCGTTTTTTAATATCCTTTCCCCAAATCGAAAATCTCCTAAAGGCTGCCCATAGGCATCCCAAGCCGCTATATATAACAGCTCTTTGAGCTTTGGATCCAACTGTTCAAATTTTGTATAGACCAGATGTTTGTCTGGAGAAGAGTTTAAAATTTCCAGAAAGGAAATTAGCTGATCTCTCAGTGCCATTTCTTGGCAGCATGCTCTTTCACAA
Organism: uncultured Chlamydiae bacterium; assembly: GCA_945952445.1. Classification (GTDB taxonomy): domain Bacteria; phylum Chlamydiota; class Chlamydiia; order Chlamydiales; family Rhabdochlamydiaceae; genus CAMFIG01. The sequence goes on from CAMFIG010000015.1 coordinate 23,777, forward strand.
TCGAGGATCTCAATAGAAGATGCAGAAGGGGTTGGAGAAGGTCGAGAGGTAGACAGTTCTGCAATAGCTAGGCTGTGTAATGAAGGATTTAGGTATAAAGCTGCCATTGTTTTGCTCTGATCTAGTTTTTATATTAATTATTATAATTTTACTTAAAAACTTAAATAAATTCAATTATTCACTACTATATAACAGGTTTTTTTTACTTATATCAATCGCAACTATTTGACTATAATAGTATTAATCTTAATAAAAAATTAATCGACAAAAACAATCTTTAATATTATAATTTGTTGTAATTTTCAATAAAGGTATTGCATGGCAGTTTCTATCCATAATTTAAGCTCTGGAATTATTTCAGATGCTCCACCAGCATTTGAATCTTTGACGATGAAAATCTCTGATCGAGAGGTGCCTATCACTTCATTAGAAGAGATGCGGCGCATCGCTTTTGAGACGGCACAAAAATCTGTGAATCAGCATGTTCAAATCCGTTTGGACATTCCAGAAAGAGGCCCTCAAAAAAAGCAGGCTTTAGCTTTTATACGCGAATTAGAGAAAACTGCAGATGTGATATCGACGCGCTGGGATGATATTTTTTATGTATTCCCTAAAAAAATAGAGGAAAGCGCAAGAGATGGTTTGACTATCCGAAAATATACAAACGGGGTTGTAGAAGAGGTTGAGCCTTCTGACAGAAGGACTTGGGAAGATTGGAATGGCCGCAGAATCTACCCGAATGGGAAAGTGGAATCTGGGGTATTTGATAGATGTTTTCTACGAAAAGGGAATTATGTAAGTGAAGGGAAGCTCGTATATCGCTCTCCCAATACATGTGTAGCAAGTCATGGGTTAGGTCTTGGCCTGATGTACTATAGGGAGAGAGTGATTGTTTTGCAAAGTATCCGCAGTATCGATTATGTAGAAGTAGAAATGGATCCTATCCTTGCACTGACTCAAATATTACAGAAAGAAGGATATGGAAAAGAGACTTTAGGCGGTATTTTGTCGGGACCTATTGATGCGCAGGCCTTTGTCGATTCTCTGCTAGAAACAAATGCAATTTTCTCGATTGATCCCTATTCTTTAGAAAGCCTTTTGCAGATCATCTGCGAAAAGGGGCTCTCTGTCAATCTTTGCAAGGAGCATCCCGAGACAAGGGAAACGATTCTAGACTTGCATGCAAATGACTCGGAGATCTTAAGGTTGTTACTTACGATACAGCCTTCTTTGTTGCAAAGAAAAGAAGGAGTAGAAACCTCTTTTGTAAAAGTTCTTTTATCTGGCAATCAAAACAGCGCAGCTATTTTGATTGGATATATGGAAAGTCAGTTTGTAGAGATGACGCCAAGAGAAAGGATTTTTCAAAAAGTAGCTTTTGGAGAGGCTATATCTTTAGAAGATTTGGGCAGTGTGTCTTCAGAGGATCTTAAGATTGTCTACCAGCTTGCGAATATCTATTCTCGTCTTGATGTTTTAGCTCATTTAAGAACCTTAGGGTTTGGTAGAAAAGAAGATCTTTTAATGCAAGAAGGCCCCGCCATTTTAGCTGGCAATATGGACGCTCTTGAGATGCATGATTCTTTGAAAGGGTTTTTGCAGCAGATGCGCAGAGATGGACTTCTTCTCACTCGAGCGGAATTTTCGTCACGCCATAGGGCTCGTGATTACGTGGAAAAAGGAAACGATATAGGGCGTGTTTTAGGCAGAAATTACATAGAGAAAAAAGCGGAATATGGATCTGTAAAAGTGCCAAAAAAACTGATTGTATTAGAAGGGGGCTCTCTTTCCTTGAAAGTAGAGAACAATTTGGATCTTAGAGTGATTTCAGAAGGGGTCACTGTGTATGCTGAAAAAATAGAGAGAGCAGGAAGACTCACTTATAAACAAGCTGAGGATTTGTTAGGGCTACTATCAGAGTGCGGATTTACTGATATTCATTGGGGAAACTTTATCGTTGGTTCAGATGGAGTCTATGTGATTGATACGGAGTTTACCAATTTTTGGCTTTGCGAATACTACTTTGAAAGAGGCGGACAGATTGCTGCGATGGCAGATATCGTTCATGCACTTCCGATAAGCGAACAAGAGCCTCTTATTAATTTGTTGAACGATGCTATCAGAGAGTACTGCGAGAAAGAAGAGTCTTTAAAGAACACACGAGCTGAGCAGCGGCAAGCTAGCTTGGCAGCTCTTGAGATAACAGGATGCATCCATGGTCCGCAATTTACTTTTTCTATCAAGGATTTAAGCATCTAAATTTCTTCGGATAAGCAGCAGCGCATGCGAGATCTCTTTGTCTTGCGCTGCTATTTTTTCTTCGATTCCCTTGACACTTGTCATAACAGTAGAGTGGTCTCTATCAAAAAACTGCCCTATTTTTACGTAGGGCATCTTGAGTTCTATTCTGCAAAGATACATCGATAGCTGTCTTGGAAGCGTATATTCATGGGTTTGGGATTTGCTGAGGATGTCTTTTGGTAGGAGAGAATAAAATCCCGCTACGGAAGAGAGGATCTTTTCTGGGGTTAAGATTTCCTTTTTTTCCTCTTCGATCAGATCCTGCAGCATATGGCGGACGATCGGCACTGTCAAAGTAGAAGTTTTTTGTAGAGAATGGCTTCTTAAAATGAGAGCTTCAAGTGCTTTGTGCAGGGACTTTACGTTAAAAGAGAACGTTTCTAGTAAAAATTGGAGCACCGTTTTAGAAAGCGGGAACGCAAGGGCGTCACAGCGTTGTTCGAGCATCTTGAGAAGGTCGTTTCCTTCTAACTTCCCAACCGATAAAGAAATCCCCCATTCAAAGCGGCTGATAAGTCGAGGTTCGATTTCTGAAAGAAGAGCGGCTGGAGAGTTTGCGCTTAATACGATCTGTTTGCCTTGCATGTGGAGTGTGTTAAATGTATGGAAAAACTCCTCTTGGGTGGCTGTCTTCTTTGCAAGAATTTGTACGTCGTCGAAGATAAGGACATCGATGTCTCGATGCGCTTGGCGGAACTCTTTCATATTGCTTGTTCGGATTGCTCTGACGACATTCTCTGTAAAAGTTTCCGCTTTGACATACAGTGTTTTTTTTTGCAATTCTTGGCATTGGAAAGCTGTAGCTTGCAAAAGGTGGGTCTTTCCACAGCAAGCGCTGCCATAGAGATAGATAGGATTGAATTGTCCTATAGAGTCTTTGCGGTCTAGTTGGCGGAGGAGTTCAAAGGCGATCTGGTTGTTGGGATTTGTCAGAAAAGTGTCGAACCGAAAACTGGGGGATAGCGCGTCTGTAAGAAGAGAAAAAGGAGGAAGGGGGGCTATTTTTTTCTTCTCTTTTGGGGCAGACTCTTGCAGGTTCGCATGGCTGATATGGACTTTGATCGGATGGAAATTGTTGTTGAGTAGTTTTTTTTTGGCTTTAGCGCGAACGTGTTCTTCAAACCAGTCGATCAGAAGAGGATCAGGAGCTTCTAGGTAGAGGTTGCAAGCATCGAAATGAACAACTTGTAAGGGACGGAGCCATTTTTCTACGGTTTCCGTCCCTATTTCCTGTTGTAACGAGCTCAAAAAGAGATCCCATGCTTGCATGGAGTGTTACCTCTTATTCGAGAGCACAATAGGAGCTTTTTTCCATTTTCTATTCATGAACCATTGCTGCAAAATTCCAAGGCCCATCGAGGAAAGCCAGTATATGTTCAAGCCTGAAGGGAAATGGTAGAACATCACGGTGAATACGATTACCATGATATTGCCCATTGTTTTTTGTTGTTTTTGCTGGTCGGTAAGCAGTCTCTTGTCTTTTGGATAAGAAGCGGAGAGTTTTTGCTGCACATACATCACAGCTCCTAGGATGATCGGCAGCAGATGCAAGCTAGTCCCAAAAAAGAAGAGCGGGTAGTTCCAGCTAAAGACGACATCTGGAGAAGTGAGGTTGTCGATCCATCCAGGGATGAAGCTTACTCCTCGCAGTTCAAAAGCTGACTTTAAAAGGTCGAACATTCCGATGAGGAACGGGATTTGGATCAGCATGGGCAAGCAGCCAGTAAGCGGGTTGACGCCGGTTTCTCTGTATAGAGCCACGACCTCCATCTGTGCTTTTTTGGGGTCTTTTTTGTACTTTTCTTGGATAGCTGTCACCTGTGGAGCGATCTGCTGCATACGGATCGAAGATTTGATCGACCATCCGTTTAAAGGATAGAGCATGATGCGCAGAGCAAGGGTTAACAAAATGATCGAAAATCCCCAGGAATGGGTTACCTTATAAAAGACTTTCATCAAGATAAAGAGGAACTTTGCGAAGGGCTCAGAAATAAAGGTAAACCATCCTTCAAAGCTAAGAGCCAAAGAAAAATGAGGGTTTTCTGCTTTTTGAGAGATGGTCTCATCGACGGTTTTAAAGACATCATCTTCATAAGGTCCTGCAAAGAGTCGGAATTTGACAGGCCCATTGGAGCGAAGAGGGACTAAAAAACTATAGCCCGGATATTTTTCTATGGGGTAGAGCTGGTATTCCGCATCGATGATAGACAGTCTTGTAGGGGCTTGGGCTCCTGCTAAGGTTTCTGTTTTAAAACCTTCCACGAGGCCTTCGATAGGCTGTAAGATTAACCCTAAAAATCCGTTGGCATTGCTGAGCCAAAGAGGAGTGATTGAGGAGTATGCGGTCATCGATTTAGGCAGAGAAAGCGACTCGACTTGAGGCTTGTTATTTCTTTGTTGGAGGTATTTTAATGTAGGAGAAAAATTGTCGGAGATGAGTTCAACCTCTGGGACTCCTGTTGTAAGCCAAAGACCTCTTGTATCTCCTTCGACTCGGACTTCTACCTCTAGGCAGTACGGAGTGTTTTTAGAGACGTCGGAAAGAGTGTATGTCTTTGTGATCTTGCGGCGCTCGTCAGAAGCTTCTAAAGAGAGTGTATTTTTATCAAATTGAGTGACTTTGTATTGAAGCAGATGCGTGCTTTCATCATCAGACACTATGTTGAATGCGTAGTGCTTTGGGGAAAAAGCGTAGAGAACATGCTCTTTGTCTGACATCACGTTGCGTCTTAAAAGAGGATAGTATCCCCCTGTTTTTCCTTCCGCATGTTTTTGCAGAGTTCCTTGGTCTAAAGACCAGTAAGAGGTAGAAGGAAAACGATCATTGGCAGGATGTTTTTTTGCCAAGGTTTTATCAAACCCGATGGGTAAAACGATGCTTTGCTTGTTGGCTTCTGAAGCAAAAGGCAGGTTGATTTCAGAAATGGCTCCTCCTATGCTGGAGCAGACAATCTGTTGGTATTCATTTTCCAATACGTAAAATTGAGAAGGTTCCTGTGGTGGAAGGGGGGCGGAAGGTGAGGTAGGTGTTTGCGTCGCTACGGGGACCGCTTGGGTTTTAGGCGCTTTATCTCCGCCTCGATCATAGAACCATTGATTGGCAAAGAATAAGGCTACAGTTAATAAGATCACAAAGAGAATAGAGCGCTTGTCCATAGATTAGAGAATCCCTTGAAAAAAATTACGTAAATATAGCCATCTTAGCAGATAAAAAGATTAAATCCTAAGAAATTAGCAGGAAGCGATCTGCCTCAACGTTCGTGGAGGTTGCTTTTTTTCTCTAGGCGTCCGATGAGCTCTTTAAACTCGTCGCAGTTGCGTACAAGATCCAGCCAGTCGTCTTGTATCATTTCTTCTACAGAAGGCAGAGCATCGTAAGTTTCTGCTTTGAAGAGAAGGCTTAAGGATTTTTCATGTTCGGAGAGCAGAGAATAGAGACAAGCTAAGTGATAATAGGCTTGCAAATTTCCATTTTTTGCAGCGGTTGTGAATTTGACTTCTGCATCGCGGTAGCATTGGTCCGCTTCCATCGCATCGCTTGTATACTGTGCAATATTGATCAACGCAATGCCAAGATCTAAAAGGACTTGGTCGTTGTCTTCTTCATGTTTTGAAGCGAGTTTAAAATAGTGTAGGGAGCGATAAAAAAGATCGATTTCCCCTTGAAGTTCTCCGAGATGCGAGAATGCAAGAGCCAAGTGGTGATGGATGTGAGGGAAGTCGGGGTCGATCATCAGAACATGGGAAAAGACTTCAATTGCTTTATGATAGTAGCTTGCTTCTTCGTGAAAATCCCCATAAAGATCAAGCGTGCATCCATAATAGAAGAGCCAGTCAGGATGGAGATAGACAGCATTTTTTTGGATTGATAATGCTCTTTCAAATTCGGCTAGGGACTGTTCTAGAATTTTTTCATCATGGATCAATTCTCCGAGTTTGGATAGTGCACGCGCATATTCTACGCGGAAATAGCTGTTACAGGGTTTTAAATCCACAGCTTTGGCAAAGAATCTCGTGGCCTTTTGTAAAGAATCAGTGTCTTGCTCTGAATGCCCCAGATGGGAATATGTACAGGCAATTGCATACCAAAGCGAGCTACAAGAACGATTGAGCGAAAGGCCTGTTTGGAATTTTTCAATGGCTTGATAGTGGTAATCTATGTCGGCAAAATATCTACCTAAACAGTTAAAATGATGTCCAAAAGATTCCCAAATCGCAGGGTCATTTGATTCGAGATCTATCGCTTGCGAAAGTTTGTTTTCTCCTTCTTGGATGAGTTCTACCCTTTCTAGTTGTTCTCCAAGATAGGAAAGAGATTCTCCCCACAAGGCAAGGATATGAGGAGAAGAAGGGTTGCAAGCATGGGCTTTTTTGCATTTTTCTATGGCAAGCCGGAGCTTCTTGATATCTCGAGTCTGTTTTCCACTAAGACAGGCAAGCTTAGCCCAATTCAGGCAAATCTCGGCATCGAAGGGCCTCAGTTGAGAGGCTGAAGAGAAGCATTCACTGGCTTGAGAAAAGTGGTCTTCATCGTGGGTATATCCATAAAGAGCCTCTAAAGCTTTAGAAAGATTATTCCAGCCTTCAAAGCTGTCGGCAGAGCTAGAGATGGCGTGTTTGAAGCAGTGGATCGACTTTACGCACATTCGGACATCATTGATGCATTGAGCCAGGTTAAGACAGCAAAAGCCATATTGATTCCAAAATTCGGCAGGAAGGTGATTTTGGGTAGCTGCAGCTTTTTGGAAGGCGTCTAAAGAGATCTGCCAGTCTAAAGCTTCTCCCGAGTGCAAGGCGACGGCTGTTTTAGTGTTTCCGTAGTCCCATAAAAGATCGGCTTGTTGATCAAGTCCCGCTGTATTAGATAAGGCAAGGGCTTTTTGCAGCTTTTCTTCAGACTCTAAAAAATAGTGGTGTTCTTGTGTTGATTGCCCTAGATGATATAGAGCAAGACCCCATAAATGCCAAGCTTGAAAATACTCAGGCATTAGAGAGACCGCCATTTTAAATTTTTTAGTAGCAATGAGTAGAGTTTTTTCTTTTCCCTCTTCGCAGCCATATTCGAAGAGTGAAAGCCCTTGTTCAAAATATAATTTAGGGTTGTTGGGGTTGAGCTCGCAGGCTTTTTGGAAAAGGTCCATTCCTTTTCTTAATTCATGTCGGACGATCTCCATCTGTCCCTCATGGAGAAGGTGCTCAGAAAGCAAAATAGATGAAGAAAAAATTTGCATTTCTTCCTGTCCGGACACGCTACTTGGAATGGTGTGACTCATCGCTTTATTCCCGGCTAAAAGTGAAGGTAATGTCGGATTATAGAAAAGGGGTTTTTTTTGTACAACAAACCCGAGAAAAAATGAATTTTGTAAGTAAAAAATAAAGGAGTGCAGTATTCTTAAAAGCTGAAGATGAAAGCCTTGCGATTGCAGTTCTTAACTAAAAATTAGTCTATGAATATAGAAAAACTTTGAATACAGGAAGAGACCTAATGTTTACTTATTCTACAGTGATACGCCTGAGGGATACGGATGCTACAGGGGTGATCTATTTTACGGAGCAGATGAGGTTAGCTCTTGAGGCTTTTGAAGCGTTTTTATTGCAAAGAGGGTGGCCTCTTAAAGATCTTCTGTCTTCTCCTTATTTGATGCCGATTGTGCATGCAGAAGCGGACTATTTGAGTGCTCTTTGTGTAGATGACCCTGTCAATGTGAAGCTTCGCATAGCAAAAGTGGGCGCTCGTTCTTTTTCTGTAGAGTATGAGATTTTCACAAAAGAGAGGTTAGCAGGCAAAGTACAGCTTGTGCACGCTTTTATCCGCAAGGGGGAAGATAAGGCTTGTGAAATTCCTCAGGAGTTTCGAGAAAAGCTATATTGCGATGCAAAATGAAGGAAAGCCATACGGTCGACTTTCCAAGAAGATTGCAGATGTTCAGGGAAGGGGAGTATATCTATGGGAAGGGCATAAGAGGGGAGCTTTTCTCGAAGGGATGCAGAGATTGCCTCTTTAGATAGTCTGCAAGACCCATCGATGAAGGCGATAGGCCGCGATCCAAACTCAGGATCTTCGACGGGCACGGCAACGGCTTGCCAAACACCCTCGATTTCACAAAGCGCCTTTTCGATCTCTTCCGGATAGACATTTTCTCCGCCACAGATAAAGAGGTGGTCTTTTCTTCCTTTCCATATCAGAAAGCCTTCGGAAGACAAGTTCCCTAAGTCTTTTGTTGGGAACCATCCTTCCAGAGTCGAAGGACGGGTGATTCCTGAGGATCCGACATATCCTAAAAACAGACAGTCTCCTCGAACGAGGATTTCTCCGGTCTCATCGATCTTGATATCTCGGTAAGGGAGGGGCTTGCCAAAGTGAAGAACGGGAGGATGAACCTCATGACAAGCCGTTGCAATTTGCGATGCCATCTCCGTCATCCCATAGGTTGCAAAGAGCGGGATATTTTGTTTTATTCCCTGTATAAAAAGATCATAGGGGATAGGGGCGCCTCCGAGAAGGGCGCAACGCAAAAAGGGAAATTTTGGTTTTTCTTGTAAAAGGCGTATCAATTGGGTCGGGACAAAAGAGGCATGGGAGACCATAGGGTCTTGCAGGGCTTCTAAAAGAGGAGAAGAGCATAAGGTGATGCTCTGCCCACTGGCTAAGCAGCGGAAGAGAATTGCAATCCCGCTCACATGGAATAGAGGAAGGGAAAGGAGCCAAGAGCTCGGCAGCTCAAGGTGAAGAGTAGAGAGGGTGCCCAACGCATTTTTATAAAAATTGTTAACAGAAAGGGCTGCTAGTTTGGGGGGGCCTTCACTCCCCGAGGTAAATAAAAGCAAAGTGGAAGGGGGAAGAGGATCTGGAGAGTGTCCCAAAGTTTGGATTGCAAGAGTTTCTTTGTCGATGAGATGGGTAAAAGAGGCTTTATGCAAACGTTCTAAAAGCCGAAGATGAGGGATCCGGAAGCTACAAGGAGAGACGCTAGCGCCGATGTTCAAAAGAGCAAACAGCAGTAGAATGGAGGAGAGATCGCTATAGGCAACAAAAGCAACCCGATCTTTTTGTGTGATCCCTTGTGCTCTTAGCGCTTTTTCGATATGCGATGTTTTTTCAAAGAGTTTTTCGTAGGAGATTGTGTTTTTTACGTCTCGCAATGCGATAGCTTGAGGGGGCGCACTGCGGCAGAGACTATCCCAAAGAGGATCCATCGGCTACCTCGCGAAGGGTGGATAAGTCGACATGTAAGGGACTTGCGTGAATATACCCTTCATCTATCATATGGGGTGTTAACAGGAGATCTTGGTGCAAAAAACGATAGGTGTCAAGTCCTATAGCCATCTTCGGAAGAGCTAGTCGGTCAGCTAACCTGGCGATATGATAGATGCCGATGCCGCTTTCATAACTACTGCTTAAAATAGCTGGGATCTTAGATTTTGCATAGGGTGCGATCTTTTTAGCGCCGCCTAGCATCATAGGCTTGATCACCTGAGCGCATGCATAAGCCAATGGAGGAAAGCTTTGGCATCTTAGTGTTTCGTCGAGGGCTATAGGATAGGGAAATTGTGAGATCTCTTCTAAACAGCAAAGGGGTTCTTCTATATATTCGAAAGCATCATGAGGATATTTGCTGCAAAAAGAGAGGGCCTCACTTAAAGACCATTTTTGGTTGGCATCGATGCGCAAGATGACTTTTCCTATGAGCTGTTCTATCACAGCATGAGCTTCTTTGTTTGATAAGGAAGAGATTTTTAGTTTCACATGGCGGTATTTTTTTTTAAAGATTTCAGGGATCTGTTCTTGGATTTCTGCAAAAGATCCTGTGAGCAGCGCTGCTAAAGGCATAGGACTTGGCAGGCTTTCATTTTGTAGAATAGAAAAAAGGGAGTCGAGTCCGAAGTCTACCGAGGGATATAGTGAAGATTGGCTTAGGATTTTATCTTTTTCATAGACAGAGCGGCACTGTAGAAGAGGAACTTTTAGATCAAGTAACTGCTTGGCTGTCTGAGAGAGAGTCTCTTGGCTCCATCCAGGAAGAGGGGAAGCTTCAGCCCATCCTGACTTTCCCTCTTTTGTTTCAGCATAGATCACAATGCCTTCTCTAGGTCCAATAGAAGAAAATTCGATTCTAAATAGAAACAAGCGGAATGTTTCTAAAATCACACCATCCATCCTATGCAAAACAGAAAAGAATAGAGAAATAGAACTTGCCCTGTCTTTGCAAGGATTAGGTTGTATGTTTGGACATGGCGGGATGCGATGGCTCGGATGAGAGGGAATGCGGGGATCAGAAATAAGCAAGCAAGAAGAGAAAGGGGGTGGTCTTTGACAAAAAAGAATGGGGTAAAAAAGGCAAGAGTCATTAAAGCGATGTATTCTATTTTACCAAAAGTTTTACCGAAGCGAACTAAAAGGGTTTTTTTCTGAGAGAGGCGATCTTCTTCGATATCTCTTAGGTTATTTACGACAAGGATTGCTGTAGAGATGGCTCCGGGCCCCACCCCTGCAATCCATAATGTAGAAGAAAAGTAATGGGTTTGTAGATAGTAAGAAGAGGCGACTGCTATGGGACCAAAGAATACAAAGACGAAGAGGTCGCCAAGCCCTAGGTAGGCTAAAGGAAAAGGCCCACCTGTATAGATGACGCCGAGCAGCAGTGAGATCGCAAGTAAAAAGGCGATGGCAATTCCACCGTGCCAAACAAGATAGCATCCGCAGAGTGTAGTGAAAAGAAAACTCAGAAAACAGGCTGCTTTCATTGTCTTTAAAGAGAGAAGACCTGCTTGTAGGGGGCGTATCGGGCCTTTTCTTTCCGCAGTATCAGCTCCTTTTAAGAAATCGAAATAGTCATTGGCAAAATTGGTGCTAATCTGGATTCCAAGTCCTGTCAGCAGAGTCATCCAACAGAGAGTTCCGTGAAAATACCCGTCGGATAAAGCCATTGTGATCCCAATGAGGATTGGGCTAATGCTGGCTGCTAGTGTTTTGGGGCGTATGGCGGTAGTCCACAGGCGGAATGCAGCGATCATTTAAGGCCTCTTGGGAAATTGTGAGAAGTTGGGGGATCTTTTTTCAAGAAAAGCAAGGTGTCCTTCTTGTGCTTCTTCTGTCATGTAGTAGAGAAGAGTTGCATTCCCTGCAAGCTCTTGGATCCCTGCCTGGCCATCGCAATCAGCATTGAAAGCAGACTTTAGGCAGCGCAAGGCAAGCGGTGAGTGCTGTAGCATCTCTTTGCACCAAGCAACTGTTGTTTCTTCCAGCTGTTCGTAGGGGACGACGCAATTGACAAGCCCCATCGATAGAGCTTCTTGCGCTGTATAGCGGCGGCACAGATACCAAATCTCTCTTGCTTTTTTCTGTCCGACGATGCGGGAGAGATAGCTTGTTCCAAAGCCTCCGTCAAAAGATCCTACCTTAGGCCCGACTTGACCGAAGATAGAATGGTCAGCTGCGATTGTTAAATCGCAAACGACATGCAGTACATGTCCGCCCCCAATGGCGTAGCCAGAAACCATAGCAACAACAGGTTTTGGACAGGAGCGTATCTGCTTTTGTAAGTCGAGGACGTTGAGGCGGAGGATTCCTTGCTCATCAGCATATCCGCCATCTTGCCGGATCCTTTGGTCTCCTCCGGAGCAGAAGGCATCCCTTCCTTCTCCTGTAAGGATGATAACGCCAATTTCTTGATCTTCCCGTGCATCGTGAAGAGCATGAGACATTTCTTGGACAGTCAGAGGCCGGAAAGCATTGCGTACCTCGGGTCTGCAGATGGTAATCTTAGCGATCCCTTCTGCTTTATGATAGGTAATATCTTCATAATCTCCGATTGCATTCCAATGTATTATGGCCATAACCGCTCCTTGTGCATCCATTGTTTCATGAGTTGAGAGCATCGAGTCGGCGCTTCCAGATGGATAGCATGACCACAAGAAGGGACGCTATCGACGCTTACAGTATCGGGCAACGCACTATAAAGCTTTGCATATTTTTCGTCTGCACTTCCATATAGAAAATAGCCAGGGCAAGGTAAAATATCTAAGGGAGGAAGACGAGTAAGGCGCAGTTCGTCATAAGCAGCAAACAATGCATTTGGCTGAAAGGTGAGTCTCCTTTCTAGTATTGACTTGTAAAGGTGGTTTTGTTGTTGCAGGGTAGCAAAAAGAGGCTGGGCATACCAGGCATCTAAAAAAGCATGGGGATCGGAAGATAAGATCTTTTCTTTCCAACGTTCTTCTTCATATTCTCTTTGAGCTTTCTCTTTTGCATCCATCTTGCCCACATAGGCAGAGAGTATGATAGCACCGCAAAAAGAACGTGGAGAGCGTCTGTATAGCTCTAGGGCTATTCTGCCGCCCATCGAATACCCAACTAAGAGAGGAGTTTTCTTTGTGTGGATCCATTCAGAGAGGGTTTCTAAGATTTTAGGAGAGTAAGGGGATTGCCCATGGCCTGGAATGTCAATGGTCCAGCAACAGAGACCGGGATCTAGACTGTCGATGAGTGGATCCCAGTCTTCTTTAGAACCTAAAAATCCGTGTAGGAAGATGACGTGAGGGCCTGCAAGAGAGCCTCTTTGTTGTACTTGGAGCATAAAGTCTGGTCAATATATTGGTATAGATTTTGGTGTTCTATTACATTGTAAGAGCGGTCTGTTTGTATTTCCAGAATCGATGTTATTGGATTCTTTTGGAATTGTTCCCATGCAGCATCCCAGGATGTCTTATTTTGGATTTTGCAGTAGGGGATTGAAAATCCTCGTGCAAATTCTTCAAAAGAATAGGGATGAGAAGTTGCAAAAAAAGACTCGAAGAACTTCTGCTTTCGAGCGACGGGAAGGAAAGAAAAGATGCCTCCTCCATGGTTGTTCATGACAAGAAAGAGGATCGGATAGGGGATATGTCTGCATTGGGCAAGAGAATTGAGGTCATGCAAGGCTGCGAGGTCTCCCAGCCATGCAACTGTCGGTTTTTGCAGCGCAGATGCTATCCCACAAGCCGTTGCGATGTTGCCGTCGATCCCAGATGCCCCTCGATTTCCGAATACCTGCCAGTTATGGTTTTTGGGAAAGAAAAGCAAGTCAGCATCTCGAATTGGCATGCTATTGGAAATGAATAGCCCCATGTCTTGTGTATTTTGGGAAAGCAGATAAGGGATTGAGGGTTCCGTCAGCTCTTTTTGTTCTGAAAAATAGAGCGGTAAGGCTTTTTCTACAAGAGATGCTAAGTAACGCCAATGATCTACCCATTCAGAAGTGCGAGAGGTGACATATGGAAGAAGATTGCGGCAAAAAGAGACCGGATCGCTTTCTATTCTATATTGGACTTTATGGAGTGGGTCTTGTCTATAGGGATGGTTCGTCACTTGGAAATAGGGAATGGAGGCATGTTTTGCAATCCATTGCGACATGGTTTTAGAAACGATCCGATCTCCTAAGTGGAGGATCGCGTCACAAGAAAAAGAAGGCAAGGATCGCAAGATTAGATCCCCGTATCGCAGAGACTGCCCAGAACTCCGAATAGGCGAGAGGATATCGGAAAAGATGGGCCATCCAAGCTTATGTCCTAGATCTTCTATAGATTGCGAAGAGCCGTGGCAAGGTTCAGAGGCGGCTATGATGATACCGCGGGAAAACTGACTGAGCTTTTCTGCCCACATTTCTAAAGAGGAAAAAGAAGATTCTTTAAGGCATGACTCATAACAGCAAGGGGAAATGCTGTTTGGCTTTTCTACATCAAGAGCAAAGAGAGGCTCGCGGATCATACAGTTAATATGTACAGGGCCTTGGGAATGGAGAGCTCTATAGACTCCTTGTGCTAAAGAGGAGGTAAGATAGGAGGTAGGCATGTGAGGATCTGAAAAAGGTAGATCGATTTCCCAGCGGACATAAGATCTAAAAAGATGAACTTGATCTACAGTCTGGTTCGCTCCGCAATCTCTTAGTTCTGCTGGGCGGTCAGCTGTGATGAGAATAAGAGGGACTCGGTCGAAAGAAGCTTCAACAACAGCGGGCAGCAGGTTAGCAACGGCTGTACCCGATGTGACAATTAGAGCGACAGGAGTGCCGGACGCCTTAGCATATCCTAAAGCATGGAAGGCAAGTCCGCGCTCATCAAAGTGGATGAAAGAGGCGATGTTCTCATGTTCCGAGACAGCGATCGCAAGGGGGGTTGATCGAGAACCGGGAGACAAACAAATACAGCGGATTCCAAGTTGATAGAGTTGGTCTACAAGGATGTAAGCTCTTTGTACGTTCAGCGTTGCTATGTCGTCCATAAATCTGTCCATAATCGGATTTTTTGTTCGAGCTCTTCCCACTCTTTTTCTGGATCGGAGTCTTGCACGATGCCGGCTCCTGCAAATAGATGCATAGAGTTACTTCGAACCAAAGCAGAGCGGATAGCGACAGCAAAGCACGACTCTTCTTTGGATGTCCAGCCGATCGGTCCTCCGTAGAGCCCGCGGTCAAAAGATTCTAGGCGGTTGATGAGAAAAAGCGCTTTTTCTTTGGGAGTTCCTCCTAAAGCAGGCGTCGGATGCAGAGTAGAGAGGATGGCTTGGTCATTAGAAGAAGAGAGTAAGTTGGCGGTAAAGATAGAATGTAGGTGTTGTAAATTTTGCGTTTTGATCAAGGAGGCTTCTGTAGAGAGCACATCAGATTCGCAAAGAGAAGAGAGTCTTTCTTGAAGGTAGTTTTTAACGTAGAGGAATTCTTTTGTCTCTTTTTTACTTTCAAGAAGCTCTTTTGCAAAGATAGCCTCTTCTTCGTCTGTTTTTCCTCGGGGTCTTGTCCCGGCAATCGCTTCTGTGCGTAGCAAGGTTCCTTTGCGAGAAAAAAGATGCTCTGGCGTGTTGCCTAAAAAAGTCGCTTGAGGACTCATCTGAAAGGCAAAAAGTGTTCCTCTCTGAGGGTTTTTGCGGTGTATTTGTAACCAGGCAAAAGAAGGGAGTTGGTTTCTTGATGTGAATTGAGATTCTCTTGCGAGAACTACCTTTTGAAGAGAGTTCTCTCTCATCTGATTTTGGCTGTTGATAATATTTTGGATCCATGCGGATTTAGAGGGAGTATCTCTTCTTTTCTCCCAATCGGGGTGGCATTTTACAGAGGGAAGTTTATCCCATAAAGAGCGGATCTCTTCGATAGGAGCATGAGCGAAGAGTGTGGCAACAGACCCTTCTTGCTCGATTTCCCATTTCGGGAGGAAGAAATAGTTGGGAAAAAAACTATCCCATATAGGAGTTTTTATGCAGTCCTTAGAAAAAAAACATCCCCCATATAAACGGCTGTCTATGGGAAGATCTTCTGGGATTTTTGAAAAATGCGCGCGGCAGCCAAGAGCAACGCGTTGGATTTGCGAGTCTTTGCCTTGCCAATAAAACTTCGGATACACGGGAAGATCTTCCAGCCAATTTAAAAGATGCTCCTCCGGGACCTCGATCTTATACATAGATCCTATTTGTCTCCATAATAGATGCTGACAGCACCAAATAATAGAGGATGTACTTGAGGTTTTCGAAATCCTTGGTTTTCTAAAATCTGGCAAAAAGCAGGTCCTGAAGGAAATGCTTCCGCGGTCTTATGGAGATAGTCATATGCTGATTTTTGTTTAGAGATCCATCCTCCGATTTTTGGGAGGATGCACTGAAGATAGAACTTATGCAGAATCCGGCAGATTGCACATCTAGGGATCGAGGTTTCCAAGATCACGAGCCTTCCTTCAGGCTTAAGCACTCGTTTGATCTCCTGGAGCGCTTGAGAGATGTCTGAGACATTCCGTATTCCAAAAGAGATCGTAGCGCAGTCGAAGCTCTCATTGGGAAAAGGGAGGTTAAGGATGCTAGCTTCCTGAAGAAGCACGTGTTTTGCATAGGGTGTTTTTTTGATCTTTTCCTCTGCAATCGATAACATCTCCTTAGCGAGATCAACACCTACTACTTCCGTTACGTTCGGTGCATATTGAAAAAGAGCAAGGATTTGGTCTGCTGTCCCTGTTGCGCAGTCGAGAATCGAGATCGGGTGATGTTTTGGCAAAAAATCAGCAACCTTTTTTCTCCAAAGCTTATCAAGCCCGAAGGTCATAATTCGGTTGATTTTGTCATAGGTTGATGAGATTTGATCGAACATCTTCCAGCTATCGGCTTTAGAAAGAGATTGCTTCATAGACACCTCAATGTAAGCGATGGTTTTAACACAGGGGTTTGCAAAAAAGCAATATACATTCTTAAGCCTCGACTTTGCAATTTTTAGTTGCCTGGCTCAAGCGGCTTGAAGCACCCGCCTTACTATGTCGTCCACCCAATAGAGAATATGCTGCTTTACGCAGCATATCTGATTCGTTCTGCAAGTGATTTTTTCTTGATCATTTTTTGAACAGTGATTACAAGGTCTATCTTTTACAGAGGACGTTGTATGAAGATATTTTCTGTGTTCATAGGGTGTGTGCTTGCTTGGACCTGCAGCATTGAGGCTTCTTCTCTTCTTGTTGGATACTATACGAATTGGTCTCAATACCGTCCTGGCGCTGGCTCTTGCAAACCTTCGAATTTGTCTTTGATAGCTCCTAAGCTGTCTGATCTCAATTATGCCTTTTTATTTTTCAACTATCAATCAGCAGAACAGCCAGCCGGACCTACTAATGACTGGAAAATCCATTTCTCCGAGTGGAATGATTCAACTCTTCTCCAACAGACTGTTGGATTGAAGAGCTACAATCCCGCATTGCGAATTTTTGTGAGCATCGGAGGATGGAATTTTAACGATCCGACCAGTTCGTATGGTTCTGTTACAATGACCTATTTTTCCGAAATGTGCGCAGATAGTGCAAAATATAATGCATTTATCCAGTCCGCCTTTGATCTTTGCTCGAGTTATGAACTGCAGGGGATCGATATCGACTGGGAATATCCTGGTGTTCCTGCTCGAGGAGGCAGCAGCAGCGATTATCAAAATTTTGCTAACTTTGCTCAAGCGTTCCGCAGTCGCATCGACAGTGAAAAAGAGAAGATTCTTCTCACTGCAGCGGTGCCGGCTATTGCGCCTTCCGGCTTTATCGAAGGGGATTGCCAGATCGGCGCACAACAATATCATATCGACCCATCTAGTCCTCAGTCTTATATCGATTGGCTTTCTGCCGTGAGCGTTTTTTTCGATTGGTATAATGTGATGACCTATGATTATGCAGGGCCTTGGCAGCAGCCGACAGGCGAAAATGCGCCTTTGCAGCCTCTTTCCTCAGGAGCTAGCTGTGTCCAATCTACCGTAGCCTCTTACCTGCAGGGAAAAACGCCCGCTTCTAAAATTGTCGTTGGAGTTCCTTCCTATGCTCATACCTTTGCAGGAGTTGTTTTCCCAAGTTCTTTGGAAGGGCAGCCTTATGGTCCCGGGTGTTCTTTCTCCGGAGCTGGTTATCCGGGATATTATACAGGACAAGCAGGGATGCTGGCTTACTATGAAGTCATCGGCGATCTGGGCTGTAATGTATTCCAAGGAACACAAGTCAACCCTATTACAGAGACTTCCTATATTTGGAATGGGTCTACGGGTGCTTGGGCTAGCTTCGACCTCTCCTCTTCAGCCCATAAGAAAGGTGCTTGGATCTTCTCCCAGCAGCTAGGCGGAGGGATGATCTATGCGCTCGACTTAGATAACTTCATGGATCCGATCTCTCCTTTTTCTGTGACCTCTTCTTTGTCAAATGGACTATTAGGTCAATAGAGAGTTAGATCCGGACTTTCTCTAGATTGCCCCTTTTTAAAGAGGAGAACTACTACAAGCATCTACTACTGTTTTAAAAATGGACATTCGGGTTCCCGGTTTCAGCTCTTCATGTTCTGGAATTACGAGTGTCTTTCCTTTAAATGTATATATTTTATGAGAGCCTGCCAGGGCGATTTAACTAAAATTTTTTGACTCCGCTGTGCAGAAAATGATTGCCAGAATTCCCTTTAAATATCCCGTACCAAAAGTTGCAGCTCGTCTTACAGCAGCAAGACCTCTCTGCGGATCTGCAACTGCTGCTATATTCATAGCCAAACGTCGAAACAAGCCCATATTCTCTGCGCTATTTCCTCTATCCGTTACATTCTCATCCTCTTCGAAAATGATATCTGCCACCCAATGACATTGGTTTTCAATGCTCCAATGCTGACGGATCCATTTAGCGAAATCTTTTGCAGAGGCTCGACGACTGGAAATATACAGTCGTCTAAAGACTTCAGTAGCAATTGATCCGGTTTTTTGTCTTGTAGAGCGCACTTCAATGAGACAGGCTAAATTTTTCCATTTGTCGGCGTTCGGCAACCACTCGAAATCTTCTACAACTCGAACTTCTCGAATTTCGATACGACCATGACCTTTTTCAACTTCCTGGTGAAATGAATGCGGTACTTCATCCCATTCAATTGCATGAGCTTGATCGAAAAAATTTTCCATCTCCGCATGCAGAGACGGCTGATTACCCTTCACAGCTAACAAATAA